>JBEICA010000186.1:0-6849 GCA_040373665.1 Burkholderiales bacterium | reverse complement strand
TACTACGACTCGATGATCGCGAAGCTGCTGGTGCACGCCGACGATCGCGCAAGCGCCATCGAGGCGATGACTGCCGCGGTGGATAACTTCCGGATCGAAGGTATCCAGACGAATCTCGCATTCCACCGCGAGGTGCTGCGCCACCCCGACTACGTGGCCGGCCGCGTCAGCACACGCTGGCTCGAGAACGTCTTCCTGCCATCGCGGCGCGCCGCCTGAGACTCCCGCCATGGCCCACGTCGAAATCATCGACCAGACGCTCCGCGACGGCCAGCAAAGCCTCTGGGGCATGCGGATGCGCGCCGGCATGGCACTGCCGGTGACATCCCGCATCGACCAGGTCGGCTACGAGGTGATCGACTTCGTCGGCAGTTCGATGATGGAAATCCTTGTGCGCGACTTCGCCGAGGACCCATGGGAAGGACTGGATCTCATCGTCGGTTCCATGCCCCGCACGCGCGTGCGTGCGGGGCTGCGCAACACGGGCATCATCTCCATGTCGGTGACGCCGCAGGCGCTCATGGATCTCTGGGTGCGCCGCCTGTGCGAGCACGGGGTGCGCAGCTTCTGGATCTACGACGTCCTGCACTGGAACATCGACAAGACGCATCGCCTCGCGGCCATCGCCAAGGCGTACGACGCCGAGGTCGTGGCGGCTCTCATGTACACGCTGAGCCCGGTGCATACGGATGACTTCTACGCCGCCAAGGCGCGGGCCCGTTCCGACAGCCCGAACGTGGACCGGCTCATCCTCTACGACACTGCGGGGGTGCTCACGCCCGAGCGCGCGCGGACGCTGATTCCTGCGGTGCAGGCGAACGCCCGCGGCAAAGCTCTGGAGATGCATTCACACAATGTGGTCGGCATTGCGCCGCTCACGTACCTGGCGGCCGTGGAGGCGGGTGTCACCATCCTCCACACCTGTTCCCGGCCGCTGGCCAACGGCGCGTCACTGCCCTCGGTGGAAATGACGCTGCGCAACCTGGAGCTCGCGGGACACAGTCATCGTCTCGACCGGAGCCTGCTCGCCCCCATTGCAGAGCACTTCGAGCGCGTCGGGCGGGCGGCAGGCTATCCGCTCGGTGTGCCCAACGAGTACGACCTCTGGGTGTTCGAGCACCAGGTCCCGGGCGGCATGACCGGAACCCTCAGGAACCAGCTCGCGCAGCATGGCATGGCCCACCGTCTCGACGAAGTGCTGCACGAAGTGGCTGCGGTGCGCCGGGATCTCGGCTATCCGGGCATGGCGACGCCGTTCTCGCAACTCGTCGGCGTGCTCGCCGTCATGAACGTAGTGACCGGACAACGCTATCGGGTCATTCCCGACGAGGTCATCCAGTACGCCTGCGGCTACTACGGGCAGCCGGTGGCGCCGATCGACCCGCAGGTGCTCGACCGAATCCTCTCCTCGCCGCGCGCTGCGGAGATCCGTTCGAATCCACCCCCGGAACCGTCTCTGGAGGAATTGCGGCAGCGGTTTGGCGGGGTCGACGACGACGAACTGATCCTGCGTTACCTGATCGCCACCCCCTTCATCGAGAAGATGCGCGCGGCCGGCCCCGTGCCGCGCGATTTTCCGATGCTGCGCCATCCCGAACTGGAGCAGGCCCGCACCCTCATGAGCGAATCGACCGCCCGGCGGCTCGACGTCGTCTCGGCCGCATTGCGGCTGCGCCTGGAGCGGGCCTGACCCCATGGACTGCCTCCACTCCGCGTACCGGGCGCACGGCCTTGGCCACTGACCTCTCCCGACACCTCACCGGAAACGCCATGCACATCGAGATCATCGACCAGACGATTCGCGACGGCCAGCAAAGCCTTTGGGGGATGCGGATGCAGGCGGGCATGGCCTTGCCCGTCACGCCGCTGATCGACCGGACCGGCTACTCGGTCGTGGACTTCGTCGGCAGTTCCATGTTCGAGATCATGGTGCGCAACGCGCGGGAGAACCCATGGGAAGGACTGGACCTCATCGTCCAGTCGATGCCTCGGGTGCGGGTCCGCGCCGGAATGCGCGCACACGGCATCATCACCATGTCGGTGACACCGGACGCGTTGATGGACCTCTGGGTGAGGCGGCTGTGCGAGCACGGCGTGCGCAGTTTCTGGATTCACGACCCGCTGCACTGCAACTTCGACAAGCTGCACCGCCTCGCCGCGGTGGCAGCCGCCTACGAAGCGGAGGTCGTTCTGGCGCTGATGTACTGCCAGAGTCCCGCACACACGGATGAGTATTACGCCGATCGGGCACGACAACTCGCGGCGAGCCCACATGTCACCCGGCTGATTCTCTACGACATGGGCGGCCTGCTCACTCCGGAGCGCACGAGGACCCTCGTTCCCGCCGTGATCGCGGCCGCCGGGACGACCCCGGTGGAGGTGCACTCGCACAACGTCACCGGGCTCGCGCCGCTCGTCTACCTGGAGGCTGTGGCTCAGGGCATCGGGATTCTGCACACCTGTTCCCGGCCGCTCGCCAACGGCGCATCCCTGCCCTCGATCGAGATGACGCTGCGCAACCTGCGTCTCATGGGCCACACCACCGACATCGACGAGCGTCTGCTCGCTCCCGTCGCCGAGCACTTCGAGCGGGTCGCCCGGACGGCTGGCTTCCCGCTGGGGGTGCCGAACGAATACGACCTGTGGGTCTACGAGCATCAGGTCCCGGGCGGCATGACCGGGACGCTGCGCAATCAACTCGCCCACCACGGCAAGACCGAGCGACTGGACGAGGTGCTGCGGGAAGTCGGGCGGGTGCGACGGGAACTGGGGTATCCGCCGATGGCGACACCTTTCTCCCAACTGGTGGGGACGGTGGCGGTGATGAACGTGCTCACAGGCAAGCGCTGGTCGTCCATTCCCGATGAAGTCATCCAATACGCTTATGGGTTCTACGGCGCACCGGTGCAGGAAATTGACCGCAATGTGATGGACCGCATCGACAGCCACCCGCGCGCGAAGGAAATCCGCGGCACACAGCCGCCGCAGCCGACGCTGGCCGAGATCCGTCGCCAGTACGGGAATGTCAGCGACGATGAGCTGATCCTTCGATTCCTGGTGGCGGAGGACCATGTCGAAGCCATGAAA
Source organism: Burkholderiales bacterium (assembly GCA_040373665.1). Taxonomy (GTDB): domain Bacteria; phylum Pseudomonadota; class Gammaproteobacteria; order Burkholderiales. The sequence continues at coordinate 3,762 of JBEICA010000186.1, read as the reverse complement.
CGCGCCGGCCCCGTCCGCCGGGATTACCCGCTCCTGTCGAGCACCCAGCTCCAGCAGGTCGGAGAGCTGCTGACGGCAGCGGCTTCCCGACACCTGGAATTGCGTCAGGAGGGACTCAGATTGCACCTCACCCGCTGACGCGGAAGAGCGAAAACGCACTTGGGGCCGACCGGCCGCCGGACACACATGCACAGGATCACAGTCGGGGCCACCGGGTGACCGGAACCCTTCGAATACACCATGGCACACATCGAATTCATCGACCAGACGCTACGTGACGGCCAGCAGTCCCTCTGGGGCATGCGGATGCAGGCCGGCATGGCCCTCCCAGTCACGCCGCTCATCGACCGCGCCGGCTACCGTGTGGTGGATTGCACGGGCAGTTCCATCTTCGAGGTTCTGATCAAGTACTGCCGCGAGGACCCCTGGGCAGGCCTCGATCTGCTCACGGCGTCGATGCCCCGAAGCCGTGTCCGCGCGGGCCTGCGCAGCAATGCCTGCGTGACCTTCTCGATCACGCCGGACGCCCTCATGGACACCTGGGTGCGCCGTCTGTGCGCTCACGGGATCCGCAGCTTCTGGATCTACGACGTTCTGTTCAACATCGACAAGATGCACCGGCTCGCGGCCGTGGCCAAAGAGACGGGTGCCGAAGTGGCGGGGGCCATCAACTTTTCGCTCTCGCCGGTGCACACGGACGAGTACTACGGGCGAAAGGCCGCAGAGCTGGCGGCCAGCGACGACGTCGATACCCTGCTCATCTATGACACGGCGGGCTGCCTGAAGCCGGAACGCGTCGCGGGGCTCGTGGCCGCGGTGCGCGCTTCAGGGCGAGGCAAACCGATCGAACTTCACTCCCACAACGTGACCGGGCTGTCGACCCTCGCCTATCTCGAGGCAGTGCGCCACGGCGTGACGATCCTGCACACCGCCGCCCGCCCGCTCGCGAACGGGCCGTCGATGCCATCGACGGAGATCATGCTCCGCAACCTGGAACTCCTCGGGCACACGCACGGCATCGATCAGGGTCTTCTGGCGGAGGTGTCGGAGCATTTCACCCGCGTTGCCCGGACGCACGGCTTGCGCCTGGGCGTGCCGAACGAGTTCGATCTGTCCGCCTACGAGCACCAGATCCCAGGAGGAATGACGGGAACACTGCTGAACCAGCTGCGGCAGCACAACATGTCCGACCGGCTGGACGACGTCCTGCGGGAGACGGCCCGCGTGCGCCGCGAACTCGGCTACCCGGGCATGATGACTCCCTTCTCCCAGCTTGTCGGAGTCACCGCCGTCATGAACATCGTGACCGGCCGGCGCTGGTCCGTGATCGTCGACGAGGTCATCCAGTACGCGCTGGGCTACTACGGGCAACCGGTAGCACCGATCGAGCCGGAGGTCCTCGATCGTATCGCCGCCGCCCCACGGTATCGGGAGATCGCGGCGCGCCCGCCGGAGAACCCGGACCTCGAGGAGATCCGGCGGGCACACGGTGGCGTGGACGACGACGACTTGTTGCTGCGAGCCCTGGTGCCAGCCTCGGACATCGCCGCCATGCGTGCGGCGGGTCCCGTTCGCCGGTCGTTTCCGATGCTGTCCTCCCCAGAGCTTGATTTCGCCGCGGAACTCATGCGGCTGACGCAAGCGCGGAGCTTCCGTATCGCTCTCGGACAGTTCGACCTGACGCTGGAACGGTAGCGCTCCATGGCGACCCGCGCACTGCTCGTGGACATCGTACGCAGCCCGTTCGGCAAGGGACGCCCGAACGGAGTCCTCGCGGGTCTGCACCCGGTCGATCTGTTCGCGCAGGTCCTGCGGGCGCTGATCGACCGCGTCGCCATCGACCCCGTCGAAGTGGAGGACGTGATCGCCGGGTGTGTGCTCCAGGTCGGTGAACAGGCGGCCAATGTGGCGCGTCACGCGTGGCTGGCGGCGGGGTTGCCGGACACAACGCCGGGCGTGACCCTGGATCGCAAGTGCGGCTCCGGCCAGCAGGCCCTCGACTTCGCAGCGCAAGGCATCATCGCCGGCGCCTACGACGTCGTTGTGGCTGGGGGTGTCGAGTCCATGAGCCGTGTGTCCATGAAATCCAACCGCCTCGGCCAGGACAGCCTCGGCCCGGCATTCCAGCGTCGGTACCCGGATGGGCTCCCGCACCAGGGCCTCGCAGCCGAGCGGATCGCGGCGCGCTGGAGCCTTCCGCGGGCGGCGTTGGATGCCTATGCCCTGACAAGCCACCAGCGCGCCGCCGAGGCCGCCGCCAGGGGACGGCTCGCCCGGCAGATCGTGCCGGTCTCGGTCGCGACCCGGGCTGGCCACGTTTGGGTACGCGACGACGAGGGCATCCGTCCGGAAACCAGCCTGGAGCGCCTGGCCGAGCTGGCACCCGCCTTCGTGGACGCGGCGGGTGCCGGTCGGTTCCCGGAGATCGACTGGCGCGTCACGGCAGGCAACTCGTCACAGGTGACCGACGGGGCGTTCGCCGCCCTGCTCGTATCGGAGCAGGCCGCTGCGCGTCTTGGGCTCGCGCCGCGCGCGGCCCTGACGCACTTCGCGGTGCACGGTGACGATCCTCTCATGATGTTGACCGGCATCATGCCGGCGACACGCCGGCTGCTTCGCCGCTCCGGAGTCCGGCTGGAGGATATCGGGGCCTTCGAGGTGAACGAGGCGTTCGCCTCGGTGGTACTGGCGTGGTTGCGTGAATTTCCCGTGGCGCCCGAACGCGTGAATTCGCTGGGCGGTGCCATTGCCTATGGGCACCCCGTGGGCGCGTCTGGCGGTCGGCTTCTCGCGTGCCTGCTCGAGGCGCTCGAGGCGGGCGGCGAGCGCCTGGGCCTTCAGACCATGTGCGAGAGCGGCGGCATGGCGAACGCCACGCTGGTCGAGAGGATCTGAGCGGTGACCCTGAAGCCGCGATGCCGTGGCCGCTCAGGCCGACAGGTTGTGACCGCCGTTCACGAAGAACACCTGCCCCTGGATCATTTCGGCTGCAGGGCTGGCCAGGAACTCGATCAGCGCGCAGTAGTCCTCGTGCCGCACCCCGCGACCACTCGGATTCTGCTCGGCCGAGTGCTGCAGCAGCTTGCGCGTCTCGTCGCCGAACACCGCATGCAGAGCATCCGTCTCGACCATGCCAGGGGCCACGGTGTTGATGCGAACGCCACGCGGTGCAAGCTCCACGGCCAGGTAGCGCACGAGGCTCTCCGCCAACGCCTTGGCGACACCGACGGCCGCGTAGTTCTTCACGACGATGCGGCCGCCGCGGCTGCTGAGAAAGAAGACCGTGCTGCCTCGCTGCAGCAGCGGCAGGGCGCTCTGCACCAGGTAGAGCAGCGCGGTCCCGTTCACCTGGAGAGCCTGTGTGAAAGCGTGCGGGTCCACAGCGAGCGTCGGCTGCGCCACGACCCGCACCGCGCAATGCACGAGCTGATCGAGCCGGTCGGTGTGGCGCGCGACCTCGTCGAGGACCGCCTGCGCGCCCTCGGGCGTGCCCACGTCGGCCTTCACGAGGTAGGGCTGCGCCCCCGCCTGGGCAACGGCATCCCGGGCGCGCGCTGCCGCGACCTCGTCGCCGTGGTAATTGAGAAAGACCTTCGTGCCAGGTTTCGCGAAGCGCAGCGCGATCGCGAGGCCAATGCCCTTGGTACCGCCCGTGACCAGAATGCTCATACCGTCGTTTCCGCCATGTCGTGCACCGGGAGTCGCACTGAAGCGGCCGGGGCGAGTGTGATGCCGATGTCGATGCCGATGTCGATGTCGATG
>JBEICA010000388.1:0-2629 GCA_040373665.1 Burkholderiales bacterium | reverse complement strand
CCGGTGCGACCGACGAGGCCGGGTCGCCGGGACGGCAGGGGCGCGCATCGGCGCGCTCCGACCCTCGTCCGGCGCGAGACAGCGCGCCGCGCGCACCGGGAGCCCGCCTCCCGGGCCGCAGAGGTGAGGAGGCGGCGGCGCCCCGGATACCGGTCATCCCGACCGGGCGTCGCAGTGCGGCGCCATCCGCCCCGAGGCCGGCAGCCACGGGAGCGGCGGGCGAGGGTCAGTCGCAGAAGCTTCAGAAGGTCCTCGCCCAGGCAGGGCTGGGCTCGCGCCGCGAGATGGAGGAATTGATCGCCGCGGGCAAGGTGCTGGTCAATGGCGAGCCGGCGACGCTCGGCATGCGCGTGAGCCCTGACGACCTGGTGAAGGTCGGCCGCCGGCAGCTGCGTTTCAAGCTTTCGCCGCGATTGCCGCGCGTGATCGTTTATCACAAGCCGGAGGGCGAGATCGTCTCGCGGGACGACCCGGATGGCCGTCCCAGCGTGTTCGACCACCTGCCGGTGATCCGCAGCGGCAAGTGGCTGGCCATCGGCCGCCTGGACTTCAACACCTGTGGTCTTCTCATCTTCACCACCTCCGGTGAACTGGCGAACCGCATGACCCATCCGCGGTTCGAGGTGGAGCGCGAGTATGCAGTGCGGGTGATGGGGGAGTTGACCTCGGAACAGGCCAGGGCCCTGCTTGCCGGTGTGACGCTGTCCGACGGCGAGGCCAGGCTGGAGGCGCTCGAGGATCAGGGCGGGCAGGGCAGCAACCACTGGTACCGGGTCGTGGTGCGCGAGGGCCGCAACCGTCTGGTACGGCGGCTGTTCGAGCATTTCGGGCTCACGGTGAGCCGGCTGATGCGGGTGCGCTTCGGTATCGTCAACCTGCCGCCGCGCCTCAAGCGCGGTCAGCACCTCGAGCTGACCGAGGCTCAGACGCGCAGCGTCCTCGAGTGGCTGGCAGGCGCGAGTCGCCCGGCCGGCCCGGAGACCGCCGAGCCACCGGTGCCGGTGCGATCCGCGGCCGCGCCGCGTTCGACGGACAGACCCCGGTCTGCGGCGGCGCCACGATCCCCGACCAAGCGACCATCACCGGCAGAGGGCCCGACGCGCCCCGGCGGACGCCGCCCAGCGGCCCGGCGTCGTTGATCGATCGCCGGGTGGAGGACGCCCGTCGCGTCAGGGCAACTGCTCGCGAGTGAGCAGGAAAACGAACTCGTCGCCGGCGTGTGTCTCGAGCCAGGTGAACGGGGTCCGCGGATAGGCGGCTTCCAGGGCGGCCCGGTTGTGCCCGATCTCGACCACCAGAATGCCCTCCGGGGCCAGATGGCGCCGTGCGTCCGTCAGCAGGCGACGGACGAGGTCGAGGCCATCCTCCCCCCCAGCCAGCGCGAGTGCGGGTTCCCCGCGGTACTCGGGTGGGAGCGCAGCCATCGACGCCGCGTTCACGTAAGGCGGATTGCTGACGATGAGGTCGTAGGTTTGGGCGGCCAGGGCGCCGTAGAGATCTGACTCGACCAGTCGGATGCGCTGCTCCAGGCCGTGAGCCAGCACGTTGGCCCGCGCCACTTCCAGTGCATCTGCCGACAGATCCGCCGCATCGATGGCGGCTTCCGGGAAAGCGTTGGCCATCAGAACGGCCAGGCAGCCGGAGCCCGTGCACAGGTCGAGCGCCTGCCCGATGCGTCCGGGATCATCCACCCAGGGCGACAGTGAGTCGGCCAGCAGATCCGAGATGAACGACCGCGGGATCAGCACCCGCGGGTCGACCTGGAAACAGAACCCGGCGAGCCAGGCCTCGCCCGTCAGGTAGGGAACGGGCACACGCTCGCACACGCGTCTCGAGAACAGGTCGAGAACCTGCTTGCGCTCGCTGCGCAACAGGCGGGCGTGGAGATGGTCGCCGAGTTCGTCGGGTGCCAGACCCAGGGCCCAGGCGAGCAACTGGGCGCTCTCGCTGCGCGCATCCGGAAATCCGTGGCCGAAAAACACCTCGTGCCGGGACAGCGTGGTGATGCCGAAGCGCAGCAGGTCTCCCACGGTGCTGAGTTCGGCCACCGCGGCGTCGTAGGGAAACTGCGCGCCCGCGCGTGACTCAGGACGCGACATGGACATCCCCTGTCAGCAGGCGCTCGAGCACGCCCTCGTAGACTCTCGACAGAGGTGCGAGATCGGCAATTCGCACATGCTCGTTGAGCTTGTGGATCGAGGCGTTCACGGGACCGAACTCGACCACCTCGGGGCACCAGGTGGCGATGAAGCGCCCGTCCGAGGTGCCACCGGTGGTGGACAGTTCGCACTGCTCCCCGGTGGCGTCGCGGATGGCGCCGCTCACCGCCTCCACCAGCCGGCCGCGCGGCGTCAGGAAGGGCATGCCGGACAGGGACCACGCGATGGCGCATTCCAGACCGTGCCGGTCGAGCACGGCGTGCAACCGCTGCTTAAGTCCGTCGACCGTGCTCTCCGGGGAGAAGCGGAAATTGAACGAGACCTTCAGCTCGCCGGGAATGACGTTGTTGGCGCCCGTGCCGGCGTGGATGGTGGAGATCTGGAAGCTCGTGGGCGGGAAGTACTCGTTGACGCTGTCCCATGCGATGGCGGCCAGCTCGGCGAGCGCCGGTGCCGCCTGGTGGACAGGG
>JBEICA010000228.1:0-5917 GCA_040373665.1 Burkholderiales bacterium | reverse complement strand
CCGACCGGTTCCTGCCCGACAAGGCCATCGACCTGATCGACGAGGCGGCCGCACGCATCAAGATGGAGATCGACTCCAAGCCGGAGGCGATGGACAAGCTCGACCGCCGGCTCATCCAGCTCAAGATCGAGCGCGAGGCGGTTCGCAAGGAGAAGGACGAGGCCTCGCAGCGCCGCCTGCAGGCCATCGAGGACGAGATCGCAAGACTGGAGCGCGAATACGCCGACCTGGAGGAGATCTGGAAGGCGGAAAAGGCGCAGGTCCAGGGCTCCCAGCACATCAAGGAAGAGATCGAGCGCATCCGCGTCCAGATGGAGGAGGCGCGGCGCAAGGGCGACTGGCAGACCATGTCGGAACTGCAGTACGGGCGCCTGCCGCAACTCGAGGCACAGCTGGTGAAGGCCGACGCCGAGGAAAGCACCGAGAAGCCGAGGCTGCTGCGCACCCAGGTGGGCGCCGAGGAGATTGCCGAGGTGGTGTCGCGCGCCACGGGCATCCCGGTGTCGAAGATGATGCAGGGCGAGCGCGACAAGTTGCTTGCCATGGAGGAGCGTCTGCACGAGCGCGTCGTGGGTCAGGACGAGGCGGTGCGGCTGGTGGCGGATGCGATCCGGCGCTCCCGTGCCGGACTGTCGGACCCGAGCCGGCCCTACGGTTCCTTCCTGTTCCTCGGGCCCACCGGCGTGGGCAAGACCGAGTTGTGCAAGACGCTGGCCGAATTCCTGTTCGACTCGCAGGAGCACCTCATCCGCATCGACATGAGCGAGTTCATGGAGAAGCACTCGGTGGCGCGGCTCATCGGCGCGCCACCTGGGTACGTGGGCTACGAGGAGGGCGGCTACCTGACGGAGGCCGTGCGCCGCAAGCCTTACTCCGTGATCCTGCTCGACGAGATCGAGAAAGCCCATCCCGACGTGTTCAACGTGCTGCTGCAGGTGCTGGACGACGGTCGCCTCACCGACGGCCAGGGCCGGACGGTCGACTTCCGCAACACCGTGGTGGTGATGACATCCAATCTCGGCTCCCAGATGATCCAGCAGATGGCCGGAAGCGACTATGCCGTGGTGAAAATGGCAGTCATGGCGGAGGTCAAGACCCAGTTCCGCCCCGAGTTCATCAATCGCATCGACGAGGTGGTGGTGTTCCACGGTCTGGACGAGCGCCACATCCGGTCGATCGCCCGCATCCAGTTGCGCCATCTGGAAGCACGGCTGGCGCGCATGGAGGTGGCCCTGGAGGTCACCGATGCGGCCCTGGACGAACTCGCCCAGGCCGGGTTCGACCCGGTGTACGGCGCCCGTCCGCTCAAGCGTGCGATCCAGAGCAGCATCGAGAACCCGCTGGCCCGTCAGATCCTGGAGGGCCGTTTCGGGGTCAAGGACAAGGTCCGGGTCGACTGCGTGGGCGGTGTGTTGCGCTTCGACAAGGTCTGAGCCGCAGTCCGGCCTCGTTGGGGGGCGGCAGGTGGTGCCGCCCCCCGCTTCCTACGCGGCGAGTTTCTCCGCCCAGGTGATCGCTTGCACGTGGAGGCGGTTCACCAGGGTTGCCGACAGCCCGAGCGCGGTGGCAGCACCGTCCGGGTCCGCCGTGTCGGGTGCTTCCACGGACTCGGCCAGCGACAGCAGCGGGCCGTGCAGGCCGCTTCTGTCGGTCAGTGCGTCCGTGACATGACCGGGTAGTGTCAGCTGGGCAAGCATGGCGGACATCGGGGCCTTCAGGATGTAAGGCAGCATGGAGAACACCCCGGTGATGAACAGGCTGTCCCGCTCTCCCGGATCCAGGAAGGCTTCGCCGAGAAGTTCCGCCAGCCGGCCGCGGATGGCCGCCTCCCGCACCAACGCCGGAGCAGCGACAGTGCCGCCGGTGCCCGCCAGAAGCAGCGCGAGCCAGCGCGACAGGTTCCGGTAGCCGAGGATGGCGACGGCGTGGCCCAGTGACTGGATCTCGCATGACAGGCCGAAACCGGCGGAGTTGATGTAGCGCAGCAGCCTGAATGAGAGCGTCGCATCGCGGCGCAGTGCGCGTTCCATCTGTGACGCAGGGGCCTCGCGGCTGGCCAGATCCATGAGCTCCATCACCGTGGACTGCGCGGGGGTCACCGGCGCAGGCCGCCCGGCCGGCGTCCGGAGATACCAGTCACCCTGCAGGCAATGCACCCCTGGGTGCCGTATCGATCCCTCGAACTGCTCGCGGGTCGCAACGCCTGCGGCGATGATCCTGCGCGGGCCAGGCGGTGTCGCGCGGCGCGCGAGGTTTTCGGCCTCCAGCCACCACCAGACCTCCGTGTCGGGCTCGTGAGCGGCAGTCCCGGCCTCGTCATGTCGCAGGCACAGCGGCCCGCCACGCCGACGCTGAGCGTCTGCACCGGCCTCATCGCCGGCATCCACCACCACCCCCAGCCGGGAGGGCCACGATGTCCCCGTCAGGACCTCGGGTGCGCGGCCGCCGTCGAGCCAGAGGATCGGGCCGGCATCGTCCGCGTCGTCCAGAGCCGCGAGCAGCGGCTGGAAGGGCGCGGCGTCGCCCGTGCGGGTGCTGCTCAGGAGCTGCCCGGCGTGCCGTCCATCGGGGCCCACCAGGGGCGAGCGCTGCAGGAAGGCGCCGCCTGCCATCAGGCGGCCAGTTCGAACAGCTCGCGACGGGTCTCCCGGATCGGCACGGCCAGCAGCTGCTCCATGTCGAGCACCAGCACGACCGAGCCATCGCCCGAAAGCGTGGCGCCCGCGATGCCCTTGGGCTTGATGTCCTCCAGGGGCTTGATGACCACGTCGTCTCGACCGACGAATCCTTCTACGCCCAGGATGAAGCTGCCGATGGCCGCGTTGAGCAGCACGCCGTACGCCGGCGGGCAGGAGGGCTGCCAGCCGATGAGCCGCGACAGGGAGCGGATCTCCAGCACTTCGTCGCGGACCAGCATGGTGGCGCGGCCGGCGACTTCCTGCACCTCGAGAGGGCGGATCTGGATGATCTCGCGCACCAGCGCCAGCGGCAGCGCGAAGGATTGCTGATTGGCTTTGACCACGAGCACCGGCAGGATGGCGAGGGTGAGCGGCAGCGAGATCGAGAAGGTGCTGCCACGGCCCCAGACCGATTCGATGTCGATGCGGCCGTTGAGCTTCTGGATGTTGGTACGCACGACGTCCATGCCGACGCCGCGTCCGGAGAAATTGCTGACCTCGTCCTTGGTCGAAAAACCCGGCAGGAAGATCAGGTGCAGGGCCTGTCGGTCGTCCAGGTTGGCCGCTGTCTCGGCGTCGATGAGCCCCTTCTGCAAGGCCTTCTGCCGCAGCGCGTCCGGGCGCATGCCACGGCCGTCGTCGCGGATCTGAAGAACGATGTGGTCGCCGAGCTGCTGCGCGGACAGAACGACCTCGGCTGTCTCGGGCTTGCCGGCAGCCAGCCGCTCCTCCGGCGTTTCGATGCCGTGGTCCACCGCGTTGCGTACCAGATGGATGAGCGGGTCGCCCAGCTCCTCGATCATCGTCTTGTCGAGTTCGGTGTCCTCGCCTTCGAGGATGAGTTCGACCTTCTTGCCGAGCTGTCGGGACATGTCCCGGGCGACCCGGGGATACTTCTGGAACAGGCGGCCGATGGGCTGCATGCGGGTCTTCATCACCGCGTTCTGCAGGTCCCCGACCAGGAGGTCGAGGTGGCTCACCGCCTCGTCCAGGGCGCGAAGGGTCTCGGCGTCCGTCTTGCCGCCCAGGATGTCGGTGCGCAGGCAGTTCAGCCGGTTCTTGGCGAGACCGATCTCGCCGGACAGGTTGAGCACCTGATCCAGCCGGTTGGTGTCGATGCGGATGGTGGTTTCCTGGGATACGGCCACCCGGTCGTTCTCGCGCCGACCGGCGCGCGCGCCCTCGGCCTCGGGCTGGTCGGTGGCGCGGCGCCCAGGGCTGCGGGACTGCACCTCGCGCACCGGACCCCGGGCAACCGGTTGCGAAACCTCGGTGACCGACGGAGTATCCACCACCGCTGCATACAGATCGTCCCACTCCGGTTCGCCGCCCGAGGTGGCCGGTGTCGGCGCGTCCGTGCCGGACAGGCTGCCCTGCAGGCCCCGCTGGCGGGCTGCGAGGAGTGCCGCGTCGGCGGCCGGCGGCCGACTGCCGCGCTCGAGGTGCCCGAACATCTCGCGCACGCCGGAGGTTGCCGAGAGAATGACGTCCATCAGCTCCGGGCTGAGCGCGAGTTCGTGGTTGCGCAGCCGGTCGAACAGGTTCTCCGTCAGGTGGCACAGCGCGACGAGTTCGTCCACGTTGAGGAATCCTGCCCCGCCCTTGATGGTGTGGAATCCCCGGAACACATCGTTGAGCAGCCCGGCATCGTTCGGGCGCTTCTCGAGTTCCACCAGCTTGTTGTCAACGTCCGAGAGCAACTCGCCAGCCTCGGTGAGGAAGTCCTCGAGAAGCTCCTGCATGCCACTGAAATCGCTCATGTCTGCGTCTCCGGGTGCGCTCAGAAGCCGAGGCTCTCGAGCAGTTCGTCCACCTGTTCCTGGTTGGTGACGACCGTATCGTCACCATCGTGGCGGATCACCGGGCCCGCCAGACCCCTGGCCTCGATCTGTTCCTTCCGCTCGGCGGGCAGCTGGTCGAGCAACAGCGTGAGCAACCGCCCCTCCACGCCCTGGGTGACGTCCATCAGCTTCTTGATCACCTGCCCGGTGAGGTCCTGGAAGTCCTGGGCGAGCATGATGTCCTGCAGGTGCCGGCCGGTGGCATCCGCCTTGGCGGGCACCTCGCGCAGGAAGTCGCGCGTACGCTGTGCGAGCCGCTTGAATTCCTCCACCGAGGATTCCCCTGCGAACAGGCGGTCCCAGTCCCGGGACAGCACGGAGGCACTCTCGCCGAGCTTCTTCTGAATCGGCTGAGCCGCCTCGGTGGCCTCGAGTGTGCGGGCCGCCGCCTGCTCGGTCATCGACGCGATGTAGCGCAGCCGGTCCTGGGTGTCGGGCATGGCGCGCGCTGCTTCCTCGATGTCGCGGTCGTAACCCAGTTCGCGCAGACTGTCGTGGAGGGAGCGTGTCAGTTGCCCCAGCCGGTTGACCATCACCGCGCAGGGCTCCCCGCACGCCTGCGGTTCCGCAGCGCTGGTCGGGGCGGGCTGCGGCGCCTGCGCCGAGCCGGCCACGATGCTGTCGAACAGCGCCTCGAGGTCCTCTTCGTCCTCGCGCGTCACCGCGGTCATGACGGAACCCCGATCTTCTGCAGGATCTTGTTGATCTTTTCCTCCAGCGTGGCGGCAGTGAACGGCTTGACCACGTAGCCACTGGCACCGGCCTGGGCTGCTTCGATGATGTTTTCCTTGCGCGCCTCGGCGGTCACCATGAGCACGGGCAGGTGTCTGATGCTCTCTTCGGCGCGGATTGCGCGCAGCATGTCGATTCCCGTCATGTTCGGCATGTTCCAGTCCGAAACCACGAAATCGAAGCCACCACCCCGCAGTTTGGCCAGGGCGCCGACGCCGTCCTCGGCTTCATCGATGTTGGTGTAGCCGAGTTCCTTGAGCAGGTTGCGTACGATCCTGCGCATGGTCGAGAAATCGTCGACCACCAGGAACTTCATGTTTTTGCTCATCAGTGCCGCTCCAACGAATGCAGTTTGTTTGTCGATGCCCGGATCGGGCCGGATGGATGTTTCACGGCGTCACCGCGTCAGCATGGGGCGCAGCGTGTCGGCCAGCACCACCGGGTCGAATTTCGCCACGTAGGCATCGACGCCCACGCTGCGCCCCATCGCCTTGTTGGCTTCCGAGGACAGCGAGGAGTGCATCACGACGGGAATGCTCTCGAAGCGCGGGTCGCTCTTGATGTGGCGCGTGAGCACGTAGCCGTCCATTTCCGGCATTTCGGCGTCCAGCAGGATGAGGCTGATGACATCCGCCAGATTCGTACCCTCGGCCTGCGCGCGGTTGG
>JBEICA010000125.1:0-9851 GCA_040373665.1 Burkholderiales bacterium | reverse complement strand
TGGCGATCGGTTCCGGAGATTCCTCCTTGCAGGCCTGCAGGGCCTTGAGGTAACGCCCGAGGTGTCGTGTCCAGCCATTGCCGGCCAGGATGCCAGCCGCTCCGGCATCCATCGGGAGGGATGGCGCCATGACGCTCTCCGGGGTGTCCGGGTGCTGGCGCAGCGCGGCCGCCCGTCCCTCGAATCTGCCCTGCAGGCAGGACAGCGGCTGGCTGCGCCGTCGACAGGATCGAAGCGCCGAGCGCCACTGCCGCTGGTCGGCCGCAAGTGAAGGTCTTGCCACCCGGGGCGCGGATTCCAGGAGGCGCCGGAAGTCCTGATCGAGATCGGCATCCCGCTGCCGCAGGGGCGCGTTGCCACATAGCGTGCGCTCGAGCCAGTTGCGCGCCGGCCGGCAGGCCTGTCCCGCCTCGAGCGCCGCGGCCGACCATGCCTGGGTGGCGACCAGGATGGCGATGAGAAATCGGACGGACTGCATGATGTCAGGGAAGGTGTGATTGGCACGCATGCTCACCGCCTTGGTCCGGCGGGCGGATGACGCGAAGGATGTGGCCAGGGGTGGCTGCAGCATCCGGGGCCGGGTATTCCACCCGACCGACCCGGTGAACGCGGACACGCAACGGGTTTGTCGGGTGTGGGAGCCGCCAATCGCGGGTGCCGCTCGTCCTGATGACCGGCGCGCACTGGGGTCAGAGCCTCGTGACGCCGCTGCATCGACCATCCCCACCTGCCGAAAATGTCATGGTGTCGGCGGATGCGTGCGGGGTCAACGCAGGAAGTCGCGGCTGATCTCCCGGAACAGCGGGGTGCCCGCCCGCCTCAGCCATTCGAACACCACCATCTCACCATTGACGATCTCGGCGCCGTGATCGCGCAGGCGGGCGAGGGCGGTCTCCACGCTGGCGGTTGAGCGGGAGCCGACCGCGTCGGCCACCACGCATACCTGCCGTCCCGATGCCAGCAGGTCGATGGCGGTCTGAAACACGCAGACGTGGGCCTCGGTGCCGCACACCACCACCTGCCTGCGCGACCAGGCTTCGATACCCTCGAAACAGCCGTCGGCCACGCAGGAGAAATGGATCTTGGAACGCACGCCGTCTGCCGGAAGCTCGGCGGCGAGAGGTGCTACGGTGGGCCCGAGGCCTGACGGATACTGCTCGGACGCGAGCACGGGTACCCCGAGACGGCGGGCCGCCTTCACCAGCCAAAGACAACGCGCCATGACGTCGTCTCCGCCCGTGATGTGGGGATGCAGGCGCTCCTGCACGTCGACCACGAGCAGAAGAGAGTCCTCCAGTCGAAGCAGGGCCACGGTCAGCGCTTCCCGAGATGGGGGGAGACCAGTTCGCGCAATCGGGGCAGGGTTTTGGAGCCCGAGGCCTTGTCCCGGACCACGCCATCGCGGTCGATGATGAACGAGGTCGGGGTCGGGTAGCGGCGCTCGAAGCCGCATTCCTCGAGTTCGTCCACCATGGCACCTTGCAGGTTGTAGGTGCCGAGCATCCTTGCGACCCTGGACTTGTCCTGCAGGCGGTCGACGCCGAGCATGAGGATCTCGAATCCCTCGTCCCTGTGGTCGTCGCGGAAGGTCTCGAGGTTGCCTATCTCGTAAGCGCAACTCTTGCAGAAGCTGGAGTAGAAGTTCACCAGCACGACCTTCCCACGGTAGTCGGCCAGATCGAAATGGTCTCCGGAGACCAGGGTTCCCTTGAGAACCGGGGCGGGCTGCCCGATCTCGACCGGGCCGGCTCTGGCCTGCAGCACGGTCACCAGCCCGAGCATGAGCAGGAAAGCCCGGAGTAGGGCGACGGCGGCGATCGCCGGCGGCCTCCTGCTCCTCATGGACAACCGTGGGTGTGATGGGTTCAGCATGTTGGGTCCCTGCTGGCTGGGGGTGTCAGACGCTCATGGGGAGCGTGGCGTCGGGAGCCCATTCCGACAAGGATGCGTCGTACAGGCGCACGTCCTGATGGCCGAGCATCATCAGCAGCATCGTGACGCTCGAGGCCGCAATGCCGCCGCCGCAGTAAGTCAGCACGCGAGGGGTGGCGAGCGCGTCGGCAAGCATCCGGCGCAACTCATCCACGGGGCGGAAGGTGTTGTCCGCCCGCACCATGTTCACTGCCGCGATGTTGACGCTGCCCGAGATGTGGCCAGGACGCCCGTAATTCGTCGTGCCGCCGCCCTCGTGCTGTTCCGGGCGCAGCGCATTGACGGTGCATGTGCCGGGCTGACCGATGGCCTCCAGCATGTCGCGCTTCGCGGCCACGAGATCGGGATTCATTCGGGCGGTGAACACTCGCCGCTGCCGGGGGGGCGCATCCCCGGTCTCGACCGGCCGGCCCTCTGCCGCCCATTTCTGGAATCCGCCGTCCAGCACGACAACCCGGCGATGGCCGAAGACCCTCAGCATCCACCACAGCCGGGTGGCCCACCAGTGGAATGCCGTGGCGTAGCAGACCACGGTGGTGTCGTCGCCGACACCGAGGCGCGCCATCGCGTCTGCGAACTGCTCCGGCGGCGGCAGCATGAAGTGGAGCGGGTGGCTGCGATCGGAAAGCTCGCCGTCGAGGTCCACGAACTGGGCTCCCGGGATGTGGCCCCTGGCGAAATCTTCCAGACCCGGCACCACATCGTACGGAACCTCCGGCGTCGGAACCATGGGGCGCGGCAGCAGGTGGGTCGTGGCGTCGAGCACCACCACGTCGTCATCCTGGAGGTGGCTGGCGAGCCAGTCGGTGCTGACCACGAAATCGGACAGGGCGTCGGTGTCACTCATCTTTCGGCATCGTGCAATGGTCAGGAATCGCCGGATTGTGGTGCAGGTTTTCGATGGCGGGCAAGTTCGATCTCCGTGTCGGCCCGGGGGCGGGTGTCTCCGGGGCTGTCTCTTGTGTTCAGGTGCATGATTTACATTGGTTTTTGCATGGTGTAGTGGACAGAAGGGGACCCAATTGGGTTCAATAGCGGCTTTCTGAGGGCTTGGGCGCGAGTGGGCGCCGACGCGGAGCTGTTGCCGGCAAGCCCATTTCCGGGGGGATCTCGCTGACATGGACGACTACACCGCGGCATTCGAACGGCGTTACAACAACCGGGCGGCGGTGCCGGAGTACGCGCAGCATTTCGATCGCTGGACGCGCCAGTCCAAGAGCGCGCGCGACGAACTCGACAGCGATCTGGACATCCCCTACGGCGACCACCCGATGGAGAAGATCGACATCTTCCGGGCGGAGGGTCGCAGTCGTGCGCTGCTGATGTTCATTCACGGCGGCTACTGGCGTTCCCTGGACAAGCGGGACCATTCCTTCATCGCGACGGAACTGGTGAAGCTTGGGGTCACGGTGGCCTTGCCCAATTACGCGCTCTGCCCCTCGGTCACGCTGGAGGAGATCGTCCAGCAGATGCTGAAGGCCACAGCGTGGCTCTACCGGACCGGCAGCCTGTACGGTGCCTCGGGCAACAGCCTCTACGTGGCGGGTCATTCCGCCGGCGGCCATCTGGCGGCCATGATGCTGGCTGCCCAATGGCCCCGTTACGGGGCGGACCTGCCGGAAAAGACGGTCGAGGGAGCGCTGTCGATCAGTGGCGTCTACGATCTGACCCCGATCGTGAACGTGCCGTCCGTCAACAACGACGTCCGGCTGACCGAGCAGTCCGCGATCAAGCTGAGCCCCGCGTTCATGCCGCCGGCGACCGATGCGCCTCTGTATGTGGCTGTCGGCGGCCGAGAGATCGAGGGGTTCCGGCAGCAGCACGACGAGATCAGGCAGCGCTGGGCCTCGGTGATCGCCGAGGACGTCGCGTGCCCTGCCGACAACCATTTCAGCATCCTGGAGACCTTCACCAATCCAGCGTCCGACCTGTTCAAGGCGGCGCTGCGAATGATGAAGATCGGCTGAGCCTCCCCGGGCTGGCCGCGGTGGCCCCACATCAGGGATGCGCAGCTCAGGGGGATGACCGCCGGCGCGTTCTGCTCGCCGGCATGGGGCTCGCTGCCACTCTCATCGCGCCGACGGTACGCGCAGTGTCTCCGGCGTCGCCTGGTCTGATCGTAGGCGATGTGCTTGGGCGCTACGGTTTCCCCTCCGGACATCCCCTGGGGATCGACAGGCAGGCAGCATTCCTGGCCCATGCGCGGGCGCTCGGGCTGGATCGCCGAGTCGACCTCCTGCCGGATGGGGGGGCCGCCACAGACCAGGAACTCGCCCGATTTCACACCCAGGACCACATCGCGCGCGTCAGGAATGCCGAGCGCGCGGGCTTGAAGTATCTGGATGCAGGGTCCACCCCGGTATTCCAAGGGATCCACGAGATTGCGGCGACCGTCGTTGGCGCAGCCCTGCGGGGTGTGGACGCCATCATGCGTGGTCGCCAGCGCCGCGTGTTCCAGCCCATCGGGGGGTTTCATCATGCTGCCCGGGGTCACGCCTCGGGTTTCTGCGTCTACAACGATGTGGGCGTGGTCATCGAGACGCTGCGCACGGTTCACGGCGTGCGCCGTGTGGGCTATGTCGACATCGATGTGCATCATGGTGACGGTGTGTACGATGCCTTCGAAGACGACCCGGATGTGATCATTGCCGACGTGCACGAAAGCGGCGAGCACCTGTTCCCCGGCACCGGACGGGCGGACCAGACCGGGCGTGGCACGGCTGCGGGGACGAAGCTGAACCTTCCGCTCGAGCCGGGTGCCGGGGACGCTGAGTTCTTCGAGGTCTGGCCCCGTGTGCTTGCCCATCTCGAGCGCTACCGCCCAGAGGTCGTCCTGTTTCAGTGCGGGGCCGATGGCCTTCTGGGCGACCCTCTGGCGGACCTGAGGTACTCACCGGCGGTGCACGAATCCGCCACGACTTCCCTGGTGGCGCTCGCCGGCCGGTTGTGCGGCGGGCGCCTGATGGCCTTCGGTGGCGGTGGTTACGATCGCGACAATCTCGCACGTGCATGGGCTGCGGTACTTCAGGCGCTGTGCGAATGAGCCGCCCTCCCGGGGTGCGGTTGCCGGTGGTCGGCGCCCCGGTCTGGTGCACCTTGCCGTCGGGGGCTGAGCACATCGCCCACCAGCGGCGTGTGCCGGATATGGCATGTGCATTGCAGAGCGGGCTGCAGGGCGGGGTATCGCGTGGTCTGGCCGCGGCATCGGGCCTCCCCCCCGACTGATTCACATCCCGACGGCGGGCACTGAAAGCATGGCGAACATGGACGAAGCGCAGGCGCGTGCCGCCCGGATCGTGGCACGCGGGGCGGGGGTGCACTGGAATCTTCCGGGCCGCCCGCGGCTGCAGGTGCTGGCCGACTGTGCCAGCCACGCCGTGCAAGGCAGGATGCGCAGCGACCGGGTCGGTATCGCCCGTCCGGATCCGGACGGCCTGGAAAGCCAGGGTCTGGCGATGGCCGTTGCCGGCGGCATTGGCGGGGATGCCGCCGCCGGGCAGGCTGCAGCGGTGGTCCTGAGCGCCGCGCTGCACGACTACTACGCCACACCTTCCAGTTGGCAGCCGAAACAGGCGCTGGAGCGTGTGCTGGGGGCCTGCAACGACTGGATGCACGCGCGCAACATGCGCGATCCCGAGGGCAACGGCGGTCTGGCCACCCTGTCGGTACTCGTTCTGCGGGGCGGTCGTCGGTTCGTGGCCCATGTCGGCGACTGCCGGATCTACTGTCTGCGCGCCGGACGGTTGCAGCAACTCACGCGCGATCACCTCTGGCCGAGGCATGACATGCGGCACATCCCCAAGCGCGCGTTCGGTCTGGACGGGCATCTGGTGGTGGACTACGCAGAGGGCGAAGTGCTGCCGGGTGACGTCTATCTGCTCGTGACGGATGGGGTCTGGGAGGTGCTTGGTGACGCCGCCATCCTGACCGCAGCGGGTCTGGAGGGGCCGGCCGACGCGGCCGAGTGGCTGGTGGGCGAGGCGTTGGCACGTCAGGCGGGTTACATGGGGCGTAATGACGCCACGGCGATCGTCGCCAGGGTGGACGGGTAGCCAGGCCTGCCGTCGAGAGGTGGTGGCCGGTTTGTTCAAGACAAATGCCCTGCGCTATACTCGCGCGCCCTGAACGAACCTGCAGTCCCTACAAGGAGCGCATCGTGGAGCACACCCTTCCCAGCCTGCCATATGCCGTCGACGCCCTGGCGCCGCACATGTCCAAGGAGACCTTCGAGTTCCACTACGGCAAGCACCATCAGGCCTATGCGACGAACCTGAACAACCTGATCAAGGGCACCGAATTCGAAGCACTCGGCCTCGAGGACATCGTTCGCAAGTCCTCCGGCGGCATCTTCAACAACGCCGCGCAGGTGTGGAACCACACCTTTTTCTGGAACTGCATGAAACCCGGTGGCGGTGGTGTCCCCGGCGGGGCCCTCGCTGCGGCCATCACGCAGAAATGGGGTTCGTTCGATGCCTTCAAGGAAGCCTTCACCAAAAGTGCTGTCGGCAATTTCGGTTCTGGCTGGACGTGGCTGGTTCGCAAGGCTGATGGCAGCGTCGACATCGTCAACACCAGCAACGCAGCGACGCCGCTTACCGGAGGCGACAAACCCCTCCTGACGGTTGACGTCTGGGAGCATGCCTACTACGTCGACTACCGCAATGCGCGCCCCAAGTTTGTCGAGGCCTTCCTGGCGCATCTGGCGAACTGGAGCTTCGCGGAAGCCAACTTCGCCTGAACACCGTTTCCGGGCTGTGTCCCGGCACGGAGCAGTGCTGTCGAAGCCCCGCCTGCGTGCGGGGCTTTTCACATGCCGGCGGACATCAGCTCCGAAACCGTCTCTTCAGCGGCGCGATTTCGAGAACCGGGCGATGCCCTCCACCCGGTCGCCGGCGCGTATGCCCTTGCGGGCGAACCATCCTCTTTCCATCTCCAGTGCATAGAGCACCGAGCCGGCGGACGGGTGCACGTCCTCGGTCTGGGGGGACATGTCCTCGATGTTCAGGATCCGTCCGTCTGCCGTGATGAAGGCCACCGACAGCGGGACATAGGTGTTCTTCATCCACATGGCCTGAGGCGCCGGCTGATCGAACACGAACAGCATCCCGGTGTCCTGAGGCAGGCTGCGCCGACCCATGAGGCCCGTCATCCTGGACTCCGGCGTGTCCGCCAGCTCAGCCCTGATCCTGTGTCCGCGGATGGACAGCGGGAAGGTGAGCAGCGGGTCCCCGAATGCGTGTCGGGAGGGAAGCCACACCGTCGCCAAACCTGCGCCGATCATCCGACGTCTGGACGGGCTGCCCGGGGCTTGCACCCCGCGGGGCTGAGGAAGCGAGCGATTCATGAAGGGGCTCTCGTGCTGTGCCGGCCGGGGAGTAGGCGAAGGCGTGTGCGGCCCGTGCCGCGCCTTCCCCAGCGGGGGCGGCCGCCTGTCTCCCGCACCCGGCACTATGGGGCAAGCCCCCCGACGCTGCAATGTCCGGCCCGAGTGTTCCACCCGGTCGGACCCGAGCAGGCATCGGGGCTTGTGGTTGGCGCCACCGGTACGGCTCAATGCCGCTCCGGATGCGTCGAAAAGGAAGGGTCGGGTATGCGGTACCCGTGAGCCCGAGGCTGAGCGTCCGGCGTACATCGGAGCCGGGCGGCTTCCGCGAGGGTTCGGTGCGTCGCAGGTGGGGCGCTCCAGGGCGGTGACGGGTCGCCGGGCCAAGCCCGCCGGGACCTTCGCCTCTCTGGACACGACAACAGACTGGCGGGCGAGGCGTTGCCGGGCGCCACATTCTGGTGAAGGATGCGGGGCCTGCCGTGCGTCCGGCACCGAATTGACTCAACCTGCGGGAGACAGGAAGATGGATTTCAAGCCGCCGAAACTGCTCGTCGTCGACGACGAGCCATTCAACCTCGAGATCATCGCCGCCTATCTGGAGCAGGTGGGTTGCGAACTGGTCACTGCCAACGACGGCCTGGAAGCCTGGGACCTGCTGCAGAAGGCGCCCGACCAGGAGTTCGACACCCTGATCCTGGACCGGATGATGCCGGGCATGGACGGGCTCACCCTGCTGAAGAAGCTCAAGGCCGATGCGCGCTACCGGTATCTGCCGGTCATCATGCAGACCGCCGCCGCCTCGCAGGAGCAGGTGATGGAGGGCATCCGCAACGGTGCCTACTATTACCTGACCAAGCCCTTCGATGGGGACATGCTTGCCACCATCGTGCGTGCCGCGCTTTCCGACGGCGCGGGTTGGCGGCAACTGGTGCTGGAGGTGCAGCGCCAGGAGGCAAGCATCGACCTGCTGGTCGAGGGGGTGTTCCGGTTCCGTACCCTGGGGCAGGCGCGCCTGCTGGCACGATCATTGTCCGGCCCCTGTGCCGATGGCGACAGCGCCGCTCTCGGCCTGATGGAACTCCTGGTCAATGCAGTGGAACATGGCAATCTGGGCATCTCCACCCGACAGAAGTCGGCGTTGCTGCGCCGCGGTGCCTGGGAGGAGGAGGTCGAGACCCGCCTCGCCCTGCCCGAGAATGCCGGCAAGGTCGCGGAGATCCGGGTGCGCCGCGAGGCGGATCGGGTGCACTTCCATCTGCGTGACGGTGGCGCGGGTTTCGACTGGAGGGCCTTCGAGCGCTTCGATCCGGCGCGCGCCTTCGAGCCCAACGGCCGCGGCATCGCACTCGCCAAGCAGTTGAGCTTTCCCGATATCGAGTACCTCGGCCCCGGCAACGAGGTGCGGTTTTCGGCCGCTGCACGAGCGCGTCTGGATTGATCGCCATGCAGGAAGACCCAAACGTCGACCGGCCTGGGAGCCTGCGCATCCTGGTGGCGGATGACTCCCCGGATACCCTGCATGCGCTGCGGCATTTCCTGGCGGGTCAGGGCCACGAGGTCGTCACCGCAGAGGACGGGTCGACCGCATGCGAGCGTTGTCTGGAGGCCAGACCCGATCTGGTGCTGATGGACATGGTCATGCCCGGCATGGACGGCGTGGAGGCGACCCGCCGCATGCGCGCCGAGGTTGCCGCCCCCTGGTTTCCCATCGTCCTCCTGTCCTCGGTCCACGACGTTCGCGAGGCCGTGCATGGGCTGGAGGCGGGGGCCGACGACTTCCTGCCCAAGCCTGTGAATCTGCGGCTGCTGGCAGCCAAGATCGCCTCCTTCGAACGGATTGCCGCAATGCAGCGGGCATTGATGAGCCAGGCCGAAGCGTTGCGCCGTCTCCAGGATGAGCAGGCGCTGGAGGAGGAACTGGCGGCGGTCCTCATCGGCAATCTGGTCCAGCAGGGTGGTGCCTCGGATCCCAGTCTGCGCTGGCGCGTTCTGCCATCGGCGAGATTCAGCGGCGACGTGGTGGCCGTGGCGCGCAGCCCGGACGGGCGGCTGCACGTCCTTCTCGGTGATGCCGCCGGCCACGGGCTGGCAGCCTCCGTGAGCCTGATCCCGGCGTTGCAGGTGTTTTACGGGATGGTGCGCAAGGGGCTGCCGCTGGTTGACCTGCTGAGGGAGATGAACGATCGCCTGCATCAGCAGTTGCCGGTCGATCGTTACATGGCAGCCCTGATGGTTGTCCTGGACAACTCTTCGGGGCGCATGGAGTTCTGGAATGGCGGTATGCCCAGCGGGATCGTGTTGTCCGGTCAGGGGGAGGTGGTCAGGGAACTGCCGTCGGACCATCTGCCCCTCGGGATTCTTCCGCCAAACGCTTTCGAGCCCCAATGCGGCGTGTGGGAATGGGGTGATGGCGGGCAACTCGTGCTGCATTCGGACGGTCTGGTCGAGGCCGAGAATCCAGAGGGGGAGCCGTTCGGTCTGGAGCGGCTGCATCGCAGGATCGCCTGCGGTGGCGGCGGCGATGTCGTGGACAGCGTCATCACCGAACTGCAGGACCACCTCGGCGTCCGCTCGGCGCGCGACGATGCGTCCA
>JBEICA010000269.1:0-4966 GCA_040373665.1 Burkholderiales bacterium | reverse complement strand
CCGAGTCCTACCTGGCGCACTATGCCGCAGGCTTCTCCTCCGGCACTGGCGGGCTGGCGGAGTGGGCGGCCCAGAAGCGCCAGGTCAACCGCGGCACGGACTGGGTCCGGCTGCGCTTCGACAACATGAGCCTGTTCCTGTACCCCGGTCAGGCGTCCATGGCGGTGGCGACCTTCACCCAGGACTACCGCAGCAGCAACCTGTCCAACGTCATGAAGAAACGGGTCTACTGGATCCGTGAGGACGGACGCTGGAAGATCATCCACGAGACCGCGGCCTGACAGCGCCGGCGGCCCCATCCGGAGACCACGCATGAAAGCCTTCCGCACCCTTGCGGCCCTGTTCGCGCTCGCCCTGACCCACGCCGGCAGCGCCTTGGCGCAGACGGTCGAGATGAAGACCAACCTGGGCACCATGACCATCGAACTGGCGGGCGACAAGGCGCCCGCGACGGTCGAAAACTTCCTTCGCTACGTGAAGGACGGCTTCTACCAGGGCACGATCTTTCACCGCGTGATTCCCGGCTTCATGATCCAGGGAGGCGGATTCACCCCCGACTATGCGCAGAAGCCGACGCGGGACCCGGTACGCAACGAGGCCAACAACGGCCTGCGCAACGTGACCGGCACCATCGCCATGGCGCGCACCAACAACCCGCACTCCGCCACGGCGCAATTCTTCATCAATGTGGTGGACAACGGCTTCCTGGATCACACCGCCCCCACGGGCCGCGGCTGGGGCTACTGCGTGTTCGGCCGGGTGACCAAGGGCATGGAGGTGGCTCAGGCCATCGCCGAGTTGCCCACCGGCGCGGCCGGTCCCTTCCCCAGCGACGTTCCGCGGAAGGCTGTGGTGATCGAAGACATCCGCGTGATCGGCGGCCAGTGAAACCCTGCGCTCCGGCAGGCGCGCTGCGCGCCGCCCGGGTCGCGCCTTCCCGAGAATCGACATGATCAGACTGAACACCTCCCTGGGCGACATCACGCTCGAACTGGACGCCGACAAGGCCCCGCTGACGGTGGCCAATTTCATCGAGTACGTCCAGGCTGGCCACTACGACAACACCATCTTCCATCGCGTGATCGACAACTTCATGATCCAGGGCGGCGGCTTCGAGCCCGGGATGCAGCAGAAGCCCACGCGCGCGCCCATCCGCAACGAGGCCGACAACGGCCTGCAGAACAAGACCTACACGATCGCGATGGCGCGCACACCGGATCCGCACTCGGCCTCGTGCCAGTTCTTCATCAACGTGCGTGACAACGACTTCCTGGACTTCCGCGCACCCACCCCCCAGGAGTACGGCTACTGCGTGTTCGGCCGGGTGGCCGAGGGTCAGGACGTGGTCGACCGCATCCGCAAGGTGACCACGGGTCGCAAGGGCATGCACAGTGACGTTCCCGTCGACGATGTCGTGATCCTCAAGGCCGAAGTCATCGACTGAGGCACGCAGGTGCGCCGGCCGGTCCTGCCGCCACCACTGGAGTCAGACCGGCCCGGCCGCCGCCGGACCGGATCGTCATGCAACACAGCCTGCTGATCAGCGATCTGCACCTCGGCGTCGACCGCCAGGACCTCGCGGCGACCCTGACCGCCTTTCTGGCAGGGCCGGCCGCGCAGGCACGCCAGCTGTTCGTGCTTGGAGACCTGTTCGAGTTCTGGGTGGGCGACGATGCGCTCGAGGAGGGCTTCGCCGCCGCGGTCGCGACGGCCTTCCGCCGGCTTTCCGACCACGGTGTGCCGGTGCATCTGATGCACGGCAACCGGGACTTCCTGCTCGGCGAGGCCTTTCTCGCCAGCGCCGGCATGCGCCTGCTGAGCGACCCCACTGTGCTGGACCTGCACGGCGTCCCGACTCTCCTGATGCACGGTGACACGCTGTGCACCGATGATGTCGCCTACCAGGCCTTCCGCCGCCATGTGCGCGATCCGGAGGTGCAAGGCCAGTTCCTCGCCCAGCCCCTGGAGGCGCGACGCCGCCAGGTCGGCGAGGTGCGCGCCACCAGCGAGCGGGAGAAACAGGCGAAGTCCATGGAGATCATGGACGTGTCCCAGTCCGCCGTGGAGGCGGTGCTGCGCGAACACGGCTATCCACGGCTCATCCACGGTCACACCCACCGGCCGGCACGCCACGAGCACCACCTCGATGCACATCTGTGCGAGCGCTGGGTGCTGTCCGACTGGGACACGGGCCCGGAGGCTTTGCGCGTCGACGAGACCGGCTGCACCCGCATCCGGCTCTGAGGCTGCAGGCCTTTCAGCATCCTGACCATCGCGGGGTGGGCGGTGCGCGGGAATGCGGCGTGCCAGACACCGACCGCGCCGCAGGGCCGGACGGAAGAGCGACTGCCGCCAGGCATCAGCCGCGCTCCAGTCCCCGGCGCAGATCGGCCTGCAGATCAGCCACGGACTCCAGTCCCACCGATATCCGCAGCAAGCCCTCCCCGATGCCGGCGGCCGCACGCGCCTCGGCACTGAGGCGGCCATGAGTGGTACTCGCCGGGTGGGTGATGGTGCTCTTCGTGTCCCCGAGATTGGCAGTGATGGAGATCATCCGGGTCGCGTCGACCACGCGCCACGCGGCCTCGCGCCCGCCGTGCACTTCGAACGACACCACCGCGCCCCCGGCACGCTGCTGCGACATGGCCAGCGCATGCTGCGGATGGGACTCGAGGCCGGGATGGTGGACACGCGCCACGGCCGGATGGGTCTCGAGCCAGCGAGCCAGTGTCAGCGCGCTGGCGGACTGCGCCTGCATGCGCAGGGACAGCGTCTCCAGGCCCTTGAGGATCACCCAGGCATTGAAGGGACTCAGCGTGGCCCCGGCGTTGCGAAGAAAGGCGGTGAGCGGTTCCGCCACGACGTCCTTGCGGCCCAGCACGGCGCCGCCCATCACCCTGCCCTGCCCGTCGAGGTACTTGGTGGCGGAATGGATGACGATGTCGGCGCCGAGTTCCAGGGGTCGCTGCAGCGCCGGTGAACAGAAGCAGTTGTCCACCACGAGACGAACACCCGAGGCCTGCGCCACCCTGGCCAGGGCCCGGATGTCACCCACCTCCATGAGCGGGTTGGACGGCGTCTCGACGAAGAACAGGCGGGTCTCGGGCCGCACCGCATCGGCCCAGGCCCCGGGGTCGGTGAGGGCGACGTAGGTGGTGGCGATGCCAAAACGCGCCAGGAGGTTGTTGAACAGCTGGGTGGTGGCGCCGAACAGGCTGCGCGAGGCAACGATGTGATCCCCGGAACGCAGCAGGCCAAGGGTGCAGCCGAGAATGGCCGCCATGCCCGAGGCCGTCGCGACACAACACTCGGCACCCTCGAGCGCTGCCAGACGTTCCTCGAAGGCCCGCACGGTCGGATTGGTGTAGCGCGAGTAGACGAAGCCGTCGTCGCTGCCGGCAAAGCGTTCGGCCGCCTGGGCAGCGCTGTCGAACACGAAGCTGGAAGTCAGGAACAGCGCCTCGGCGTGCTCGCCGAAGGGACTCCGGTGGATGCCGCTGCGCACTGCGAGCGTCTCGGCATCGTACGGTTTGTCGAAGGTCACAGATGACTCCGCGGAAAAATGAAAAACCCGTCCGGCTGGCGCTCGAACGGGTTTGGGTCCGCGACGCTTTAGCCGGATTTCTAGCGCGCCCGCAAGCTGTTTCTCAAATCGGCGCGGCCGTCCCGTGAGACGACAGCCTGAAGTGTAGCTCCCCGCGGGATCCGTGTCACCCCGCCGTGGCCAGATTGAGGTCCAGCTGGGTGTTGGCGAGCGCGCCGCGCCGTGACAGTGAATCGTCGTTGCGCTGGGCCTCGATGCCGGCCAGGTACTCGGGCGTGACGTCGCCTGTCACGTAGCGCCCGCTGAAGCAGGAGGTCTCGAGATTGGTGACGGAAGGATTGACCGAGCGTACCGCCGCCACCAGGGCGTCCAGGTCCTGGTAGATGAGGCGGTCGCAGCCGATCTCGCGCGCGATCGCGTCGTCGTCACGACCGCTGGCGATGAGCTCCTGGGCGCTCGGCATGTCGATGCCGTAGACGTTCGGGAAGCGCACTGGCGGAGAAGCCGAGGCGAAGAACACCTTGTTGGCCCCGGACTCGCGCGCCATCTGCACGATCTCCCGGCTGGTGGTGCCGCGCACGATGGAATCATCGACCAGCAGCACGTTCTTGCCCCGGAACTCGAGACCGATGGCGTTGAGCTTCTGCCGCACCGACTTCTTCCGAACCGACTGGCCGGGCATGATGAAGGTGCGGCCGATGTAGCGGTTCTTGATGAAGCCCTCGCGGTAGCTCAGGCCCAGCCGGCTGGCCAGCTCCATGGCCGCGGGCCGGCTCGAGTCGGGAATGGGGATGACGACGTCGATGTCGAGATCGGCATGGTCTCGGCGGATCTTCTCCGCCAGGCTGTCGCCCATGCGCAGACGCGTCTCGTACACCGAGATGCCATCGATCACGGAATCGGGCCGCGCCAGGTAGACGTATTCGAAGATGCAGGGATTGAGCGACGGATTGTCCGCGCACTGGCGCGAGTGAAAATTGCCGTCGAAGTCGATCAGGATCGCCTCCCCGGGCATGACATCTCGCACCAGCCGGTAACCGAGCGTGTCCAGCGCGACGCTCTCCGAGGCCACCATGGTATCGACGCCATGCTCGGTCTGGGCCTGCCCCACCACCAGGGGACGGATGCCGTAGGGGTCGCGGAAAGCCAGCAGGCCGTAGCCGGCGATGCTTGCCACCACGGCGTAGGCGCCCCGGCAGCGCCGATGGACGCCGGCCACAGCGGCGAAAATCGACTCCGGGGTGAGGCGGAACCCGCCGGCGCTGCGTTGCAGCTCATGCGCCAGGACGTTGAGCAACACCTCCGAATCGGAGTTGGTGTTGACGTGGCGCAGGTCCTCCCTGAACAGATCGCGCTTGAGCTGCTCGGAATTGGTGAGGTTGCCGTTGTGGCCGAGCACGATGCCGAATGGCGAGTTGACGT
>JBEICA010000445.1:0-1596 GCA_040373665.1 Burkholderiales bacterium | reverse complement strand
CGGCCGCGGCCCGGGCCGCGCCCTGGGGCGGCCGCGGCTGCAGGAGGACCTGCCACCGAAGGGGAACGACCTCCGGACGTACCGGACGTACCTGCACCCTGTCCCCGCTGCTCGCGGCCTCCGGCATCGGATGGGCGACGCGCCCCGCTCCCGGACTGCCCCCGCGTGCCCGGGCCCGACGGGCCACGCGTTCCGGAGCCCCCCTGGACCGGTGTCCGGCGCGCAGCCGGCTTGCGACGATTTTCCACGCTCACCCCACCTGTCGACGTTCGATGAAAGCCTGGGCCAGCGTGCCGCTGTCCACGAACTCCAGTTCGCCTCCCACCGGCAGCCCGCGCGCAATGCGCGACACCGTCAGGCCACGTGCCCGCAGGGTCTCGCTCACGTAGTGCGCCGTCGCTTCGCCCTCGGCGGTGAAGTTGGTCGCCAGGATGACCTCGCTCACCTGACCGTCGGTGGCCCGGCGCACCAGGCGGTCGAGGTGCAGTTCCCGGGGGCCGATGCCATCGAGCGGCGACAGCCGCCCCAGCAGCACGTAGTACAGCCCGCCGTAGCTCTGGGTCTGCTCCATGCGCAACTGGTCGGCCGGGGTCTCGACCACACACAGCAGCGCGGGATCGCGCCGCGGCGACGAGCACACCTCGCACACGGCCTCCTCCGAGAAGGTGTTGCAGCGCTCGCAATGCCGCACCCGTTCCACGGCGGTACCCAGCGCCACGGCGAGTCTGAGTGCCCCGTCGCGGTCGTGCTCCAGCAGCTGGTAGGCGATGCGCTGCGCGGACTTCGGTCCAACCCCGGGCAGGACACGCAGCGCGTCCATCAGCGCCTGGAGGCTCGACGGCGTCCTCACGAACGCCACCCGCGCGGAGCCACCACGATCTCTGCGGTCATCAGAACGGCAGCTTCATGCCGGCGGGCAGACCCATGGCTCCGGTCAGCGCACCCATCTTTTCCTGCGTGGTGGCCTCGGCGCGACGCACTGCATCGTTCATCGCGGCGGCGATCAGATCCTCCAGCATTTCCTTGTCGTCGCCCATCAGGCTGGCGTCGATCGACACCCGCCGGACGTCGTGCCGACAGGTCATGGTGATCTTCACCAGACCCGCGCCCGCCTGCCCCTCGACCTCGATGGTCGCGAGCTGCTCCTGGGCGCGCTTCATGTTTTCCTGCATCTGCTGGGCCTGCTTCATCAGCCCGGCCAGTTGTCCCTTGTTGATCATGGTCGACTCCCGACAGTTGAAAGAAACCGGTCAGACCGGACGGACCGAACCATCCACCAACCGCGCATCGAAGTTGTCCACCAGAGCCCGCACGAAGGGGTCCGAATCGATGGCCTCGACCGCGCCCCGCTGGCGCGCCTCCTTGTCCTTTGCCTCGCGGACAGCCAGAGTCTCGTCGCCTTCCGCGCCGAGCTCGAACTCCACCCTGACACCAGGAAACCGCTCCTGCAGGACCGTGGTGAATTTTTCGCGGTAAGCGGGCTCCAGCAGGTGACGATGTTCTGCCGCCACCGCCAGCACGAGACGGTTGTCCGCGCCGGACTTGAACTCGCAGTGCTGGGCGAGCATCCGCGCCATGCCCCCAAGCTTCAGGCTG
>JBEICA010000102.1:0-11015 GCA_040373665.1 Burkholderiales bacterium | reverse complement strand
CTCCAGACGCGGAATGACCACCGTCAGCAACTGCAGGATGATGCTCGCGGTGATGTACGGCATGATGCCGAGCGCGAATACGGACAGCTGCAGGAGCGCGCCACCGGAGAACAGGTTGATCAGTGCGTAGACCGAGTTGTCCTGGACGATGTCGATACACCGCTGAATGGCGGCGTAGTCCACTCCGGGAGTGGGCAGGACCGAACCCAGACGGTAGATCGCGAGAAGACCCAGAGTGAACAGGATCTTCTTGCGCAGATCCGGGGTACGCAGGGCAGCCCCGAACGCACTGATGTGCACTTAGCCTCCTGCTGGTCCGTGGGTCAGTCGGTCTCGTCGGGACTCCCCGGGGGAGTCCTCCACGGTACTAGAGGACCGTGGCCGAGCCACCGGCAGCAGCGATCTTCTCGCGCGCCGACTCCGAGAACGCATTCGCGCTCACGGACAGCGCAACCGAGATATCGCCCTGGCCGAGGACCTTCACCGGCTGGCCCTTGCGGACGGCGCCCTTCTCGACCATATCCGCGACTCCGACGGCACCGCCCTCGGGGAACAGTCGACCCAGCATGGCGACATTGACGACCTGGAACTCGACCTTGGCCGGGTTCTTGAAGCCCTTGAGCTTGGGCAGCCGCATGTGCAGCGGCATCTGCCCACCCTCGAAGTTGGCCGGAACCTGGTAGCGAGCCTTGGTTCCCTTGGTGCCACGGCCGGCAGTCTTGCCCTTGGACGCCTCTCCGCGACCCTTGCGGGTCTTGGCGGTCTTGGCGCCCGGGGCCGGACGCAGGTGATGAACCTTGAGAGTCATGATCAGTCGACCTCCTCGACGACGACAAGGTGCGAGACGCGGTTGACCATGCCACGGATCTCCGGGCGGTCCTCCTTGACGACGGTGTCGCCGATGCGCTTCAGTCCCAGAGACCGCAGGGTGTTGCGCTGAACGCTCGTCCCACCGATCTCGGACTTCTTCTGGGTGACCTTCAGCCGCGCCATCATGCACCCGCCTCCGCACGTGCCCTGAGCAGCGCCGCCGGGGCCACGTCCTCGAGGGGCAGACCACGACGTGCAGCCACGGCCTCTGGCGACTCCAGGCCCTTCAGCGCGGCCACCGTCGCGTGAACGATGTTGATGGCGTTGTCGGAGCCCATCGACTTGCTGAGGATGTCGTGGATGCCGGCGCACTCCAGCACGGCGCGCACCGGGCCACCCGCGATGACGCCGGTACCCGGGGAGGCCGGACGCAGCATGACCACACCGGCCGCCGCCTCACCCACGATGGGATGCGGGATGGTTCCCTGGATGCGCGGTACGCGGAAGAAGTGCTTCTTGGCCTCCTCCACGCCCTTCGCGATCGCGGCTGGCACCTCTTTGGCCTTGCCGTAGCCGACACCCACCATGCCGTCGCCGTCTCCGACGACAACAAGCGCGGTGAAGCTGAAGCGACGGCCGCCCTTGACGACCTTGGCCACTCGATTGATGGCAACGACCCGCTCGACGTACTGCGACTTCTCCTCGCGGGGGGCGCGATCCTTCCGCTCCCGGCGATCGCCACCGCCACCACTGCGGCGCGACGTTTCTGACATCTGGACTACCTCTTCCTGGAAGTTCGTACGTCGTTAGAGGGACAGGCCGGCTTCACGAGCGCCGTCGGCGACGGCTGCGACTCGACCGTGGTACTTGTTGCCGCCACGGTCGAAGACCACAGCCTCCACGCCTGCCTTCTTGGCGCGCTCCGCAACCAACTGACCCACCTTGCGGGCCTTGGCCGTCTTGTCCTGGGACGCACCACGCAGGTCCGCCTCCATGGTCGAGGCGGATGCGATGGTCACGCCCTGGGTGTCGTCGACGACCTGCACGACCATGTGGCGTGCCGACCGCGTGACAACCATGCGAGGACGAGCCGAGGTGCCCGACACCTTCTTGCGCACGCGCAGGTGACGACGGGCACGACCGACGGCAGTGCGGGTCCGGGTGCCCAGCTTCGGGGCGAAGGAACTCATCACTTACCTGCCTTTCCGGCCTTGCGGCGAACGACCTCGCCCTCGTACCGCACGCCCTTGCCCTTGTACGGCTCCGGCTTGCGGATCTTGCGGATGTTCGCGGCGACCTCGCCGACCTTCTGCTTGTCGATGCCCTTGACCTTGAACTTGACCGGGCTCTCGACCTCGAAGCTGATCCCCTCCGGGGCGGCGACGAGCACGGGGTGACTGAACCCGAGCAGGAACTCCAGATCCGTGCCCTTGGCTGCCACGCGGTAGCCGGTGCCGACGATCTCCAGGCCCTTCTCATAGCCCGTGGTCACGCCCGTGACCATGTTCGCCACGAGAGTGCGGGTGAGCCCGTGCCGGGCCTTGGCGTCTCGCTCGTCGTTCGGGCGGGAGACGACGAGGTTGCCGTCCTCCTGCGAGACGACGATCGGCTCGACGATGGTCATGCTGAGCGTGCCCTTGGGGCCGGTGACCGTGAGGTCCCGGCCGTCGATGCTCGCCGTGACTCCCGACGGGATGGCCACGGGCTGACGTCCGATTCGCGACATGGCTGCCTCCTACCAGACGTAGGCGAGGACTTCCCCACCTACGCCCTTCTGTGCAGCCTGACGGTCGGTCAGCAGACCTGACGACGTGGACAGGATCGCGATGCCCAGGCCACCGAGCACGCGCGGGAGCGCGGTGCTCTTCGCATACACGCGAAGGCCCGGCTTCGACACACGGCGCAGGCCGGCGATGGAGCGCTCGCGGGACGGGCCGTACTTGAGGCTCAGGGTGAGCGTCTTGCCCACCTCGGCATCCTCGACGTTCCAGCCAGCGATGTAGCCCTCGCGCTGGAGGATCTCGGCGAGGCTCGCCTTGATCTTCGAGTGCGGCATGGCCACAGAATCGTGGTACGCGGAGTTCGCATTGCGCAGTCGCGCAAGCATGTCCGCGATCGGGTCGGTCATCGTCATGTTCTTGGCCTACGGCCTTCCTCGCTGCGGTTTCCGCTTCCGCGGACCTTCAGCGTCGTGGTTTACCAGCTGCTCTTGGTCACGCCCGGCAGTTCACCGGCGTGCGCCATCTCACGAACGCACACTCGGCACAGGCCGAACTTGCGGTACACCGCGTGCGGACGGCCGCACTTGTTGCACCGCGTGTATGCGCGAACCTTGAACTTCGGGGTCTTCTGCTGCTTCTGGATCAGCGCTTTCTTCGCCATGTGGCTCAGGCCTCCTTGAAGGGGAATCCGAGAAGGCGAAGCAGGGCGCGGCCTTCCTCATCGTTCTGCGCCGTCGTCACGACGGTGATGTCCATTCCGCGTACCCGGTCGATCTTGTCTTGGTCGACCTCGTGGAACATGGACTGCTCGTTCAGGCCGAAGGTGTAGTTGCCTCGCCCGTCGAACTGCTTGGGCGAAAGCCCGCGGAAGTCACGGATGCGGGGCAGCGCGACCGACAGCAGACGGTCGAGGAACTCCCACATGCGGTCGCCACGCAGCGTGACGTGAGCGCCGATGGGCTGGCCCTCACGCAGCTTGAACTGGGCGATCGACTTGCGTGCCTTCGTCACCTGGGGCTTCTGCCCGGTGATGTCGGTGAGGTCGCGGATGGCGCCCTCGATCAGCTTGGAGTCGCGGGCAGCATCGCCGACGCCCATGTTGACCACGATCTTGGTCAGGGTTGGTACCTGCATGATGTTGGCGAAGTCGAACTCCTCGCGCAGGGCGGGGACGATCTCCTCGCGGTACCGAGCCTTCAGGCGCGGAGCGGTGGTCTCAGTGGTGGCAGTCATGTCAGTCCTCAGAGTCGCCTTCTAGAGATCTTTGCCGGTGCGACGGGAGATGCGAACGTTGCGCTCCGCCTCATAGGTCGAGCCGTCGCTGCGGCGCTTCTCGACCTTGTCCTTGCGGTAGCCGACGCGCGTGGGGCGGCCGTCCTCCGGATCCACGATCATCACGTTCGAGACGTGAATGGGGGCCTCGGTGGTGATGATGCCGCCCGTCTTCGCGCCACGATTGTTCTGGCCGACCTTGGTGTGCTTCTTGATCCGGTTCACGCCCTCGACGATGACGCGCTCAGACTCGGGGTACACCTCGATGACCTTGCCCTTGACGCCACGGTCCTTGCCCGTGATGACCTGGACGAGATCGCCCTTGCGAATGTTGAGAGCCATGACTACAGCACCTCCGGGGCGAGCGAGATGATCTTCATGAAGCGCTTCTCGCGAAGCTCGCGTCCGACCGGACCGAAGATGCGGGTGCCACGGGGCTCTCCGTCACCCTTGAGGATGACGGCGGCGTTCTCGTCGAACCGAATGTAGGAGCCGTCAGGGCGACGACGCTCCTTCTTGGTCCGGACGATGACGGCCTTGACGACCTCGCCCTTCTTCACACCACCGCCGGGGATGGCGTCCTTGACGGTGCAGACGACGACATCGCCGATGCCCGCGTAACGACGGCCAGAGCCACCGAGGACCCGGATGACAAGGACCTCCTTGGCACCGGTGTTGTCGGCGACTCGAAGTCGCGACTCCTGCTGAATCACTTCATTCTCCTGATCGTCTGCCGGTTCTCGCGAGAGCCTGGCGGAACTGTGGGGTGACTACTTGGCCTTCTCGAGGATCTCCACCACGCGCCAGCGCTTGGTTGCTGACGTGGGGCGGGTCTCCATGAGCAGCACGCGGTCGCCGATGCCGGCCGTGTTGGCCTCATCGTGAGCCTTGAGCTTGCTCGTGCGGCGGACGACCTTGCCGTAGAGCGGGTGCTTGAAGCGATCCTCGACTGCCACGACGACGGTCTTGTCCATCTTGTCGCTGACCACGAGGCCCTCACGGGTCTTGCGGTAGCCCCGGGCTGTGTCGTTCACGCTTGCCTCATTCGCGCTCATGCGACACCTGCCGTGCCGTCGTTGATCTCAACCGGCGTGATGCCGAGCTCCCGCTCGCGCAGGATGGTGTAGATGCGGGCGATGTCCTTGCGGACCGCGCGCAACCGACCGTGGTTCTCGAGCTGCCCCGTTGCGCCCTGGAAACGGAGGTTGAACAGCTCCTCCTTCGCCTCACGCAACTTCGACGTCAACTCGACGTCGTCGAGATTGCGCAGTTCGCCGACCTTGGTGCCTGCCGACATCAGTTCTCACCTGCCTCATCGCGCCGAACGATCCGGCACTTCATCGGGAGCTTGTGCATGGCGCGGGTGAGCGCCTCGTGCGCGACCTTCTCATCGGGGAAGGACAGCTCGAACATCACGCGACCCGGCTTGACGTTGGCCACCCACCACTCTGGGGAACCCTTGCCGGAGCCCATGCGGGTCTCGGCCGGCTTCTTGGTGAGGGGGCGGTCCGGGTAGATGTTGATCCACACCTTGCCGCCGCGGCGGATGTGCCGCGTGATGGCGATACGAGCGGACTCGATCTGCCGGTTGGTCACATAGGCCGGCTCCAAGGCCTGGAGTCCGTACGTACCGAAGGTCACCTCGGTGCCGCCCTTGGCCACACCACGCCGCGTGGGGTGGTGCTGCTTGCGGTGCTTGACCCTGCGGGGAATCAGCATGACTAGCCCTCCTGGCCTTCGGTCACGGGCTCGACGACAGCCTCACCGGTGGCTTCCTCGGCGGCGTACTCAGCGCCGGCAACCGCCACTGCCTCATCCTCACGGCGCGGACGGCGGGGACGCTCGGGCCGAGCACGCGGGCCGGAGAGCCGAGCCTGCGCAGCAGCAGCCTCGCGCTCCGCACGCGAGCCGAGCGCCTCGCCCTTGTAGATCCACACCTTCACGCCGATGCGCCCGAAAGTCGTGCGCGCCTCGTAGAAGCCGTAGTCGATGTCAGCGCGCAGAGTGTGCAGCGGCACGCGACCCTCGCGGTAGAACTCGGTGCGCGACATCTCCGCGCCGCCGAGCCGACCCGAAACATGAACCCGGATGCCCTTGGCACCGCTCTTCATGGTGGTCTGCATCCCCTTGCGCATGGCGCGACGGAAGGAGACCCGACTGGAGAGCTGCTCAGCGATGCCCTGCGCAACCAACTGAGCCTCGATCTCGGGGTTCTTGACCTCCAGGATGTTCAGCTGCACCTGCTTGCCCGTCAGCTTCTCGAGGTCGCCGCGGATGCGGTCCGCCTCGGCGCCACGACGGCCGATGACGATGCCCGGCCGAGCCGTGTGGATATCGACACGCACCCGATCACGGGTGCGCTCGATCTCGACCCGCGCAATGCCGGCGCGCTCCATGCCCTTCGACAGGAGCTTGCGGATCTTGACGTCCTCGTCGACGTAGTCGCGGTAACGCTGACCGGCCTTGGAACTGTCCGCGAACCAACGCGAGTTGAAGTCCGTGGTGATACCGAGGCGGAAGCCGTTCGGATTGATCTTCTGGCCCACGTCGGTCAGCCCTTCTTCTCTGCAGTGCCGCCATCGGACACGATGACGGTGATGTGGCTGCTGCGCTTGCGGATGCGGTACGCGCGGCCCTGGGCGCGGGGACGGATGCGCTTCATGGTCGGGCCCTCGTCGACGTACGCCTCACTCACCACGAGCGAACGAGGATCCATCGCATGGTTGTTGGTGGCATTGGCAATGGCGCTGTCAAGCACCTTGCCGATCGGCTCGCTCGCCGCCTGCGGTGCGAACCTCAGCATCGCCTGGGCGTCGGACGCGTTCATGCCTCGAATGAGGTCGATGACGCGGCGCGCCTTCATGGGCGTGACGCGGACGTACCGCGCCTGGGCCCTGGCTTCCATGTCGTTCCCCTTGCTTCCGTGTGGTGCCGTGATGTCTGGTGGTGGTCTGTCTCGTGGACGCTGAGAGAGTCCGCTTGCGTCGCGCCTAGCGGCGCTTCGCCTTGCGGTCATCCTTGACGTGACCCTTGAAGGTTCGCGTCGGGGCGAACTCGCCGAGCTTGTGCCCGACCATGTTCTCCGACACGAAGACCGGGACGTGCTTGCGGCCGTCGTGCACCGCGATGGTGTGGCCGAGCATGGCCGGAACGATCATCGATCGGCGTGACCACGTCTTGATCACGTTCTTCGAGCCGCTCTCGTTCTGCGCGTCCACCTTCTTCATCAGGTGGTCGTCGACGAACGGGCCCTTCTTCAGGCTGCGTGGCATCTGCTATCCCTAACGCTTCTTGCCGGACTTGCGGCGACGGACGATGAACTTGTCGCTGGCCTTGTTGGCCTTGCGGGTGCGACCCTCGGGCTTGCCGTTGGGGTTGACCGGATGCCGGCCGCCCGACGTCTTGCCCTCGCCACCGCCATGCGGGTGATCGACGGGGTTCATGGCGACACCGCGGACGGTCGGGCGCTTGCCCTTCCAGCGCATGCGGCCAGCCTTGCCCCAGTTGATGTTGGACTGCTCGGCGTTGCCCACCTCGCCGACCGTGGCCCGCGAACGGAGGTCGACGTTGCGGATCTCACCGGACGGCATGCGCAGCTGGGCGTAGGGACCATCCTTGGCCACCAGCTGGACGGACGCACCAGCTGATCGGGCGATCTTGGCTCCTCCGCCGGGCTTGATCTCCACGGCGTGGATCACGGTGCCGACGGGGATGTTGCGCAGCGGAAGATTGTTGCCGGGCTTGATGTCAGCGCTCGGACCCGTCTCGATCGGATCGCCCTGCTTCAGCTTGTTCGGGGCGATGATGTAGCGCTTCTCGCCGTCCGCGTAGTGCAGCAGCGCAATGCGCGCCGTGCGGTTGGGGTCGTACTCGATGTGCGCCACCTTGGCGGGCACACCGTCCTTGTCTGCACGACGGAAGTCAATGACGCGGTAGGCCCGCTTGTGCCCACCGCCCTGGTGACGGGTCGTGATCTTGCCGGAGTTGTTGCGGCCGCCCTTCTTGGGCAGCGGACGCACCAGTGACTTCTCCGGCTCCGACCGGGTGATCTCGACGAAGTCGGCCACGCTGGAGCCACGACGGCCCGGCGTTGTCGGCTTGTACTTGCGGATTCCCATAGCTGTCTTTCCGTCTCTTGTGTGGAAGGCCCGTCAGATTCCCGGTCAGGAGACCGGGCCTCCGAAGATGTCGATGCGCTCGCCGGCAGCAACAGTCACGATGGCTCGCTTGGTTGCTGCCCGGCGGCCGAAGCCGAACCGGGTGCGCACGCGCTTGCCCTCGCGGTTGTGGGTGTTGACGCTGGTGACCTTGACGCCGAAAACGTCCTGGACCGCCAGCTTGATCTGCGTCTTGTTGGCGCCGGGCGCCACGAGGAAGGTGTACTTGTTCTCGTCGAGGAGCGAGTAGCTCTTCTCCGAGATCACTGGCGCGATCAGGATGTCGCGGGGATCGGCGATCTTCATTCCGCGGCCTCACTCTCAGTAGCAACAGCCTTGACGGACTTGCCCGTCGACGGCCCGGCAAGGAAGGCCTCCATGGCAGCGGACGTGAACACCACGTGATCACTGCACAGGACGTCGTAGGTGTTCAGCTGGTCGACGTACAGAACGTGGACAGCTGGCACATTGCGCAGACTCAGCGCAGAGACGTCATCGTCGCGGTCGATGGCGATCAAGAGTGCACCGTCGAGGCCGAGAGCCTCAAGAGCAGTGGTGGCCGCCTTGGTCGACGGGGTGTCGCCCGAGACGAACTCGGTGACCACGTGGATGCGTCCGTCACGAGCCCGATCGGACAGGGCGCCGCGCAGGGCGGCCGCCTTCATCTTCTTCGGGGTGCGCTGCGCGTAGTCGCGAGGGGTCGGCCCATGCACCACGCCGCCGCCTGCGTACTGGGGAGCGCGGATGGAGCCCTGACGCGCCCGGCCGGTGCCCTTCTGCTTGTAGGGCTTCTTGCCGCCACCCCGGACCTCGGCCCGGGTCTTGGTGTCGTGAGTGCCCTGACGAGCGGCAGCAAGCTGGGCAACGACGACCTGGTGGATCAACGGAACGTTGACCGGGACGTCGAAGATGTCGGCCGGCAGCTCGACGCTGCCCGATGCCTTGCCCGCTGGAGTGCGGACCTCAACCGCGGTCATCCCTACGCCTCCTTCACAGCGGTGCGGACGAAGACCAGGCCGCCCTTGGGGCCGGGCACGGCGCCCTTGATGAGCAGCAGGCCGCGCTCGGCGTCGACGCCCGCCACCTTGAGGTTCAGGGTCGTCTGGCGCACGCCGCCCATGCGACCGGCCATGCGCATTCCCTTGAAGACGCGACCCGGTGTGGCGCAGCCACCGATCGAGCCAGGGGAACGGTGCTTGCGCTGCACGCCGTGGGATGCACGGAGACCGCCGAAGCCGTGGCGCTTCATGACGCCGGCGAAGCCCTTGCCCTTGGTCGTTCCGATGACGTCGACCAGCTGGCCCGCCTCGAACGTCTCGATGCCGATCTCCTGACCGAGGGTGTACTCCGAGGCGTCCTCGGTACGGATCTCGACCAGGTGACGCCGGGGAGTGACGCCGGCCTTGGCGAAGTGCCCGGCCTGCGGCTTGTTCACCTTGCGGGGATCAATCGCACCGAAGGCGATCTGCACGGCTGAGTAGCCGTCAGTCTCCGGATTGCGGACCTGCGTCACGACGCACGGACCGGCCTTGACCACGGTCACGGGGACGACCTTGTTGTTCTCGTCCCATACCTGGGTCATGCCGAGCTTCTCGCCCAGCACACCCTTGACGTTGGTACCCATCAGTCTTCCTTGCCTCGTGGTCTACAGGTCAGAGCTTGATCTCGATGTCGACACCCGCGGGAAGGTCGAGTCGCATCAGCGAGTCGACTGTCTTGGGGGTCGGGTCGAGGATGTCGATCAGTCGCTTATGGGTGCGCATCTCGAAGTGCTCACGGCTGTCCTTGTACTTGTGCGGTGAGCGGATGACGCAGTAGACGTTCTTCTCGGTCGGCAGCGGCACCGGGCCCGCGACCTGCGCGCCCGTACGGGTCACCGTCTCGACGATCTTCTTCGCCGAGGAGTCGATGACCTCGTGGTCGTAGGCCTTGAGCCTGATGCGGATCTTCTGTCCCGCCATGGTGGCTTGGTGTCCTTACTCGTGTAGTGCCGCTACGGATGTGGCGCCTTGGTCGTTCTCGTGCG
Organism: Burkholderiales bacterium; assembly: GCA_040373665.1. GTDB lineage: Bacteria > Pseudomonadota > Gammaproteobacteria > Burkholderiales. The sequence goes on along the minus strand of JBEICA010000102.1, from coordinate 1,029 downwards.
GGTCGTGCTCGTGCGGGTCGTGCTCGTGCGGATCGTGCTCGTGCGGGTCGTGCCTGCTCCGATTTCGTGGGAGGCGGCGGATCGCGCCGCCCCCCACGAAGTTCGGGGGTGCGTCGTACTACTTGATGATCTTGGTGACGCGACCAGCGCCCACGGTGCGACCACCCTCGCGGATGGCGAAGCGCAGGCCCTCCTCCATGGCGATCGGCTGGATGAGCTCGACCGACATGTCGGTGTTGTCACCCGGCATGACCATGTCCTTGCCGTCAGGCAGGGTCACGACACCGGTGACGTCGGTGGTGCGGAAGTAGAACTGCGGGCGGTAGTTGTTGAAGAACGGCGTGTGACGGCCGCCCTCATCCTTGGAGAGGATGTACACCTGCGCATCGAAGTTCGTGTGCGGGGTGATCGAGCCCGGCTTGCAGCAGACCTGACCGCGCTCGACGTCCTCGCGCTTCGTGCCACGGAGCAGGAGGCCGACATTCTCGCCCGCCTGGCCCTCGTCGAGGAGCTTGCGGAACATCTCGACGCCCGTGCACACGGTCTTCTTGCTGGGCCGCAGGCCGACAATCTCGATCTCCTCGCCAACCTTGACCACGCCGCGCTCGATCCGGCCCGTGGCCACCGTGCCCCGGCCAGAGATCGAGAACACGTCTTCCACCGGCATCAGGAAGGGCTGGTCCACGGCGCGCGCCGGCGTCGGGATATAGTCGTCCACCGCCTTGATCAGCGCCCGGATCGAGGCTTCGCCAATCTCCGGATTGGTGCCGTTCATCGCGTGCAGGGCAGACCCCTTGATGATCGGAATGTCATCGCCCGGATAGTCGTAGGACGACAGAAGCTCGCGGATTTCCATCTCGACCAGTTCGATCAGCTCTTCGTCATCCACCTGGTCGATCTTGTTGAGATAAACCACCATATAGGGAATGCCCACCTGACGGCCCAGCAGGATATGCTCGCGCGTCTGCGGCATCGGGCCGTCGGCGGCATTCACCACCAGGATCGCGCCGTCCATCTGCGCCGCACCGG
>JBEICA010000247.1:0-5466 GCA_040373665.1 Burkholderiales bacterium | reverse complement strand
GCGGAAGGCCGGATCATGGCCCTCTCACGCATGGACGTCAGCCTGCGGGTGGTCTTCTCCAAGCTGCTGCGCACGGTGTTCGTGCTGCTCGGGGTGCTGATCGCGCTGGCACTGGTGGGAATCGACGTCACCGTTCTGTCCGTGTTCGGGGGTGCGCTCGGCGTCGGCCTCGGTTTCGGCCTGCAGAAGATCGCAGCCAACTACGTCAGCGGATTTGTCATCCTGCTCGACCGCTCCATCAAGCTGGGGGATCTGGTGACCATCGACAAGTGCTACGGCGAGGTCACGCGACTGACGGTCCGCTACGTCGTGGTCCGGTCATTCGACGGCACCGAGAACCTCATTCCCAACGAGACAGTGATCACCTCCACCGTGGTCAACCACTCTTACTCGGACCGCGTTGTCCGGGTCGACGGTCGTGTCCAGGTCGGGTACGCCAGCGACGTGCCTGCGGTGTTGGAGACGCTGCGCTCGGTCGCTGCCGCGCATCCGCGGGTGCTGGCCGATCCGCCGCCGAGCGCCTTCGTGCGGGGTTTCGGGGACAACGGCATCGACATCGACTACTTCGCCTGGATCCGCGACCCGGAGGCGGGGCGCGGCAATCTTCAATCCGAAATCAACCTGCGCATTCTGGAGGAGTTCCGGATCCGGGGTATTGAAATACCGTACCCGCAACGCGATGTACGCATCGTGGCCGCACCGTCCGGGCACGGGCAGGCCTGATGCAGATCAAAGCTTTGGCGGAACATGGCGTTAAGCTGAAAAAGGTGTTTTCAGTCCGGCATGCGCCATTCCGATACAATCCGGCCGATCGTGAACCGGGCGTCGCACCGTGCCATACGAGTCAGCGGTGGACGCCGGTGGCGTTTTCAGATGTCGAAGTCTTTCTTTGTGGGGGTTAAATGGGGATCAACGGGCTGATCGATCTGCCTTGGTGGGGATATGTGCTTGTAGCGCTGGGACTCACACACATCACGATCGCGGGAGTGACCATCTTCCTGCATCGGCATCAGGCGCATCGCGCGCTCGAGTTGCATCCGATCCCAAGCCACTTCTTCCGCTTCTGGCTCTGGCTCACCACCGGCATGGTGACCAAGGAGTGGGCGGCGGTGCACCGCAAGCATCACGCCAAGTGCGAGACGCCTGACGACCCCCACAGCCCGCAGATCGAAGGCATCAACAAGGTCATGTGGGAAGGGGCGGAGTTGTATCGCACGGCATCGCGTGATCCCGAGATCCTCGACAAATTCGGCCATGGCACACCGGATGACTGGCTCGAACGCCATGTCTACACCGGTCGCTCCCAATGGGGCATCGCCATCATGCTCATCATCGACGTCGTTCTGTTCGGCCCCATCGGGTTGACCATCTGGGCGGTGCAGATGGCGTGGATTCCCTTCTTTGCCGCTGGCGTCATCAACGGCATCGGACACTTCTGGGGCTATCGGAATTTCGATTCCAAGGACTCCAGCACCAATATCGTTCCGTGGGGAATCCTCATCGGCGGCGAGGAGTTGCACAACAACCACCACGCCTACGCGACGTCGGCTCGTTTGTCGAACAAGTGGTACGAGTTCGACATCGGCTGGCTCTACATCCGGCTCATGGAAATGGCCGGTCTGGCCAAGGTCAAGAAAGTGGCGCCGGCCGTCCGACTGGAACTCGGCAAGATGCGTTGCGACATGGCCACCCTGCAGGCCGTGGTCACGCACCGGTATGACGTGCTGGCCCGCTTCAGTCATTCTGTCGCCGCGACCTGTCTGGAGGAACTCTCACGCCTGCGCAACCATGGCATCTCCCAGGCCGAGAGAAGCGAATTCAGCCGCCTGTTCAAGAGCGATCCCGGGCTCCTGTCCCTCGAGGAAAAGAGAGAGCTCGAGGGCATGCTGGCGAAGAGCAAGGTGCTCGCAACCCTCTATGCCATGCGACAGGAACTCGCCAGCGTCTGGCAGAAATCCGCCGCGTCCAAGGAACAGCTGGTCAGACAGCTGGAGGACTGGTGTCACCGCGCCGAGGGCAGTGGCATTGCCTCTCTCGGAGAGTTCTCCAGGCAGTTGCGCTGTTATGCGTGAAGAGGGGACCATGGCGGTCCGGTGAATGAAAAAAGCCCGCGCATGCGGGCTTTTTTCATGACGCCGGGCCTGGGGATATCAGGACGCCGGCGCTCGGAAACGGCAACTCACTTCAGCTTGGTTTCCTTGTAGATCACATGCTTGCGCGCCTTGGGATCGTACTTCTTGATCTCCATCTTTTCGGGCATGGTGCGCTTGTTCTTGGTCGTGGTGTAGAAATGCCCGGTGCCGGCAGTGGACTCGAGCTTGATCTTGTCGCGCATGACAGGCCTCCGTTGCTCAGATCTTCTCGCCCGCGGCCCTGAGTTCCGCGAGCACGACTTCGATACCTTTCTTGTCGATCGTACGCAGGCCCGCCCCGCTGACGCGCAGGCTCACCCAGCGGTTCTCACTCTCCACCCAGAAACGCCTGTTCTGCAGGTTGGGGAGAAAGCGACGCTTGGTCTTGTTGTTGGCGTGCGAGACGTGGTTGCCCACCATGGGCTTCTTGCCGGTGACTTGACACACGCGTGCCATGGTTGACTCCAGGCTGATTTGGAAAGCCCCGATTTATAGCACGAGGCCAACACCTGCTCAAGCGCTGGCGTGGATATTTCATCAGACCACGGGATCACCACAAGGCGTCCCCCAGGGCCCACGGGGGTCGGCAGACCAATTCGACCCGACAGCCAATGCGTCATTGACGTGACGGGCATGACCAGGGCCCTCATTCTCCGGACCGAACTGCTGAAATGTCTGGGCTGAATGATCCCTGTGTCGGCACCCGGTGGGACGGATTCAGATCAGGCCACGCTCAGCGAGCGAGACCACGCCGCCAGCAGCGACGATGATGTGGTCCAGCACCCGGATCTCCAGCGGCTCCAGGATGGTCCGAAGAGAACGCGTGAGCGTCTCGTCCGCGCGGCTCGGCTCCGGGAGGCCCGAAGGGTGGTTGTGCGCGAAGATCACCGCCCCGGCGTTGTGAAACAGCGCGCGCCGCACGATCTCGCGCGGGAATACCGGCGCCTGGGTGAGCGTCCCCTGGAACAACTCCTCGGTCGCCAACACCCTGTGCTGCGCGTCCAGAAAGATGGCCAAAAAGCTCTCCCGGGGCCGCCCGTGCAGGCTCAGTCGCAGGAAATCCTTCACCCGGGCCGGCGAGTCCAGCGTCTGCGGCTCGCGGATGCGCTCATCCAGAACACGCCTGGCAAGCTCGAGGATCGCAGCAAGCTGGGCGTGCTTCGCCTGCCCCAACCCCGGCACAACAGCCAGTTCCTCGGCGGACGCGGACAACAGGGCGGACAGCGAACCGAAACGCCCGAGCATCTCCCGGCCCAGGTCCACGGCACTCGACCCGCGTACACCGGTACGAAGGAAGATCGCCAGCAACTCGGAATCGCTCAGCGCCGAGGCACCTTGTGCACGCAATTTCTCCCGCGGGCGCTCCGCCGCGGGCCAGTCCTTGATGCCCATCGCGCTTCTCCCACGCCTGCGTGGTGTGCCGGCTGAGGCCAGTTTACACTCGCATTTTTGCCTCTCCGGAATCGCGATGAGCACGCCCGTCGAACGACGCATCCTGCTTGGCATCACAGGCGGCATCGCCGCCTACAAGGCGGTGGAGTTGACCCGCCTGCTGGTCAAGGAGGACGTGGCGGTGCGCGTGGTCATGACCGCGGCCGCCGAGCGCTTCATCACGCCTCTCACGCTGCAGGCGGTGTCCGGGCACCCGGTGCACGACGACCTGTGGGGTGCCGATGATCATGGCGGCATGGCGCATATTGACCTGTCGCGCTCGGCGGATGCCATCGTCGTGGCGCCTGCCAGTGCGGACTTTCTGGCCAAGCTCGCCCACGGCAGCGCCGACGACCTGCTCTCGACCCTGTGCCTGGCGCGCGCCTGTCCGCTCATCGTCGCACCCGCCATGAACCGGCAGATGTGGGAACACCCCGCGACACAGCGCAACATGCGTACGCTCCGGGATGACGGCGTGGTCATCCTCGGCCCGGACAGCGGCGTTCAGGCCTGCGGAGAGACGGGCATGGGACGCATGTCCGAGCCCGAGGCATTGTGTGACCAGATCGTCGGTTGGTTCCAGCCCAAGCTTCTGGAGGGGCTCACCGTGGTGGTCACGGCGGGCCCGACGTTCGAACGGGTGGACGCGGTGCGAGGACTGACCAACCAGAGTTCCGGGCGCATGGGTTTCGCCGTGGCGCGTGCAGCGCGTGATGCGGGAGCCCGGGTGATATTGGTAAGCGGCCCCACGGCGCTGCCTCCGCCCGCTGGAGTCGACGTGGTGCCGGTACTCAGTGCACAGGACATGCTCAAGGCCGTGGAGAAGGCGATGCCGGAGTGCCAGATGTTCATCGGCGTTGCAGCGGTTGCGGACTATACCCCTCTCAATCCGCGGGAACAGAAGATGAAGAAGGATGCTCGCATCCTGACCCTGGAACTCGCGCCCACGGCAGACATCCTCGCGAACGTTGCCAACCGCGCCAATCCCCCCTTCTGCGTCGGCTTCGCCGCCGAGAGCGAGAATCTCGACGAATACGCGGAGGCCAAACGACGCCGGAAGAATCTTCCGTTGCTGGCGGCAAATCTGGCGCAGGATGCCTTCGGCGCAGACGACAACACACTGATCCTCTTCGATGACGCAGGCCGCCACCCGCTGCCACGCGCCTCCAAATTGATCCAGGCGCGCCGCCTGATCGAGCATGCGGCGCGGTTGTATCGGCAGCACGCCTGAACTACCCGGCGCCGGAAGGATTACCCATGCACCCCTTGAGAAGCGTAGACGTCCGCGTTCTTGACGCGCGAATGTCCGCCCAAATGCCCGCCTATGCCACGCCGGGGGCTGCCGGTCTGGATCTTCGGGCCTGCATCGACACCGAGCTGACACTCGCGCCCGGAACCACCCACCTGGTACCGACAGGTATTGCCATCCACCTCGCTGACCCCGGTCTGGCGGCCATGGTCCTGCCGCGGAGCGGGCTCGGTCACAAACACGGCATCGTTCTCGGCAATCTGGTCGGGCTTATCGACTCGGATTACCAGGGGCAGCTGTTCGTATCAGTCTGGAATCGGGGGGGCGACACCTTCATCATCCAGCCGCTCGATCGTATTGCCCAGCTCGTCGTGGTGCCGGTGGTGCAAGTGGCCTTCCGGGTGGTCGAGGCATTCGACGCATCGGATCGTGGCAGCAGTGGCTTCGGCAGTACGGGACGCGGCTGAGTCCTTGTGTGCACAGACCAGGCGCGATGGCGTTCCCCGACATCGCCAGGAATGAAGACCTGGCCCCAATGACAAAGGGCGGTGGCCGTCGGCCCCCCGGTCACGAGGCTCCCGCCAGGCCGCGAGGAAACCACCCAACCCCGCCCCCACAGAGCGGATACGGGATCAGCAGAACCCCGCGCGGGCG
>JBEICA010000157.1:0-8228 GCA_040373665.1 Burkholderiales bacterium | reverse complement strand
GCGTGGATCTTCCTGACCTCCCTCAAGACCCCCCCCGACTCCATCAGCTATCCGCCGAAGGTGGTGTTCGAGCCTTCCCTCGAAGGTTATTGCAACCTCTTCACCACGCGATCTCGCCAGACCCAGGACTACATCGACACGCTGCCACCCCCTTCGGGCACCTGCGAGCGCATCACCCGCGAACGCAACATGGTGGTCGTCGGTCCGTCGAACTACGTCCCACGCTTCGTCAACTCGCTCGTCATCGCCTTCGGTTCGACCGCCCTGTCGGTGCTCCTCGGCACCACCGCGGCCTACGCGTTCTCGCGCTTCAAGGTGCCGCTGCGAGACGACCTGATGTTCTTCATCCTGTCGACGCGCATGATGCCGCCCATCGCTGTGGCAATCCCCATCTTCCTCATGTACCGCGAGCTGGGGCTGTCCGATACCCGTCTGGGCATGATCCTGTTGTACACGGCCGTCAACGTGTCGCTCGCGGTCTGGCTTCTCAAGGGGTTCATCGACGAGATCCCGCGCGAATACGAGGAGGCCGCGATGGTCGACGGATACACACGCCTCCAGGCCTTCTTCAGGGTCGTGCTGCCCCAGGCCACCACCGGCATCGTTGCCACCGCCATCTTCTGCCTGATCTTCGCCTGGAACGAATACGCCTTTGCGGTGCTGCTGACCTCCGGCGAAGCCCAGACCGCTCCGCCGTTCATCCCGACCATCATCGGAGAGGGCGGACAGGACTGGCCGGCCGTCGCCGCCGGCACGACCTTGTTCCTGGTGCCGATCCTGGTGTTCACGGTGCTGCTGCGCAAGCAACTGCTGCGCGGGATCACCTTCGGCGCAGTGCGCAAATGAGCACACCGAAATCCCGCCGGTGGCCGCGCTGGCTGCGCCGTGGGCCGATGGAGGCGGTGGCGACCACTCTGATCGCCGCCGGCGTCTTCATGCTGCTGCAGCCGTTCGCGATGTGGCTGTACACCTGGTCCTTCCTCACCACCCTGGCAGGCACCGCCATGTTCGTCGTGGTGTCCAAGTTCCCCGAATGAGCGACCGCGCCGTCTGAACCATGGCAGAGATCCGCGTCGACAGACTGCACAAGGCATTTGGCGACTTCGTCGCAGTCCGGGACTCCTCGTTCACGGTGGCGGACGGCGACTTCTTCTGCCTCCTCGGGCCCTCCGGATGCGGCAAGACCACCACGCTGCGGATGATCGCAGGCCTGGAACTCCCGACCTCCGGCAGCATCGTGCTCGGAGGCGAGGACGTGACCTTCAAGCAGGCCTCGGCGCGCGACATCGCCTTCGTCTTCCAGCTTTTCGCGCTTTATCCGCACATGAACGTCCAGGACAACATCTCCTACCCGCTGCGCTCACAGGGCATGGCGCGCGCCGAGATCACCCGGCGGGTCGAGGAGGCGGCACGCACGCTTCGCATCACCCACCTGCTGGGCAAGGCCGTGTCGGGTCTGTCCAGCGGGGACCGGCAGCGCGTTGCCCTGGGACGCGCCATCGTGCGCGAGCCGCTCGCCTTCCTCATGGACGAGCCGCTCGGCGCCCTGGATGCGGAGTTCCGCGAACTCATGTGCGGCGAACTGCGCGCACTGCATGACCGGCTCGGCGCCACGACGGTCTACGTCACCCACGACCAGCTCGAGGCCATGTCGATGGCGGATACCATCGCCGTGATGAACCAGGGCGTGATCGAGCAGCTCGGTTCCCCGCAGGAAATCTACGACCGCCCGGCGAGCCTGTTCGTGGCCGACTTCATCGGATCGCCCCCGATGAACCTGCTGCCATTCTCGGGACGTCTCGCGCGCGGCGACAGCAGCATCCGCCTTGGCGCGGCGGTGGTCACCGTGCCCGCACTGCGCGAGGATGGTGCCGAAGGCGAGTTCGTTCTCGGGGTGCGGCCTGAGCACGTGGCCTTCGATGAGTCCTCCAGCCTGCGTGCCCAGGTCGTGGAGACCGAGTATCTGGGGACCAACCAGATCGTGATCGTCGCCACCGCGGAAGGCGCGAGCCTCAAGGCCCGCCTGCCCTCCTCGCTCGCGGTTCGCCCTGGCGATCAGGTCGGGCTCGTGTTCCGGAGCGAACGGCTGTCGCTGTTCGAACGCACCACCGGCCGGGCGCTGCGCACCAGCCTGCACGATGGCGGGGCCGCTCATGGCTGAAGTGATCCTGACCGGGGTGTCGAAGCGCTTCGGTGAGACCGAGGCTGTGAGCCGCCTCGACCTGTGCGCGGGCAACGGGGAATTCACGGTCCTGCTCGGCCCGACCGGTGCCGGCAAGACCACCACGCTGCGGCTGGTGGCGGGCCTCGAGAAACCCGACGAGGGCACGATTCACATCGGCGGGCGGGACGTCACCGATGTCGCGCCGGCGCCGCGCGACGTGTCCTTCGTCTTCCAGCAATACTCTCTCTACCCGCACCTGAGCGTCTACGACAATCTCGCCTTCCCGCTGCGCGCACCGGCACGGCGTCTGCCCGACGCGGAGATCCGCGCGCGCGTGCAACAGGTGGCCGAACTGTTGCGCATCAGCGACAAGCTGGGCAACCGCGCAACCCAGCTGTCGGGTGGCCAGATGCAGCGGGTCGCCATCGGCCGCGCGCTGGTGCGCCGTCCCAACGTCTACCTCATGGACGAGCCCCTGTCCTCGCTGGACGCCAAGCTGCGCGCCGAGCTGCGCGTCGAGCTCAAGCGCATCCAGCGCGACACCGGCGCCACCATGCTCTATGTCACCCACGATCAGGCCGAGGCCCTGACGATGGCGAACCGCATCGGGGTTCTCGACCGCGGCCGTCTCATCCAGTCGGGGACGCCGCGCGAGATCTACGAGGACCCGGTCAACACCTACGTGGCATCACGGCTGGGCAGTCCCGGCATCAATCTCGTGCCGCGCAGCCTGTTCCCCGGCATCGCCGCGCCTGCGGACACCGTGACGATCGGCCTGCGCACGGAGCACCTGCGCGTGACGCGTGACCCCGCGGGTGCAGGCCGGGTCGCGCGGGTGGAGCACCTCGGCGATCAGAACCATCTGCACGTGATGCTGGCGGACACGGCCGTGGTGGTGCTTGCGGATCCGGATTCGCCGCTGCACGTCGGCGACGCGGTCGCCCTGCAGCCCGAGTCCCCCCTGTTCTTCGGCGCCGATGGCGGGCGCCTGCGACACTGATACGGAACGAGCATGGATCCAACGACTCTGCGTCACGTCATCCAGTCGGTTGCCGCGAGCGTCATCTCCCACGCGGAGCAGCTCACGAGCCTGGACCAGGCCATCGGCGATGGCGATCACGGCATCAACATGAAGCGCGGCTTCGAAGCCGTGCTCGCCGATCTGGACCGCATCGCCGCGAGCCCACTGCCAGCGGCGCTGAGGAGCGCCGGCACGACTCTGGTCATGAAGGTCGGAGGCGCTTCCGGGCCGTTGTACGGAACCCTGTTCATGACCCTGGGCAAGGAGTTGCCCGAAGCCCCTGAGCACGGAGACCTGGTGCGCGCGTTCGGCGTGGCCATCGAGGCGGTGAAGAAACTCGGCAAGTCCGACACCGGCCAGAAAACCCTGCTCGACGTGTTGGTCCCGGTGCACGCCGAACTCGCGAGCGGCGCGGAGGGACTCACCCGCCGCCTCCCCACCCGGGCGGCGGCGGCCGCGGAGGCGACCGTCCCGATGAAGGCCATACGCGGCCGTGCATCCTTCCTCGGGGACCGCTCCATCGGGCACATGGACCCGGGCGCGAGATCGGCATCCCTGATCGTCACGGCGCTGTGCGCCGCTCTGGAGACCGCAGCATGAGCAACGTCGGCATCGTGATCGTGTCACACTCGCCGAAGGTGGCGGAAGGCGCAGCCGACATGGTGCGCCAGATGGTGGGAGACTCCGTGCCGCTGGCCTGGACCGGCGGCAATCCCGAAGGCGGGCTCGGCACTGACGTGGCGCGCATCCTCGAGGCGATCGACCGTGCCTGGTCCGAGGCGGGCGTGGCCATACTCGTGGATCTGGGTGGCGCGGAAACGAACAGCGAGATGGCGATCGACATGCTGGACGAGGGAAGGCGTGACCGCGTGGTGGTGTGCGAGGCGCCTGTCGTGGAAGGCGCGGTGATCGCCGCCACAGAGGCCTCTGGCGGTTCCGCGCTCGACGAGGTCAGGCGCGTCGCCGAGGAACTGTCGCCAACGTGACCACCGCCCTGCGCCCATCGGAGCCCGCTCCCCGACCCTTGCGAACAGACGACGATATCCTGGATTTCCCATGAATCACGCACAACACGCTGGCTCGGCATTGCTCACCAACGAGGTTGGGCTGCATGCCCGGCCCTCGGTCAAACTCACCCAGCTGGCCAAGAAGTTCCCGGCGCGCGTGGAATTCGCGCTGGATCCGGCGGGTCCGTGGTTCGATGCGAAAAGCCCGGTGCAGGTGATGCGTGCAAAGGCTGCCCGGGGAACGGTTCTCCACTTCCGCTGCAGCGGAGACGGCGCGGAGGAAGCACTGGCGGCCATGGTCGCACTGGTTCATCGAAAATTCGACGAGGAGGACGGCGCCGGGGCGCCGCTGCATGACCGAGCTTCGTCTTGAGGGGCGCACCGCAGCGCCGGGCATGGCCCTCGGGGTGCTCGTGCGACTGCACGACGGCCCGGAGCAGCGTGTTGCGTCGGACGATCCGGCGACTGAGGCGCAGGCGCTGAGAGCGGCGATCGCGGCGGCACTCAACGATCTCGCCGACCTGCTCGCGCACTCGGGTGCGGAAGGTGGCGCCATCCTCGAGTTCCAGGTTGCGATGCTGGAGGACGACCTGCTGTCCGCGCCCGCATTCGGTGCCATCGCCGCCGGAGCACCGGCTCACGACGCGTGGCGCGAGGCGCTGGACGCGGAGGCGGCGGGATATGACAGCGCGGACGAGGAGTACTTCCGTGCACGGGCCGCCGACCTGCGCGACATCCGGGACCGCGTCCTTGCACACCTCTCCGGATCCACCCGCGACATCCAGTTGCCGCCGGGCGCTGTCGTCGCCGGCGAGGACATGCCGCCGTCCCGGTTCCTTTCCATAGACTGGTCGCGCGGAGGCGCCCTCGCGCTCATGGGTGGCAGCCCGACGAGTCATGTGGCGATGCTCGCACGCTCCCGCGGCGTTCCGGCAGTCGTTGGTCTTGGGCCCGCCCTGGCGCACGTGAGCGGCGAGGTGCTGGTGGACGCCGACCGCGGCGTGGTGGTGGCCCAACCCGGGGCCGAGACCTTGCGCGCCTTCCATGAATCGGCCACGGCCCGGCAGGCGGTCGAACACCGCGCGGCGGCAGCGGCGGGCGCACCTGCGATCACTGTCGATGGCACCCGGGTCACGGTGCTGCTCAACGTGGCCGACGCCGCCGAACTCGAAGGTCTCGATCCCCGTCTGTGCGACGGTATCGGCCTCGTGCGCACCGAGCTGCTGTTCCATGCCGCGGCGGGTCTGCCGGGCGAAGACAGCCAATACGCTGCATACCGCCGTATCGTCGAGTGGGCACAGGGTCGTCCCGTGACCGTTCGGACCCTGGATGCCGGCGGCGACAAGCCCATCGCCGGGCTGACGCTCGATGGGGAGACCAATCCCTTCCTCGGCGTGCGCGGCCTGCGTCTGTGCTTCGCGCGCCCGGAGGTGTTCATGACGCAGTTGCGGGCCCTGGCGCGCGCCGCCGTGCATGGTGAACTCAAGGTGATGCTCCCCATGGTCACCCTCCCCGGCGAGCTGACGCGCGCCCGGGCGATGCTGGGTGAGGCCGTGCAATCGCTTCGCGCGCAAGGCGTGCCCGCGCGCATGCCCGCGCTGGGCATCATGGTCGAGGTACCGGCGTGCGCCGTGACTGCGGACCTGTTCGACGCGGACTTCTATTCCATCGGTTCGAACGACCTCGCCCAGTACGTGGCGGCCGCCGGACGAGACGTGCCGTCGCTGGCCGAACTCGCCGATCCGGTGCAGCCGGCCATGCTCCGGCTCGTCTCCGGCGTGGTCTCCGCCGCCCGTGCACGCGACGTCGACGTCAGCCTGTGCGGTGACGCCGGCGGTGACCCCGCCGCCATTGCCCACCTGCTCGCCGCAGGCCTGCGCACGTTGTCCATGGCGCCCGGCCTCGTCGGCCGGGCCAAGCTCGCCATCGCGGCATGCGACCTGCGCAACACCGCGGGAGGCCCGACATGGCCGAAGTGAAGCCCGAGCGCGACAACGCAGCGGCCGTGGCCGCCTACAAGGGGGTTCTCAAGCGCGTGGTCGACAACCGCCCGTCCGGCACGCGGCATCGTCTGGCGATGGCCCTGGGCAAGAACCGCTCGTTCATTTCGCAGATCACCAATCCGGTCTACGCGGTGCCGATCCCGGTGCAGCATCTGGACGCCATCTTCACGGTCTGCCACTTCACGCCGGCAGAGCGCAGCGAGTTTCTCGCGGCGTATCTGGCGGCCCACCCGCGCCGACTCGATCTGGTGCGCCGTCCCGCCGGCACGCGCTCGCTCAACGTCACCGTGCCCGACCTCGGCGATGCTCGCCGTAACCGGCTGCTCGACGAAGCGATCCTCGAGACCGCGCGGCGGCTGGCGCGGCTCGCCGAAGAGACCTGACCTGCAGAGCAACGACACGGAGCCCCCATGAAAAAACTCATCAATTCGCCAGACACTGTGCTCGCGGAGAGCCTCGACGGGTTTGCTGCGGCACACGCCGACATCCTGGTGCTCGGCGAGGAGCGCAAGTTCGTCCGGCGCCGGACGCCGGTACCCGGCAAGGTGGCACTGATCTCGGGCGGCGGCTCCGGACACGAACCCCTGCATGCGGGATTCGTCGGGCACGGCATGCTGGACGCGGCCTGCCCTGGACAGGTCTTCACCTCGCCGACGCCCGACCAGATGCTGGCGGCGGCGGAGGCCGTCGACACTGGCGCCGGCTGCCTGTTCATCGTCAAGAACTACGAAGGCGACGTGATGAACTTCCAGATGGCGGCCGAGATGGCGGGCCGTGAGATCGCCACCGTGATCACCGATGACGATGTCGCGGTGGAGCGCTCGACCTGGTCGACCGGACGTCGGGGTGTGGCCGGCACGCTCGTGGTCGAGAAGATCGTCGGTGCCGCGGCTGAGCGGGGCGACAATCTGGCGCAGCTGAAGGCTCTGGGGGAGGCGGTCAACGCGGTCACCCGCTCGATGGGGGTGGCGCTGACCTCCTGTACCGTCCCGGCCGCCGGGAGCCCGACCTTCACGCTGGCAGAGGACGAGATGGAGATGGGCGTCGGCATCCACGGCGAGCCTGGCCGCCGACGGGTGAAGCTCGCGCCGGCAGACGCGATCGCAGACGAGATGACCGGCGCGATCCTGTCGGATCTGTCGCCGTCCCCGGGCAGCGAGGTACTGCTGCTGGTCAATGGTTTCGGCGGCACACCTGCGATGGAACTCTACGTCATGGTCAATGCGGCACGCCGCATCCTGGAAGGTCGCGGGCTCAAGGTCTCGCGCTTCCTCACGGGATCGCTGGTCACCTCCCTGGAGATGGCCGGCTGTTCCATCACCGTGACCGTGCTCGACCCGGCGCTCGAGGCGCTTTGGGACGCGCCGGTGCACACGGCCGCCCTGCGCTGGGGCAGGTAGCCTTCGGCGGGCGGGCTCCACGCGTACGGCGAAGCCCGCCGGTCTCTCAGGCGGATCTGCGCGCGGCAGAGCGCTCCGGCGCGGGCGCCTTGTGGAAGGCGCCGTCCTTCATGATGGCCAACAGGCGCGACGCGTCCTGGAGGATGGCGACGTTGACCAGCGGGTTCCCGTCCACAAGCAGCAGATCGGCCAGGAATCCGGGCTTCACCTGGCCGAGCTCGCCCCCCATCATCATGATCTCCCCACCCAGGCGCGTGGCACTGACGACCGCATCCATGGGGGAAAATCCCAGCAGGTTCACGAAGTGCTCGATATCGCGTGCGTTGGTGCCGATGGGATTCCAGGCAAACCCGTAGTCGCCCCCGGGAAGGATGCGAACGCCGCGCGCCTTCAGGTGCTTCATGTTCACGATGCCGGCCTCGAGTTCGCGACGCACGCCCATGGTCTCCGCCATCTCCGTCGTGATGCCCCACTTCGACGCCTCGTTCAGCGTCGTGTAGTTGATGCCGAGGGTCGGCGCCACGAAGCACCAGTCGCGGGGGGCCGCGCGGGGGGGGCCCCCCCCCGCGGCGGCCCCCGGGGCGGGGTAAATTAACAGGAAAACCAGAGTAAGGGCCAGCGGCAACCCGGGGG
>JBEICA010000191.1:0-6753 GCA_040373665.1 Burkholderiales bacterium | reverse complement strand
GGGTTCTGGGTGCGGCCGTACTCGAAGCCGGTGTGCTCGCCGGGAGAGCGCTGGCGGAAGGTGGAGGTGGCGTAGATCGGCTGCATCACCGAGCCGGTTGCATCGGGCTCCTGGCCGGCGTGTATCGATCGGGTGGCGAAACCTTGGGTCGTCTTGATGTCGCTCATGGCTCTCGAAGGCGGTACGTGGTCAACGGTGAGTCGGAGGCCCGGGCCGGCGGCGTGGCTGGGCACCACTGCGGCGGAATGCTCAGGCGGAATGCCGGAAAGTGTACACGCCCGGCCGGAGCGGCCGCCGCCGCGACGGCCGGGCTCAGGCCACCGACACGGCGCCGCGGTCGATGCTGTAGACGCGGTCCAGCATGTCGGCCGAGTGGGACAGGTCGGACTCGGTGAGGATGATGGAAAAACCCTCGGCCTTGAGCCCGGCGATGACCTCGGCCAGACGGCGCGCCAGCACGGGAGCCACCCCCTCGAAGGGCTCGTCGAGGAGCAGCAGGCGGGTGCCGGACATGAGTGCCCGGGCCAGGGCCACCAGCTTCTGCTGGCCGCCGGAGAGCTGGAGGCCCTTGCGGGCGCGGAACGTCTCGACCTCGGGAATCATGCGATAGACGCGGGCCAGACGCTCGCGGGTGTCGGCGCGATTGCCGGCCCAGGCGGGCACGAGGACGTTTTCCTCGACCGTCAGGGTGGGGACGAGGCGACGGTCCTCGGGCATGTAGCCGATGCCGGCGCGGGCGCGGAGGTGGGTGGGCACGCGCTCCAGCGGCTTGCCGAGGTATTCGATGCCGCCGGCGCGCGCCGGCAGGATGCCCATGATGGCGCGCATCAGGGTGGTCTTGCCGGCGCCGTTGCGGCCGATCAGGCCGACGAACTGGCGCTCGCCGACCGACATGTTCACGCCGCGCAGGATGCTGACGGCGCCGATGGACACATCGAGGTTGCGGACCTCAAGCATGGGCGGCATCCGTGGATGCTGCGGGCACGTGCTCGCCGATGACGTAGCGCCGCACCTCGACGTCGTCGAGCACCCGCGCCGGCTCGCCGTCGGCAATGATGCGGCCCTCGTAGAAGGCCAGCACCCGGTGGGTGTAGCGGCCGACGATCTCCATGTCGTGCTCGACGAACAGCACGGTGACCTTGTTTTCGCGCACGGCCTGCATGACCATGTCCATGAGGCTGAACTTCTCGTCGGCCGACACGCCGCTGGTGGGCTCGTCGAGCAGCAGGATGCGCGGCCTGACGACCATGGCCATGGCGATGTCGAGCAGCTTGCGGGTGCCCTCTGGCAACAGCGCGGCCTGACGGTCGCGCCAGGGGCCGAGATTGAACTGTTCGAGCATGGCGTCGACCGCGCGCGACGGATCGGAATACCGCTGGCCGCCGCCACCCCAGCCCTCGCCCGCCTGGACGACGATGCCGACGCCGACCAGCAGGTTTTCGTGCACTGTCATGCTGTTGAACAGCTGCGGGATCTGGAACGACCGGCAGATGCCGAGCCGGGTGATCTGCCGCGGCTTGAGCGGGGTGATGTCGCGCCCGTCGAAATGGATGCTGCCGGAGGTGGGCTTGAGATAGCCCGTCACCATGTTGATGAAGGTGGTCTTGCCGGCACCGTTGGAGCCGATGAGACCCACCACGGAGTCCTGTTCCACCGCGACGTTGATGTCCGCCGCCGCGGTGACGGCACCGAAGGTCTTGTTGAGGCCCCGGGCGTCGAGAATCACAGCCATGTCAATTGCCTCCGTGCCGCCGCTGCCCGTCACCGGGCAAGTCCGACTGCCGACCGTAGATGGGCGACGGCCGCCTCATGCGGCCACCCGCCGCCGGGAGAACAGCGACCAGAGGCCGCCCGGCAGGAAGATCATCACCAGGAGCATGGTGATGCCGAGCACCATCTGCCAGGTGTTGGGCGAATACTCGTAGGCGAAGCTGCGCACGGCCTCGAACATCAGCGCGCCGCCCAGCGGTGCGAACACGCTGCCCGTGCCGGACAGAATGGCGATGAAGACGAATTCCCCGGACTGGGGCCAGTAGGTCATCTCGGGGTCGATGTGGCCGATGTTGACCGCCATCAGGGCGCCACCGATGCCTGCAAGGACGGCCGACACCACGTAGTTGGCATGTACGGTGGCACGCACCGAGGCGCCCATGTACTCGACCCGCAGTTCGTTGTCGCGGATGGCGCCCGCGAGTCGACCGCGGTGCGATGCGAGGTACAGATGCAGGGCGATGGCCGCCACGACGGTGGTGACCGCCGTGACCGAGTACACCGCCAGACGCATGGCATCCCCCTGCAGGGCCACGCCACCCACCGTCTTCGCGGCGACGTTGAAGCCGTCGGTCGAACCGAAGGAGGCGCTCTTGACCAGCAGGCCGTAGAGGATCATCGAGAAGGCCAGCGACAGCATGGCAAAGAAGATGTCGCGGTATTTCGCCAGCAGCAGGCCCAGCACCGCGGACACGGCGGCAGTGACAACGGCACCGGCCAGCACCATCGCCAGCATGTCGGACACCTTGCCCATCTGGTCGAGCAGACCGGCCGCGTAGGCGCCCAGGCAGTAGTACAGACCGTGACCGAAAGACACCAGTCCGGTCCGCATGAGCAGCATCATGCCCAACACCACGGTGCCGTAGCACATGGAGACGTTGAGCAGCGACACCAGCCAGCGCGGGAACATCGGCACGGCGACCAGCAGCACGACGGCGAGCCCCGCGAGGGCGAGGACCGTGCGGTCGATCTTCATATCTTGCGCACCTCCGCGCCGCTGAACAGGCCCTTGGGCCGAAGGATGAGCACCACCGCCATGACGAAGTAGACGCTGAACAGCTCGACCTCGGGCTGGTAATGGACCGCGGCTGCCCGGACCAGTCCGACGATGAGGGCTCCCAGCGCCGCTCCCTGGAGGCTGCCCAGCCCGCCGATCACGACCACGGCGAAGGCCATGACGATGACCTCGGCCCCCATGCCCGTGACCACGGAGACGGTGGGCGCGGTCAGTGCGCCGCCCACCGCCGCGAGGAAGGCGCCGATGGTGAAGGTGACAAAGTAGGTGCGCCCGACGTTGATGCCCAGCGCGGCGCTGATCTCGCGGTCGTGGATGACCGCGAGCAGCAGCTTGCCCGAGCGGGTCCGGTTGAGCGCCCAGGCCAGCGCCAGGCCCGAGATCACGGCCACGGCGATGAGCAGCAGGTTGTAGTTGGGATAGGTGAGGCCCGCGATCTCGAAGTTGCCGAGCAGGCCATAGGGCGTCTCACCGTTGGGGCCCTGGACGAACAGCGGATCCACACCCCACACGAGCTTGATGAAATCCTCCAGGATGAGGAACAAGGCGTAGGTGACCAGCACCAGCACGACTTCGTCCTTGCCGTACAGGAAGCGCAGCAGGCCGCGCTCGATCACGGGGCCGGACACCAGGCCCACGAGCACGGCGGCCAGTCCCAGCATGGCGAAGCTGCCCATCGGGGAGTAACCCTGGGCGAACCACCAGGCCGACAGCGAAACCGCCGAGAACGCCCCGAGGGCATACAGGCTGCCGTGGGCGATGTTGAGGATCTTCATCACGCCGTAGATCAGCGTGAGGCCGACGGCGATGATGAACAGCCAGGAGGAATAGACGATCCCGTCGACCAGGACCGCGACGAATTGGCTCATGGGCGACGCTTACCTGGTCTTCTTGAAACCGGACTTGATCCACTCGAGCGAGGGCACGCCCTCGGGCGGGTTGACCCGCTCGGCCGGGTAGTACTTGATGTTGCCCACCTTGACCACGCCGTTCTCCGTGCGGGTCGTGCCGTAGGCCGTGCCCTGGACCGCCTGATGACCCTTGCCCAGGGTCATGGCGACCTTGCCGGACGGCGTGTCGAAGGAGAGGAACTCCAGGGCTGCGATCACCTCCTCGTCGGTGGGCGGCGCGTAGGCCTTCTGCATCTCTTCCTTGACGTTCTTGGCAGCCCCCATCGGGATGGCGGAACCGATCTTCTTCTGCATCGCCTTCTCGTAGGCAGCCTTCACCCCGAGGATGGCCTGGGCGACGCTGTACGCCGGGTAGTTGGGAATGACACCAGCCTTGGCCTTGTAGGTATCGCGCAGCCAGGTATTGAGAGGGGACGCCGGCGCGAACACCGCGTGCGGACCACGGGCACCGACGATGGTGCCGTCGGGCACGTTGCCCACCATGCGATGCAGGTTGGGCTCGCCGGCGATGAGGATGAGCTGGGACTTCTTGAACAGGTCGCGCGGCGTGGCCTGCAGCATGAAGGCCTCGAGGTCACCGCCCCAGAGGCTGGAGTGGATGACGTCGGCGTTGGAGTTGATCAGCGCGGAGATCTCCGCGCCGTACTGGCCGGCCCCGAACTTCGGCATCTGCGAGGTGCCGATCTCGGCCTCAGGCTTCATGACCTTGAAGGTGTTCTCGAAGTCGGCCCAGGAATCCTGGCCCCAGGCGTAGTTCTGGTTGATGCCGGAGACGCGCTTGACCGCCGGCCGGTTGTCGAGCAGGTAGAGCGAGGCGGCGACCGCGTCCATGGTGGCATGGGCGCGGGTGCGGAACACGTATTTGTAGCTCGCTTCCTCGAAGATGCGCGGTGTGCCGCAGTCGAAGAACACGGTGATCTTCTTCAACTCCTCGGCCACGGGCGCGATGGCGAGGCAGTCGCCGCTGCCGATGTAGCCGATGACGAAGTCGACGTCCTGACGCTGGACCAGGGTGCGATATTCGCTGACCTGCTTGGTGGCGCCGCCGGCCTCGTCGATGACCACCAGTTCGAGCGGGGTGCTGCCGAACCCCTTGATCTGATAGGGAGCGGGCGCCTTGCCGGCATTGAGCGACTCGACGATGGCCTCGGCAGCCAGCCTGGCGGGCACACCGAAGGGCCCGGCGGCCTGGCCGGACAGGAAGGTGACGAAGCCGATCTTGATGGAATCCTTCTGCTGCGCCTGCGCAGCGGGCGTCATGCCCAGACCCAGCGCCAGGGCGCCCAGGAGCGCACGGATGGCGGACGTTTTCATGAGCTTTCTCCCCCCAAGATATATCAATGACCCGCCTGCCGGAGCCTCCAGGCAAAGCCGATCGAATCTAGCACCCTGACCCTGTTTGTCAACCGGCCGAAAAGCCGCCGTCCACGAACAGGACCTGCCCGGTGATGTAATCGGAAGCGCGAGACGCCAGGAAGACGGTGGCGCCGCGGATGTCGTCGAGTTCGCCGTTGCGGCCGATCATGGTGCGGGCCGCCACCGCCTGGGCCCGCGCCGGATCGCTGAACACGGCGCGGGTGAGTGGCGTGGGGAAGAACCCCGGCGCGATGGCATTGCAGTTGACCCCGCTGGAGGACCAGGCCTCGGCCAGCGTGCGAGTGAGCTGGGCGACGCCGGCCTTGGAAACTCCATAGGCCCCACTGTTGTTGAAGGACCGCACCGACTGCAGCGAGGCCAGATTGATGATGCGACCCCAGCCGCGCCGCGCCATGGCCGGGGCGAAGGCCCGGGCCAGCAGAAAAGGCGCGTCCAGGTTGACGCGCATGGTGCGGTCCCAGCAGCCCTCGTCCAGCTCACGCATGGACGGGCGCTCGTTGATGCCGGCGGCGCACACCAGGATGTCCGGGTCTCCTGCCGCGGCGACGCTGTCGCGGGCGAGGCGCGCCAGATCGGCACGGTCCGACAGGTCGCAGACCATGGGCCACGCGCGCCGCCCGAGCGCGGCGATGTCACGCCCGACCTCCTCCAGCCGCCCGGGGTCGCGCCCGACGACCACGACATCGGCGCCCGCCTCGGCGAGCGTGAGCGCCATGGTCCGGCCCAGACCGGAATTGCCGCCGGTGACCAGGGCGGTACGACCGTCGAGCCGGAACAGCGCGGCCAGGGCGCTCATCGCCCGCCCTCCAGACGCCCGCGCGCTCGGGCCACGGCGGCGCGCACCTGATCCGGTGCCGTGCCCCCGCGGTGGGCACGGCTGGCCAGCGAACCCTCCAGCGTCAGCACCTGGTAGACGTCCTCGTCGACCGCCGGCGCGAACGCGCGGAACTGCTCGAGCGTGAGGCCGGAGAGATCGACGCCCAGCCCGGCCGCAGCGCGCACGGCGCGGGCCACCGCCTCGTGCGCCTCGCGGAACGGGGTGCCCTTGCGCACCAGATAGTCCGCCAGGTCAGTGGCGGTGGCGAACCCCTCGGCGGCCGCGGCGCGCATGCGCTCCGGGCGGACGATGAGGCCGCGCATCATCTCGGCGTAGATCACCAGGGTGTCGACCAGGGTGTCGACGGTGTCGAACAAGGGCTCCTTGTCCTCCTGGTTGTCCTTGTTGTAGGCCAGCGGCTGGCCCTTCATGAGGGTGAGCAGCGCGACCAGGTGGCCGTTGACCCGGCCCACCTTCCCGCGCACCAGTTCGGGCACGTCGGGATTCTTCTTCTGCGGCAGCATCGACGAACCGGTACAGAAACGGTCCGGCAGGTCGATGAAGCCATAGCGCGGGCTCATCCACAGGATGAGTTCCTCGGACAGCCGCGACAGGTGGGTCATGACCAGGGCGGCGGCCGCGGTGAATTCGATGGCGAAGTCGCGATCGGACACGGCGTCGAGGGAGTTCTCGCACAGACCGTCAAAACCGAGCTCCCGGGCAACCATCTCGCGATCGATGGGGAAGGTGGTACCCGCCAGCGCGCCCGAGCCCAGCGACAGCCGGTTGACGCGGGCACGGCAGTCGCCCAGCCGGCCGGCATCACGGTCGAGCATCTCGTGATAGGCCATGAGGTGGTGGCC
>JBEICA010000005.1:0-36644 GCA_040373665.1 Burkholderiales bacterium | reverse complement strand
TTGCTGAAGAAGAAACTGAGGTTGGGTGCGAAATCGTCGATGTGCATGCCGCGCGCGAGATAGGCTTCGACGAAGGTGAAACCGTTGCTGAGCGTGAAGGCGAGCTGGCTGATCGGATTGGCCCCGGCCTCGGCGATGTGGTAGCCGGAGATCGACACCGAATAGAAGTTCCTCACGTCGTGGTGGACGAAGTACTCCTGGATGTCACCCATCACCTTGAGCGAGAACTCGGTGGAGAAGATGCAGGTGTTCTGCCCCTGGTCTTCCTTGAGGATGTCGGCCTGCACCGTGCCGCGCACCGTCTCGAGGGTCCATTCGCGGATCTTCTCCGCCTCGTCCTCGGTGGGCTCGCGGCCGTTCTGCTCGCGGAAGCGGTCCATCTGCTGGTCGATCGCGGTGTTCATGAACATCGCCAGCAGGGTGGGCGCCGGGCCGTTGATGGTCATCGACACGCTGGTGTTGGGCGCGCACAGGTCGAATCCGGCGTACAGGGCCTTCATGTCGTCCAGTGTTGCGATGGACACACCCGAGTTGCCCACCTTCCCGTAGATGTCGGGACGCAGGTCGGGGTCGAATCCGTACAGGGTCACGGAGTCGAAGGCGGTGGACAGGCGCTTGGCGGGCATGTCCTTGGCGAGCATGTGGAAGCGGCGATTGGTACGGAACGGATCGCCCTCGCCGGCGAACATCCGCGTCGGGTCCTCGTTTTCGCGCTTGAAGGCGAACACCCCGGCAGTGAACGGGAAGGAACCGGGGACGTTTTCCAGCATGAGCCAGCGCAGCTGCTCGCCGTGGTCCTCGTAGCGCGGCAGCGCCACCTTGCGGATCTTCGTGCCGGACAGCGACGTGGTGGTGAGGGCGGTGCGGATCTCCTTGTCGCGGATCTTCACCACGTACTCATCACCCGAATAGGCCTGCTGCAGGTCGGGCCACATGTCGAGCAGCTTCCGCGCCCGCGGGTCGAGCTGCTGGTCACGAGCCGCACGCAGCGCTTCGAGCGACCCTGAGGACTCGCCGCACTCCCTGCCGAGCATGACGATGGCCGCAGCCAGTTGCTGGCGCTCGCGCGCGATGCGGGCTTGGGCGAGCGCGTGGGCCTTGTACTCGCGCACGGTCTGGGAGATGTCGGCCAGATAGCGGCCCCGCGCCGGAGGCACAATGGCCTTGACCGCCGACGAGGCACGGATGGGCAGCCGCGGCAGCAGGCCGTCCTGCAGCGCCAGCCCCTTGTCGGAGAGCGCTCCCGCCATGGCCCCGTAGAGGGCGGTGACGCCGTCGTCGTTGAAGCGCGATGCGATGGTTCCGAACACGGGCATGCGATCAGGCGGGACGGAAAACGCCTCGCGGTTGCGCTGCATCTGCTTGCTGACGTCGCGCAGCGCGTCCTCGGCACCGCGCCGGTCGAACTTGTTGATGGCCACGAAATCGGCGAAGTCGAGCATGTCGATCTTCTCGAGCTGGCTGGCGGCGCCGAACTCCGGCGTCATGACGTACAGGGACACGTCCACCAGGGGCACGATGGCGGCATCGCCCTGGCCGATACCGGAGGTCTCCACCACCACCAGATCGAAGCCCGCCACCTTGCAGGCGGCGATGACCTCGGGCAGGCAGGCGGCGATCTCCGAACCTGCAGCCCGCGTGGCGAGCGAGCGGAAGTAGACGTTCGGATGTTGGTTGGCGTTCATGCGGATACGGTCGCCCAGCAGCGCGCCGCCGGACTTGCGGCGCGAAGGGTCGACCGCGACCACGGCGATCTTCAGCCGGTCGCCCTGGTCCAGGCGGAAACGGCGCACGATCTCGTCCGTGAGAGACGACTTGCCGGCGCCACCGGTACCGGTGATCCCCAGCACCGGTACGCCGCCGCGCGCCGCGGCGCGGCGGTTCAGGTCGGCGCGAAGGGCCTCGGGCAGCACGTCGTTCTCGAGGGCCGAGATGACCCGCGCGAGGTCGTTGCGCGAGCCCGCCGCCATACCGTCCAGATTGGCCGGCACCTCGCTGGCGATGTCCCGGTCGCAGCGGCGCAGCATGTCCTGGATCATCCCCACCAGGCCCATGCGGGCACCGTCCTCCGGCGAGTAGATGCGCTCCACGCCGTAGGCGTGCAGATGGGCAATCTCCGCCGGCACGATGACACCGCCGCCGCCGCCGAACACCTTGACGTGGCCCGCGCCCCGGCTGCGCAGCAGGTCGATCATGTACTGGAAGTACTCGACGTGCCCGCCCTGGTAGGACGACACCGCGATGCCGTGGACGTCCTCCTCGACGGCGGCGGTGACGATCTCGTCGACCGACCGGTTGTGCCCGAGATGGATGACCTCGGCGCCGTTGGACTGCAGCAGGCGCCGGATGATGTTGATGGACGCATCGTGCCCGTCGAACAGGCTGGCTGCCGTCACGAAACGGATCTTGTTGACGGTCTTGAATTCGGGGCTGTGTTGCTGCACGGAGAGATCGGTCATCGGGACACGCTCGCAGGCTGAGGGCTAAACGCCTGATTCACTGGTCAAAGGACCCACATTATGGCACCGGACGACAGTTGACGTAAACGTCAACCAAACCGCGCCCCCCCAGCCGTGCCGCGCCACCCGCCTCAGACGAGCAGCAGGCCCGCCACCCCGGCCAGAATGGCGGCGAGGATGGCGCAGGCCAGGACCAGCAGGCGCGTCTGACGCCGCTGCTCGTGAACCAGCCTCATGAGCAGCTGCTGCTCCCGGCCCGCATCGGGACGCTCCGCCAGCGCGCGGTGCACCAGCCGGGGAATCTGGGGCAGGGTCGCCGCCCAGTAGGGCGCCTCATCACGCAGGTGGCGCCACCAGCCGCGCCACCCGACCTGTTCCGACATCCACTGCTCGAGGAAGGGCTTGGCGGTTCGCCACAGGTCG
Organism: Burkholderiales bacterium; assembly: GCA_040373665.1. Lineage (GTDB taxonomy): Bacteria > Pseudomonadota > Gammaproteobacteria > Burkholderiales. The sequence continues at coordinate 33,762 of JBEICA010000005.1, read as the reverse complement.
AGGTCCGGGTCCAGCTCACGGCCCAGACCCTCGATGTTGAGCAGGGTCTTCTGCAGCAGCACGAGCTGCGGCTGGACCTCGAGGTTGAAGCGCCGTGCGGTCTGGAACAGCCGCAGCAGCACCTTGCCGAAGGAGATCTCCTTCAGGGGCCGGTCGAAGATCGGCTCGCAGACGGCGCGGATGGCGGACTCGAATTCGTCGACCCGGGTGCCCGGCGGCACCCACCCGGCCTCCACGTGGGCCTGGGCCACCCGGCGGTAATCGCGCCGGAAGAAGGCGAGGAAGTTCTGCGCGAGGTAGCTTTTGTCGGCATCGTTCAGCGTGCCCATGATGCCGAAATCGAGGGCGATGTACTGGCCGTCGTCTGCCACCAGGATGTTGCCCGGGTGCATGTCGGCGTGGAAGAAGCCGTCGCGGAAGACCTGGGTGAAGAAGATCTCCACACCCATGCGGGACAGCTTCTGGATGTCGATGCCGCGGTCCCGCAGTTGCTGCACCTGGGACACCGGTGTGCCGTGCATGCGCTCCATGACCATGACATCGGTGGAGCACCAGTCCCAGAACATCTCGGGCACGCGCAGCAGCGGCGAGCCCTGGAAGTTGCGCCGCAACTGGCTCGCGCTGGAGGCCTCGCGCACGAGATCGAGCTCGTCGTGCAGATGCTTCCTGAACTCGGCGATGACCTCGCGCGGACGCAGACGGCGGCCGTCGGGCCAGATGCGCTCGGCCAGGGTGGCGGCCGTGTCCAGCAGCGCGAGGTCACGGCCGATGATGCGGCCGATGCCGGGCCGCAGGATCTTGACCGCGCACTCGCGTCCGTCCGGCAGCACTGCGAAGTGCACCTGGGCCACGGAGGCACTGGCCACGGCCTCGCGCTCGAAGCGGGCGAACACCTGGTCCACCGGGCGGCCGTAGACGCGCTGCAGCGTGGACAGCACCTGGTCCGAAGGGAACGGCGGCACCCGGTCCTGCAGGCGCGCGAGTTCGTCGGCGATGTCCACCGGGATCAGGTCGCGGCGGGTGGACAGCACCTGCCCGAATTTCACGAAGATCGGACCGAGGTCCTCCAGGGCGCGACGCAGCCGGGCGCCACGGGGAAGGTCGAAGCTGCGCCAGAACGTGGCGACACGCGTGAACGGCCGCAGCCAGCGCAGAGCCGAATGCGCCAGCACGAACTCGTCCAGGCCGAACCGGATGGCCACGATCAGGATGCGCCCCAGCCGCAGCCACTGCATCACCACAGCGCATACCCCCCGGGGCGAGCCATGTCAGCGACACCCGCCCGCGCCGCGCTCGAGCGCGGCGATGCGCTGGACCAGCCTTTCGACGGCATCGCGCGTTGCATCGACGTCCTCGCAGAAGGCCGCCAGCTCATGGCGCGGCGGGGTGTGCCCGCCCTCTTCGGTGAGGTACTCGGCGAGCGCCAGGCCGGCGCGGTGGATGGAATCGGCCGTGCTGCGCGTCGCGCGGCGCAATCCGCTCGCCACGCGATGGGCGAGCACGTCGCCCGTCAGACCCGCGAGATCCGCCTCTAAGTCCCAGCGCAGGTGCGTGGCCACGTGCCAGACAGCACGCGCCAACGCGTCGTCACCCTCGGTGTGGACCGCGGCGCGCACGGCTGTCTCGCCCGCAGCCAGCCGGGCGGCGGTGAAGGGGTCCAGCGTGACGCGCAGCGCGGGCGGCGTGTCGGCATCCGCCGCCGCCAGCAATCCCGCGGCCGTGATGGCGAGCCGCCAACTCACCGGACCGATGGCGACGGCGACCACCGCGCCGCCGAACGGGCGCAACGTCTCCCTGGCCCAGTCGGCTCGCGCCAGCAGGTGATTCACCAAGTCGGCAACCTGACCGTCCAGCATGGGCGAGCGTTCGGGTGAGGACGTGGGACGCGACCAGTCCGGGCTAGTCGCGCCAGCCCCGGTGCACGGCCACCACACCGGCGGACAGGTTGAAATACTCGACCCGGGACAGACCCGCCGATTCCATCATGCCCTTGAGCGCTTCCTGCCCGGGATGCATGCGAATCGACTCGGCCAGATAACGATAGGCATCCCGGTTGCCGGCGATCAGCGAGCCGAGGGCCGGCAGCACGGAGAAGGAGTAGGCGTCATAGAGCGGTGCCAGCGGCTTCCACACCCGGGAGAACTCCAGCACCACGGCCCGCCCGCCCGGCCGTAGCACACGGCGAAACTCGGCGAGCGCCCGGTCCTTGTGGGTCATGTTCCGCAGGCCGAAGGCCACGCACACGCAGTCGAAACTGCGGTCCGGGAAAGGCAGCCTCTCGGCATCGCACTGGGCCACCGGCACCACCAGAGCTTCGTCAAGCATACGGTCCCGCCCCTGGCCCAGCATGGCGCCGTTGATGTCGGTCAGCCAGACCGTACCGGCCGGCCCGACCCGCCGGGCGAACAGCCGGGTCATGTCGCCCGTGCCACCGGCCACGTCCAGCACCCTCTGGCCGGGACGCAGCAGGCAGGCATCGGCGGCGAAGCGCTTCCACAACCGGTGCAGGCCCGCCGACATGAGGTCGTTCATGACGTCGTAGTGCCCGGCGACAGCCTTGAAGACGCCGGCGACCTGTCGCGCCTTGTCCTCCTCGTCGACCTGCTGGTAGCCGAAGTCGGTCTTACTCATCGGTGGGCGGGCTCATGAAACGCGGCGGCACGGTCGTGCCCGCCACCTGGAAACGATGCACGTCGAGCTTGCCGGCCGGGTCGCGCGACCCTCCCGCGGCAGCGAGGCGCTGCAGGTAGCCGGCCCACAGCCGGTCGTGGTCGCGACCGAGTTCGTGGAGGGTGTCCCAGGAGTAAAGCCCGGTGTCGTGACCATCGCTGAAAACCAGCTTGACGGCATAAGTGCCCACCGGCTCGATCGCCGCGATGTTGACCTCGCGCTTGCCGACCTGGAGCACCTCCTGCCCCGGCCCATGGCCGCGAACCTCGGCCGACGGGCTGAACACGCGCAGGAATTCACAGGGCAGGCGATACCGCGCACCGTCGTCGAAGGCGACCTCAAGCACGCGGGATTCCTGGTGCAGGACGATGTCGGTGGGGCGGGGAACGGAGTGGGGCATCGATGGCGACCGGAGACTGCGATTCGCGGAGACCCGATGATACCTTGTCGAACGAAACCGCCGCGGCCCGGTCTACCCGCCCGGCGTCGTTCACCCGGCGCATTCCTTCCGCGGCGATCGAGAGAGCGAGCGACCTGCACATGATCCGACCCTCCAATGCCATGGCAGCGCTGGCGCGCGCGGCGCTGCTCTCGGTGCTGACCGCGACCAGCGTGCCCGCCTGGGCAGGTGCCTGCCCCGCCCCTGGTCAGTGGATGCTGCCCGCACCGGACGCCGGCACGGCGGTGGACTTCGACACCGTGTTGCGGACGATCGGCGAGCAACGGGTGGTGTTGCTGGGCGAGCACCACGACAGCGCCGACCACCACCGCTGGCAGGTGCACACCGCCGGCGCGCTCATGGGCCGCTCGCCGAGACTGGTGCTCGCCCTGGAGATGTTTCCCCGTTCGGCCCAGCCCGCCCTCGACCGCTGGGTGGCGGGCGAACTGGGCGAACGCGACTTCCTGCGCGCCTCGGGCTGGTCGCGAGTGTGGCGTTTCGACCCGCAACTCTACATGCCGCTGTTCCATTTCGCCCGGCTGCACCGCATCCCCATGGTCGCCCTGAACGTGGAGCCGGAGCTGACCCATGCGGTGGCGCAGCACGGATTCGACGGTGTCCCCGAACTGGCTGACGCCGGCATCAGCCGTCCGGCCCCGGCGCTGCCGGCCTACCGGCGTTATCTGAGGGAGAGCTTCGGAGCCCATGGCGTGCACGGCGCCAGCGCGGCGGACGAGCAGGCGTTCGAGCGCTTCGTCGAATCCCAGCTCACCTGGGATAGGGCCATGGCGCAGGGCATCGCGGATGCCCTCGGACGACACCCCGGGGCCCGGGTGGTGGGGATTCTCGGCAGCGGTCACGTGTTCAACGGATGGGGCGTGGCGCACCAGCTCGGCAGCCTCGGGGTGTCCGACGTCGCCTCCCTGCTGCCGTCCGACGTGGCCGAGGACTGCGCCACGGTCGCGCCCGGGCATGCAACCGCGGTGTTCGGCATGGCGGAGGACGGCGGCACGCCGACCGAGCGCCCCAGGCTGGGCGTGTGGCTGGAGCCGGTCGACCGGTTCGTCTCGGTGCAGCGGGTCATCGATGGCAGCGTCGCGGCGGACGCCGGCCTGGAACAGGGCGATCTTCTGCTCGAGGTGGGGGGGCTGCCCTGCGAGAACGTCGAGGACGTGATCGAGCGGGTACAGGTCCAGGCTCCCGGTTCGTGGCTGCCGATGCGGGTGCGGCGCGCGGGCCGGGTCATCGACCTGGTGGCGCGGTTCCCGGCATCGCGCTGACGCGCGCATGAGAGCGGCCCGCGCTGTCCGCATCCTGGCGCTCGGCCTCGGGCTCGGCCTGGGCATCGGGGCTGCCGCGGCGCCGGAGCCGGCGGCGGTGGACATGGAACTCCGGGTATCGCTCGATCCCGCAACGCGACTGCTCCGTGGGGACGGCGTGCTGCGCATTCCGCCGGGTCCCACCGAGACGATCGTGCTCGACGGACGCTACGCCGACGCGAGGCTGCAGTGGCGTGGCGCACCGCTGCCGTCTGCCCCTGCGGTCGCCGGCCAGCAGGCCTGGACGCTGCCCGCATCGGACAGCACCCGCGAGATCGAGGCGGCATGGGCCGGCCGGCTGGCCCCTCTGGATCGCAGCCTCGATCATCGCGACACGCTGGTGCACAACCTGCCCGTGACCAGCCGGGAAGGCAGCTACCTGCCGGCCGACAGCGGCTGGTACCCGGCAATCGCGGAGCGGCCGATGCATTACCGCGTGGAACTCCGGCTGCCGCCGGGCCAGCGCGGATTGGTCCCCGGCAACCTGGTCGAGGAACGGGATGACGCCAACGGTTATCTGGCGCGGTTTATCTCCCCGCGCGAGGGTGTCGGCATCGACCTGATGGCAGGTCCCTACCAGGTCACGGAGCGTATCGTCACCAGCCTGTCGGCCCGGCCGCTCAGGCTGCGTACATGGTTCCTGCCCGGGCTGGAAGACCTCGCGGCAGGCTACCTGGATGCCGTGGCCGATCACCTGCGGACCTACGAACAGTGGATCGGTCCCTACCCCCACGACGGATTCAGCGTCGTCGCGAGCCCGACGCCAACCGGCTTCGGCATGCCGTCGCTGACCTATCTCGGAGCCGACGTCATCCGCCTGCCGTTCATCCGCGCCACCTCCCTCGGCCATGAAGTGCTCCACAATTGGTGGGGCAACGGAGTGCGCCCTGCGCCGGGCCGGGGCAACTGGACGGAGGGCCTCACCACCCTGATGGCCGACTATCACGCCCGGGAACGCGAGGGCGCAGAGGCAGCGCGTGAAACCCGTATCGGCTGGCTGCGCGACATCACCGCCCTGCCGCCGGAGCGGGATGCGGGGCTGGAGACATTCACCGCGCGCACCCACGGCGCCTCCCACATCCTCGGCTACCAGAAGACGGCGATGCTGCTGCTGATGCTGCGTGATCACATCGGCCGTGCAGCTTTCGACACCGGCCTGCGCGCGCTCTGGCAGACACACGCGTTCCGCCCGGCCTCCTGGGACGACCTGCGCCGGGCCTGGGAAGGCGCCGCCGGCCGCGACCTGGGTGCTTTCATGGAACCCTGGCTGAGCCGTGCGGGCATCCCGACGGTGCGCGTCGAATCCGCAGAGCTCGCGCCCGGGCCCAGTGGTCGCCCTCTGGTGCGATTGCGCCTGTCCCAGGACACCACAGACCGGGTGCTGCGCGTGCCGCTGGTGTTGCGCGCAGGGGGCCATGCCTGGGAGGAGGAAGTGCTGCTCGAAGGGGCGGCCCGGACGGTTGACCTGGAGGTTCCCGCCATTCCGGAGGAGGTGGTGCTGGACCCGGACGCGCGCCTGCTGCGGCGCCTCGGCGCTGGCGAGGCGCCGCCCATCCTGCGCGACCTCATGGTCGATCTGCGGACCTCGCTGCGCGTGCTGTCGCCGGAACAGGGCTACCGCCGCGCAGCGCGCGAACTGGCGGACCGCCTGCTGGACGCACCGCCCGGAGACCAGTCGCCCAGCGCGGCGCTCGACGGGCCGACACTGGTGGTCGGCCCCCGGGCCGCGTTGCGGGAATTCCTCAGGGAGGCGGGCCTCGAGGAGCAGGGGCCTCCCGGCGCCGAAGACGCGGATGCCATGGCCTGGACCCTCCGCGGCCCCGCCGGGGCCGTGCTGGCGATCGCAGCCGACAGCGAGGCCACTGTGCGCGCCCTGGCGCGCCCGCTGCCCCACCTCGGGCGCCAGAGCTGGCTGGTCATGCAGGGCGGACGGGTGAGCGCCAGGGGGATCTGGCCCTCACGTCCGCTGGTGACACCGGTGCAGGCCGTACAATCCGAATGACAGTCACGCAAATGCAACGTTAGATTCATAAACTCCCAGGGTCTGGCGGAATGCCCAGGCCAGAGTCCGCAGGGAGTGCTTTTCATGGCAGCAACCATTCTGTTGGTCGAAGACGAGCCTGCGATCCAGGAGCTCATCGCCTACAACCTGCATCAGGCGGGACACCAGTTGCTCAAGGCCGACAGCGCAGAGCAGGCGTTCTCCATGGTGCAGCGTGAGCTTCCCGATCTGGTGCTGCTGGACTGGATGCTGCCGGGCGTGTCCGGCGTGGAGTTCGCGCGCCGCCTGCGCGGTGACCGGCGTACCCGGGACGTGCCCATCATCATGCTCACCGCGCGATCGGACGAGCAGGACAAGCTCACCGGCCTCGACACCGGCGCCGACGACTACATCACCAAGCCGTTTTCTCCGCGCGAACTGCTGGCGCGGGTGAAGGCGGTGCTGCGCCGGCGTGCGCCCCAGATGACGGATGACGTGGTGCGGATGGGTGCGCTGGAACTCGACCCGGCCAGCCACCGCGTCACTGGCGCCAGCCGCCCCGTGGAGCTGGGACCGACGGAGTTCCGCCTGCTCCACTTTCTGATGACCCACCCCGAACGGGTCCACTCGCGCACCCAGCTGCTGGATCAGGTCTGGGGCGACCACGTTTTCGTCGAGGACCGTACGGTGGATGTCCACATCCGCCGCCTGCGCAAGGCGCTCGAGCCGACCGGGCTGGATATCCTGGTGCAAACGGTGCGGGGCACCGGCTACCGGATGTCCGAGTCGATGTGACGCGGTCTCGCGACGACGCCCGGTGAGATAATCCGGACCGGGGGATCACGGGTTGGAGGCATGAGGCAACGACAACACCACGAACGGATTCGGTCACGGCCGCGGGCCGCGCGCCCAGTCTGCTCGACCACCGCCGGATGAAGCACTGGCGCAGGCCACTGCTGGCAGTGATCCCGGTATTGCTCGCCGGCACATTGCTGGCGCTCATCGCCGGTCCGGGGGTGGGCTTCGGCGCGGCATCCCTGGTGCTCGGCATCATGTTGTGGCACCAGTTGCTGAATCTGGCCCGCTTCCGGCTCTGGGTGCTGGATCCACGTCCGGAGAACTTCCCGGAGGGTAGCGGGGTGTGGTCGGAACTGTTCTCCCGCCTGCTCCGGCTGCAGCGGCTTCAGGCGCAGACCGAGGCGCGCCTGCAGGAGGCGCTGACGCGGTTCCAGAACGCAGGCGAGGCCTTCCCCGAGGCCGTGGCCATCCTCGACCACGACAATACGCTTCAGTGGTGCAACCCGCGTGCCGGGTCGCACTTCGGTCTGGACCTGCAGCGCGACCGCGGTCACAAGGTGACCAACCTCGTGCGCAAGCCTCAGTTCGTCGAGTACCTTCAGCGCGGCGAATACTCGGCGCCGCTGTCGATGAAGATCGTCGGTGCGGCGGGGGTCGAGACGATCCTGTCGGTACAGGTGGTTCCCTACGGCGACCGCGAAAAACTGCTCCTCGGCCGCGATATCACCCGCTGGGAACGGCTGGAGACCATGCGGCGTGACTTCGTCGCCAACGTGTCGCACGAGCTGCGCACGCCTTTGACGGTACTGACCGGATTCCTGGAGACCCTGAGCGACATGCCCGAGGCCGATCCACAGATGGTGGACCGGTCCATCAAGCTGATGACGCAGCAGGCGGTGCGCATGAGCCGGCTGGTGGAGGACCTGCTCACCCTGTCGCGTCTGGAGAGCACGACCGCCCCGCCGCGGGAGGAAGACGTGGCGGTGACCGACCTGCTGCAGCAACTTCACCAGGATGCCCTGGCCCTGTCGAACGGGCGCCACGACATCCGCGTCCGCATCGACATCCCCGATGGCCTGCGCGGCAACCAGGAGGAGATCCGAAGCGCCTTCGGCAACCTGGTCAGCAATGCCATCCGCTACACCCCGGAGCATGGACGCATCGAGATCAGCTGGACCGAGGAGAGTGGCTCTCCGGTGTTCGCAGTCCAGGACACGGGCATCGGCGTGGAACCGCACCACATCGACCGGCTCACCGAACGCTTCTACCGCGTCGATCGCGGGCGCTCGCGCGAGATCGGTGGCACAGGTCTCGGGCTGGCCATCGTCAAGCACGTCCTGTCGCGCCACCAGGCCCACCTCGAGATCCGCAGCGAGCCGGGCAAGGGCAGCACCTTCCGCGCGGTGTTTCCCCCGGAACGGCTGCTGCACGCGAGCGTGCCGCATGCCCCGCGCGCGGTGGCGGGGGCAACGTCGGCCTGAGGCCGCATGCCCCGAGGCGGGCGGCCCGCACCACCCGCCCCGACCTTCTCAGACAGCGATCACCACAGGCTGGTAGAAACCGCTGTCAGGCGGCAGATGCCAGGTCAGACGTGCGAAGCCGGCCCGGTGCAGCGCCGCTTCGAGTTGCATGCGCCGCAAGGCTCTGAAACGCGACAGGTGGTGGGCGGTGCGGTAGGTGGTGGCCCCTGCCGGCCGATTGAGGAAGAACTGGTGCACCGCGTAACTGTGTCCGGAGGAGTCCCAGTCCCACACCTGGAAGCCAATGCGGCGGCCGCCCGCCTCGTCGAACACGCGGGGCATGGTGCCCGCCGGCAGCGATCGATCGGTCGGCTGGCCGATGCCCGGCAGGCCGGGATCGACCGGCCCGGCAGCCGCGTCCAGCAGGCGATCGTAGTCGCGCAAGGTCAGCAGCAGGCGTCCGCCTGGTGCGAGCCGCGACCGCATCGCAACCAGCGCGCGCGTGAGAAGCTCGTCGTCGAGCAGGTGGGCGATGGCATTGTCCGCGCACACGACCACGTCGAAAGCATCCGGCACCCGCTCGGCGAGGTCGAGGAAATTCGCCACACCGAAAGTCAGCTGCGCGCCGAAGGCGCCGGCCTCGCGCCGTGCGCGCTCCAGCGGCGCCGGGCTCAGATCGGTGGCGTGCACGCTGTGACCGCGCAGGGCGAAGCCGATCGCCTGAGTGCCGATGCCGCAGGCGCAATCCAGGACCCGCCACGGGCCCGGCGGACCGTCGGCCGCCAGCAGCCGCTCCAGGGCTACGCCCTGGGCGTGCACCTCGGCCTGCCAGTCGGCGAACATCTCGTGGTACTGCCCGGCCATGCCGTCGTAGAAGCCCTGCACCGATTCCTCGTCGCGCACGCCGGCTTGTGGCGTCCCACCCAGCAGTCCGGCCAGCCGCACCGTGACGCGCTCGTCGAAATCCGCCGGCAGCGCACGCCCCCCCTCGCGCTGCCGGGCCCCCCAGATCGCGTTGGGGAAGTGCGGGTCGTCCCCATGGCGGGGGATCACGTGCCAGTGTAGGTGCGGCACCACGTTGCCGAAACTGGCCAGGTTGACCTTGAGCGGCCCGAGCACGTCACGCAGCGCCTGCTCCGCCGCGAACACGGCGTCCATCAGCTGACGCCGCTCGGCGGATGGGAGTTCGGTCATCTCCCGCACATGCCCATGCCAGATGACGCGCAGCAGCCCCGGGTGGTCGGGCTCGGCGGCGCGGACGATGCGCAGGCGGTCGTCGCGCCACAGCACCTCGCCCCCATCGGTGGCGCAGAAGACGCAGGCGGCGACGGTGCTCACAGCAGGACGCGCTCGATGCCACCGCGATTGGCCTGCTGCACGTACTCGTCCAGCCAGCCCTCGCCCAGGACACGCCGCGCGATTTCGACCACGATGTAATCGGCCTGGGTGAGCGCATCCTCGTCGTAGCGCGACAGCCCCTGCAGGCACGACGGGCAGGAGGTCAGGACCTTGACCTCCCCCTGGAAACCGTCCTGACGCAGGGCGCCGGCCCCCTTGCGCATCTCCTCCTCCTTGCGGAACCGGACCTGGGTGGAGATGTCCGGCCGGGTCATGGCCAGGGTCCCGGACTCGCCGCAGCAGCGCTCGTTCTGTTTCACGCTCGTGCCCATCAGCTGGTTCACCACCTTGATCGGCTGGTGCGTCTTCATGGGGCTGTGGCAGGGATCGTGGTACATGTAGCGCACACCCTCGACGCCCTCGAGACGCACCCCCTTCTCCATCAGGTATTCGTGGATGTCGAGCAGGCGGCAACCCGGAAATATCCGGTCGAATTCGTATCCGGCCAGCTGATCCATGCAGGTGCCGCAGGAGACGATGACCGTCTTGATGTCGAGGTAGTTGAGGGTGTTGGCAACACGGTGGAACAGCACGCGGTTGTCGGTGGAGATCGCCTGCCCCTTCTCGGCCTCGCCCGCCGCCCGCTGCGGGTAGCCGCAGCACAGGTAGCCCGGCGGCAGCACGGTGATGGCGCCGACGTGATAGAGCATGGCCTGGGTCGCCAGCCCCACCTGGCTGAACAGGCGCTCCGATCCGCAGCCCGGGAAGTAGAAGACGGCATCGGCCTCCTCGCCCGCCTTCCGCGGGTCGCGGATCACGGGCACGATGTTCCGGTCCTCGATGTCGAGCAGGGCGCGCGCCGTGCGCCTCGGCACCGACCTGGGCATGGGTTTGTTGACGAAGTGGATCACCTGGGCCTTGACCGCAGGCTTGCCCAGGGTCGCCGGCGGTTGCCGCGTCTGGCGCTGTGCCAGACCAAGACGTCGCGCCCAGCCGTTCGCGAAGCGCTGCGCCCGGTAACCCCATTGGATCATGACGGTGCGGGCGAGTTTGATGGTCGCCGGGTCTGTGGCGTTGAGGAAGAACATCGCTGCCGCGGTGCCGGGATTGAACTTCTTCCGGCCCTGGGCGCGCAGGAAGCCGCGCATCGCCATGGAGACGTTGCCGAAGTCGATGTCGACCGGACACGGGTTGGCGCACTTGTGGCAGACGGTGCAGTGGTCGGCGACATCCGAGAATTCGTCGAAATGCATCAGCGACACGCCGCGCCGCGTCTGCTCCTCATACAGAAACGCCTCGATCAGCAGTGAGGTGGCGAGGATCTTGTTGCGCGGCGAGTACAGCAGGTTTGCCCGGGGGACGTGGGTTGCGCACACCGGCTTGCACTTGCCGCAACGCAGACAATCCTTGATGGAGTCGGAGATCTGGCCGATGGCGCTCTGCTCGAGGATCAGGCTCTCCAGTTCCAGCAGGTTGAATGACGGGGTGTAGGCCTTGTCCAGGTTGGCGCCGGGCAGCAACTTTCCGGCATTGAAACGACCTTCGGGATCGACCCTTTCCTTGTAGGCCCGGAATGCCTCGATCTCGCCGGGCTCGAGGAAGTCCAGCTTGGTGATGCCGATGCCGTGCTCTCCGGATATGACACCGCCGAGGGTCTTGGCCAGGGTCATGATGCGCGCCACGGCGGCATTTGCCTCCTGCAGCATGGCGTAGTCGTCGGAGTTCACCGGGATGTTGGTGTGCACGTTGCCGTCGCCGGCATGCATGTGCAGGGCGACGAATACGCGGCTCTTCAGGACCCGGCGGTGGATGGCGTCTATCTCGGCGCGGATGGCATCAAAGGCCCGGCCGTCGAACACCTGCATCAGTGGCTCGCGGACCTCGCGCTTCCAGGACACCGTCAGCGTGTGGTCCTGCAGCGCGCGAAACACGCTGTCCTGCCGACTTGCGAGCGCCGCCGCCCCCTCCGCGGCCACGTCGCCCGGGAAGCCCGTCCATGCGCCCACAGGTTCGTCCAGATGATGCAACAGCCACTGCCAGCGCTCCCGGGCGCCGCGGCAGAGGGCGCGGGCCGTCTCGGGAATGCTGTCCAGCAGATCGGCGGCCGCGACGCCCTCTCCGCTTTGGTTCACGGGCAGCGGGCCGGCAAGCCAGGCCTCGAGTGCCGCCATGAGCGCGATCTTGTTGCGCAGAGACAGTTCGATGTTGATGCGCTCGATGCCGTCCGAGTACTCGCCCAGCCGCTCCAGCGGAATGACGACGTCCTCGTTGATCTTGAAGGCGTTGGTGTGCTTCGCGATGGCGGCCGTGCGCGCACGGTCGAGCCAGAACTTCTTGCGCGCCTCGGCGGATACCGCGACGAAACCCTCGGCACCGCGGGCGTTGGCGATGCGCACGATCTGAGAGGCGGCTGCGCCGGCGGCGTTGTCGTCATCGGCGGCGATGTCGGCCAGCAGAACCATCTTGGGCCTGACGCCGCGCCTCGCCTTGGTGGCATAGCCCACCGCCTTGACATAGCGCTCGTCGAGATGCTCGAGGCCAGCCAGGACGGCCCCGCCCGGGCGCGCATCCATGTGGCGCTTGATCTCCACAATCGAAGGTACGGCGTCCCGCACCTGGCCGAAGAATTCCAGGCAGACCGTACGCACGTGCGTCGGCATGCGGTGCAGGATGAAGGTCGCCGAGGTGATGATGCCGTCGCAGCCCTCCTTCTGGACGCCGGGAAGACCGGAGAGAAACTTGTCGGTGACGTCCTTGCCAAGGCCGGCCTTGCGGAAGCGCGCGCCGGGAATCTCGAGCACCTCGGCCTCGCCCTCAGGTGTGCGGCCATCCTGCCGGAAGCGACGGATGGCGAACCGCGCCAACGCCGCATCGTGAATGCGTCCCAGGTTGTGGTCCAGGCGCACCACCTCCATGAACCGGCCCTGCGGGTCGACCATGCGCCAGGAGGCCAGGTTGTCGAGCGCGGTACCCCACAGGACGGCCTTCTTGCCGCCCGCATTCATGGCCACATTGCCGCCGATGCAGGAGGCGTCGGCCGAGGTGGGGTCGACCGCGAACACCAGACCCGCGGCCTCGGCGGCCTCCATCACCCGCCTCGTGACCACACCAGCGCCGCAGGCGATCGTGGACACCGGCCGGTCGACGCCGGGGAGCGCGGTGGTCACCACCTCACCGAGACGGTCGAGTTTCTCCGTGTTGATCACGGCGGAGCATCGCGTCAGCGGCACGGCACCGCCGGTGTAGCCGGTGCCCCCGCCGCGGGGAATGATCGTCAGCCCGAGTTCGATGAGCGCACGCACCATGTCGGCGACCTCGTCCTCGGTGTCCGGATACAGAACCACGAAGGGGTACTCGACGCGCCAGTCGGTGGCATCGGTCACATGGGACACGCGGGCGAGGCCATCGAAGGCGACGTTGTCCTTGCGCGTCACCCGGGCCATGCGCTTCGAGACCTTCTGTCGCAGCGCGGTGGTCCGCTCGAACTCGCGCTCGAAGCGCGCAACCGCCTGGTGCGACAGGTCCAGCAGCTCGGTGACGCGCGCATCCTCGGCGGCGCGGCGCCGGGCAATCTCCCTCAACCTGTGGTGCAAGGCCTCGACCAGCGCCGCCCGGCGGCGCCGGTTCGCCAGGAGATCGTCCTCCAGATAGGGATTGCGGCTGACCACCCAGATATCCCCCAGGACCTCGAACAGCATCCGCGCCGAGCGGCCGGTGCGCCGTTCCCCGCGCAGGTGCTCGAGCAGCATCCAGGCGCGCTCCCCAAGCAACCGGATGACAATCTCGCGATCGGAAAACGAGGTGTAGTTGTAGGGGATCTCCCTCAGTCGCGATGCGGTCTGGGGAGCGAGATCGAGTGGATTCACGGGACGGATCGCCGATTCGGGTTTGGAGGATTGTAGCGGAGCATGTTGCGCCGCCACATGCGCGGCTCATGGTCAACGCCTGTGCCGCCCGGTCTGGTCGGAGTTCAGGCCAGCGACACCACCACGAGGTAGCGGGCGAGCTTGCCTGCAGCCATGAGGACGAGGCTGCTCCACGGGTTCAGGCGCAGCCACCCCGCCCCGACGCACAAGGCATCGCCGACCACCGGCAACCAGCTGCCGAGCAGGGCGAGCACGCCCCAGCGGTGCAGCCAGTCCAGGGATCGGGGCAGGTCGCGCCGTGGCACGAACCGACCTGCAGCATAGGACGTCATGCCGCCCAGGGTGTTCCCGAAGGTGGCCGCCACCAGCGCGGCGAGGACATGATCCGGCCACTCGCGCACCACCGACCACAGCACGACCTCCGAGCCTCCCGGCAACAGGGTTGCCGAGATGAAACTGGAGGCGAACAGCCCGCCCAGAGCCAGGTGGATGGCATCGATCCCCGGAGACATGGGTCAGGCGGGCGGCCAAGCGCGGACGACCCGGGCATCATGAATCGGGTCATGGAGGCGACACATCTGCGGAGGGCACAAAAAAAAGGCGGCCAGAGGCCGCCTGAAATCGCGTTTGCCAGGGAGAAACGCTACGTCGATCGGGCCACCCCTGCGTGAGCAGCGATCACCCGACGAACTAAAGATAGTCTCCCGCGTCGAATAAGTGAAATGAGTAATTTCGATGAAAACCATAGAGAGATACCGATGAGCCCCTCACCCACCCGGAAGCGAGGCATTCACGCGACCCTGCGCCAGCTGCGCGTGTTCGAGACCGTCGCCCGCCATGGCAGCTTCACCCGGGCGGCGGAGGAGCTTCATCTGTCTCAGCCCACGGTGTCCATGCAGGTCAAGCAGCTCACCGAGGCGGTCGACCAGCCGCTGCTCGTGACATCCGGACGACGGGTGCAGCTCACCGAACTGGGCGAGGAACTTTATCGCACCGCACGCGACATGTTCGGCCTGTGGGAGCGCTTCGAGATGAACGCCGACAACATGCGCGGACTTCGCAAGGGCTGCCTGCGCCTGTCGTGCGTGACCACTGCCAAATACTTCGTGCCCCGGCTCCTGGGGCCCTTCTGCGAGCGACACCCGGGCATCGACATCCGTCTCGAGATCTGCAACCGCGACGGCATCGTCGAGCGCCTCGCCCGCAATGACGACGATCTGTACATCATGAGCGTGCCGCCGCGTCATCTCGACATCGCCTCTCACCCCTTCCTGGACAATCCCATGGTCGCCGTGGCGCCTGCAGGTCATCCCCTGGTCGGTCGCGGTCCGATCACACTCGCGCGGCTGGGGGAACAGCGCATCCTGTCTCGGGAACGAGGATCGGGCAGCCGCATGGCGATCGAGCGGCATTTCCGCGAACACGGTGTGGACTTCACACCGAAGATGGAGATCGGATCGACCGAGGCCATCAAGCAGGCCGTGATCGCCGGCCTCGGAGTCACGCTGATGCCGCTGCATGCGTTGCTGATGGACCCCATGACCGGACAACTGGCGATGCTCGACGTGGAGACCCTGCCCATCACCGGCGCCTGGTTCGCGGTGCATCCAGGCAACAGGCGCCTGTCGATCGTCGCGCAGGCTTTCCTGGATTACCTGCTGGCCGAGGGTGCGGAACTGATGCGGCAGTTCGAGCAACATGCCATCGCCGCCTCCGGCCCGGTGGTGGCCCCGGCCGGTCAGTTCTCGGGCGGGTCGCAATAACTCGACCATTCGGCGATCAGGTCGAGGGCAAGCTGCCGGCGGACACCGTATTTCATGCCGCGCATCATGTGGGCCTCGGTCGTTCCCACCACCGCGATCTTGCGGAAGTAGCCCACATGGTCGAGCGCGCCATCGAGCTTGTCGCCAGCCTTGAGAACGACCGGCGTGGCCTTGTAGACGATGCCATGGCCATCCTCGTTGCGGATGAGGATGAAATCGCACTTCGCGTCGGTCCAGACGACGTCGGCGACGACCGCCGCGGCCTCCAGGGGCAGGAGGGCCGACACCAGCGACAGCAGGCACAGCGCGCGCCCGAGGACGCGGGCACATTTCGGGCTCAGGGTGAAGCGGAACATGCTCGATGGAACCTGCGGCGGAATGAGGTTGCAGGGACCATACCGCAAGCCCCCCCGGGGGAGCAATGGCGGTCGGACGTGACCCACGCCTTTCCGCGATAATCCGCCCCTTGACCTGGATGTCCCACCGGGCCGGAACAACGATGAATTCCTCCCTGCTCGAAGGCCTCAACCCCCAGCAGCTCGAAGCGGTGACCCTGCCCGACGTCTCGGCCCTGATCCTCGCCGGGGCGGGCAGCGGCAAGACGCGCGTACTCACCACCCGCATTGCCTGGCTCATCCAGACCGGCCACGCCAGCCCGGGCGGACTGCTCGCGGTGACATTCACCAACAAGGCGGCGCGGGAGATGCTCACCCGCATTTCCGCCATGTTGCCCATCAACACGCGCGGCATGTGGGTCGGCACCTTCCACGGCCTGTGCAACCGTATGCTGCGGGCGCACCACCGTGACGCCGCCCTGCCGCAGGGCTTCCAGATCTTGGACTCCCAGGACCAGCTGTCACTGGTGAAGCGTGTCATGCGCAGCCTCGGGGTCGACGAGGAGCGCTATCCGGCCCGTCAGGCCCAGTGGTTCATCAACGGCGCGAAGGACGCCGGGCTGCGCGCCTCCCAGGTCGACACGCCGGATGACTTTTCCCGCCGCCTGCGGGATGTCTACGAGGCCTATGACCGCCAATGCCAGCAGGAGGGGGTGGTCGACTTCGCCGAACTGCTGCTCCGGGCGCATGAACTGCTGAGCCGGAACGAGGTGCTGCAGGAACACTATCGCGCCCGGTTCCGGCACATCCTGGTGGACGAATTCCAGGACACGAACCGCCTCCAGTACGCCTGGCTCAAGCTGCTCGCGGGGCGCGACAACGCAGTGTTCGCCGTCGGCGACGACGATCAGTCCGTGTATCGGTTCCGTGGCGCCGAGCCGGGCAACATGCGCCACTTCGAGCGCGATTTCGCCGGTGGGCGGGTCATCCGGCTGGAGCAGAACTACCGCTCCCACGGCAATATCCTTGACGCCGCCAACGCCCTCATCGCCAACAACCGCGGCCGGCTGGGCAAGAATCTCTGGACCTCCGAAGGCGGCGGTGAGCCGCTGCGCGTTTATGAAGCCCCGTCCGATCTCGACGAGGCGCGCTTCATCGTCGACGAAATCCGCGCCCTGCGCGCCGAGGGCGTGCGCAGCGATGCGATGGCGGTGCTCTACCGCTCCAATGCGCAGTCGCGTGTGCTCGAGCACGCGCTGTTCAACGCCGGGCTCGCCTACCGCGTCTACGGTGGCCTGCGCTTCTTCGAGCGCCAGGAGATCAAGCACGCCCTGGCCTATCTGCGCCTGGTGGCCAATCCTGAGGACGACGGTGCCTTTCTGAGGGTGGTCAATATGCCGGCGCGCGGCATTGGCGCCCGTTCGGTGGAATCACTGCAGGAGACCGCCCAGACGCGGGGCATCAGCCTGTGGCAGGCCGCCTGCGCCCACGCGCCGTCCGGCAAGGCCGGCGCCTCGGTGGCGACCTTCATCCGCCTGATCGAGGGCCTGCGCGCGTCGGTCGCGGGCCTGCCGCTCGCCGAGACGGTCCAGGCCGTTGTGGACGCGAGCGGCTTGAAGGACTTCTACCAGTCGGAAAAGGAGGGGGCCGACCGCATCGAGAACCTCGACGAACTGGTCAACGCTGCAGCCGCCTTCAACGCCGAGGAGGTCTACGACCCCAATGCGCCCGGCGGCGGGCTGACCGATCCGGCCGACCCGACGGCAGCCCTGAATGCCTTCCTCGCGCACGCCGCACTGGAGGCCGGCGAGCATCAGGCCGGCGTCGGAGAGGACGCCCTGCAGCTCATGACCGTCCATGCAGCCAAGGGCCTGGAGTTTCACGCGGTCTTCGTCAGCGGTCTGGAGGAAGGGCTGTTTCCCCACGAAAACAGCGCCACCGAGGACGAGGGCCTGGAGGAGGAACGCCGGCTGATGTACGTCGCGCTCACACGCGCCCGGCGCCGCCTGTACCTGACCTTCGCGCAATCCCGAATGCTGCACGGACAGACCCGCTACAACGTTGCGTCGCGCTTCCTGGGCGAGATTCCGACAGCCCTGCTCAAGCGCGTGAACGCACCGGTGACCAGGGGCTTCGCCGGAGGTGCCTTCGGCATCCCGGCCAGGGCATCGACCCCGGCTGCCGAAACGGCGACCGCGGGAGGCTGGCGCGTCGGCCAGGGGGTGATGCACCCCAAGTTCGGCCAGGGCGTGATCATCGCCGCCGAAGGCCGGGGCGCCGATGCCCGCGTGCAGGTCAACTTCCGCGACACCGGCGTGAAGTGGCTTGCTCTCGAGTACGCGCGCCTGACGCCGGGCTGACGGCTGGCGCCCGCGCGTGGATCAGCCCTGCTCCGCGGCGCCGAAGATGTCGCGATAGCTGGTGTACACGCTCCCCACCAGCAGGGGCATCAGCATCCAGAAGGCGGCTTCCATGGCCACCGGAGGTGCCATGCCCGTGGCGGACAAGGCCAGGAAGGTCACCGCGCCGACGCCGCCCAGCACGGCGCTGTAGATCACGAAGGGCAGGCCGTTGCGCAGGATCCCCCTGAGCGAGGCCGCCAGTGCGCCCGGGCCGCGCAGCCCGTCGAGGGCCACCGCCAGGGGTGCGAACCAGACCGCCATGGCGAGCGGGATGCCGATGGCCAGGATCACCACCAGTGCCAGGCTCATGCGGCTCTGAAGGGCGCCGGCGGCTTCCGGAGACAGCGCACCCGGGCGGGTGATCGCCTCGGTGAACGCCTCGCCTCCGATGGCCAGCACGACCAGCATCAACATCATGTTGCCCATGAGGTTCAGGCCACCAATGGAGGCGAGATCCCCCACCCGGCCGCGGAAGCCCTCGAACAACATGGTCACGGGGATCGGGCGCCCGGCCTCCGCCTCGCGGCACGCCAGCGCCCATCCGGCCAGGATGACCGGCAGCAGCACCGCGACGGCAGCCATGAGCAGAGGATGCAGCGAGGAGGCACTGATGATCAGCCAGGTGAGCGCGCTGAAGGCGACCCAGGTGATCGGCTTGCGCATCACCAGCCGCCAGCCGTCCCGCACCCAGTACCAGCCATGGCGGGCGGGCACGCGTCGGGGTGGAAGATAAGTGCTCACGCGTCAGGGAAGCGGTATGGAGGCATCGGGTCTGCCGTAAGCGGCGACATGGTTGCGCAGTATGCGCTCGAATTGCCCGGGGTCGTGGGCATGGGTCAGTTCGCCGGGCCGGGGCAGATGATAGTCATGCAGACGCGATACCCAGAAACGCAGCGCCCCGGCCCGCAGCATGGCCGGCCAGAGCGCCCGCTCCTCGTCGGTGAACGGCCGGGTGGCGTGGTAGGCCTCCAGCAGGGCCCGGCAGCGGACGGGATCCAGGACCTGACGCTCGTTCATGCACCAGTCGTTCACCGTGATGGCCACGTCGTAGAGCAGGGCATCGACACAGGCGAAGTAGAAGTCGATGACGCCGCCGATGGCGTCGCCGTCGAACAGCACGTTGTCACGGAACAGGTCCGCATGCACCACACCGCGGGGTAGCCGTGCGCGCGGCAGCGACGCCTGAAAGGCAACCTCGTCCAGCAGCATGCGGCGGTTGTCATCGTCCAGGAAGGGCAACAGCAGAGGGACCGTGGCCTCCCACCAGGGATTGCCCCGCAGGTTGTCCAGATGCCCGGGGTAGGAGCGACCGGCCAGATGCAGATCCGCCAGCACCTCGCCGACGCGCCCGCAGTGGTGCTCGTCCGGCGTCATCACCGGCCGGCCCGCAAGCCGGGTCACGAGCGCGGCCGGCCGGCCGTTGAGCCGACCCAGGAAGCCGTTGCCCAGATCGGCCACCGGCCGCGGGCACGGCAGGCCGTGGTTGGCCAGATGCGCCATGAGCTCAAGATAGAAGGGTAGCTGTGCCGCGGTCAGCTTCTCGAACAGCGTGAGCACGAAGCGGCCCTGCGAGGTGGTGACGAAGTAGTTGGTGTTCTCGATGCCGGCCAGGATGCCCTGGCTGTCCACCAGATGGCCCACCGAGTAGCCAGTGAGCCACTGGCGCAGTTCGTCGTCGGATACGGTGGTGAAGACGGACATGGCAACTCCTGGCGGGCAGCCCTCAGGCGGCTCGGCACGGCACCACAGACGCCGGCAGGGGAACGCTTGCGCCCGTCACAGGTTCAGCACCGCTTCGAGTTCCGCCTCGGACAGCTCGAAACCGCGATGCTCGTAGTGCGCGAAGATGGCTTCCACGACACGCTCCGGCTCGTCGATGATGCGGATGAGGTCCAGGTCCGACGGGCTGATCATTCCGGCGCCCACGAGGGTGGTGCGCATCCAGTCCACCAGCCCGCCCCAGAAACCGCTGCCGACAAGGATGATGGGCATGAGGCGGTACTTGCGGGTCTGGACCAGGGTGAGCGCCTCCATCAACTCGTCCAGCGTGCCGAACCCGCCCGGCATCACGACATAAGCCGCGGCAAACTTGACGAACATCACCTTGCGGACGAAGAAGTGGCGGAAGGTCTGCGTCAGGTCCTGGTAGGCATTGACCCGTTGCTCGTGTGGCAACTGGATGTTCAGCCCCACCGACAGGGACTTGCCGAAGAAGGCACCCTTGTTGGCCGCCTCCATGACGCCCGGGCCGCCGCCGGACACCACGGAAAAACCGGCGTCCGACAGCAGGCGGGCGATGCGCTCGGTGAGCAGATAGTCCGGGTGGTCCGGTGCGGTCCTGGCGCTGCCGAAGATGCTGACCGCCGGCCGGATGGCGCTCAGCCGCTCGGTCGCCTCGACGAACTCTGCCATAATCCCGAAGACCCGCCAGGACTCGCGCGCGGTCCAGGATTGCTCGCGCATCTCTGGCGTCGGTTGCCCGGGGAGCTTCTTGTCAATCGTCATGTCGTTCCCTGGGTCGCCTGCCGCCGCAGTGCAGCGGACCCGCCCCAATCCGGATCACCGATGAAGACACTGCTGCTCGTGGACGGATCGTCCTACCTGTATCGGGCCTTCCACGCCATGCCAGACCTGCGCAACCGCGCGGGCGAACCGACGGGCGCCATCTACGGCGTGGTGAACATGCTGAGGCGGCTTCGGCGGGAAGTGCCGTCCGATTATATCGCCTGCGTGTTCGACGCGAAGGGCCGTACCTTCCGCGATGACTGGTACCCGGAGTACAAGGCCCACCGCCCGCCCATGCCCGACGAACTCGGTGCCCAGATCGAGCCGATTCACGCCGTGGTGCGTGCCCTGGGCTGGCCACTGCTGTCGATCGAGGGTGTCGAGGCAGACGACGTCATCGGCACACTTGCAGTGCAGGCGTCGGCTGCCGGGCTGCGCACCGTGATCTCCACCGGGGACAAGGACATGGCGCAGCTCGTGAACGCGCACGTTTCCCTGGTGAACACCATGTCGGACGAGACCCTGGACAGTGCCGGGGTGGCGGCCAGGTTCGGCGTCTCGCCCGAGCGCATCGTCGATTACCTGACCCTGGTGGGCGACGCCGTGGACAACGTTCCCGGTGTGGAAAAGGTGGGGCCCAAGACCGCGGCCAAGTGGCTCCAGCAATACGGCTCCCTGGACGAGATCCTTGCTCGAAACACCGAGATTGGCGGTGTGGTCGGCGAGAACCTGCGCCGGGTGCTGGACTGGCTGCCACAGGCGCGACGGCTGCTCACCATCCGCTGCGATGTGCCGCTCCCCGGCGGGGTCGAAACCCTCGTGCCGGCATCGGTGGATTCGGTCGGGCTGGCCAGCCTTTTCGAGCGCTTCGAGTTCAAGACCTGGCTGCGTGAGCTGCGCGACCCGGCCGGTGCGGAGCCCTCCGGCCAGCGTCCGCCGGAGGCGATGCCCCCCCGTCCGGCGAGACACTACGAGACAGTATCGACCCAGGCGGATCTCGAACGCTGGCTGGCGCGCATCGAGGCCGCCGACCTGACCTGCATCGACACCGAGACCACCAGCCTCGACCCGCTGGCCGCCAGGATCGTCGGCATCTCGCTGTGCGTAGCACCGCACGAGGCGGCCTACATCCCGCTCTGCCACGACTACGCGGGTGCACCCGACCAGCTGCCGCTGCAGGTGACCCTCGAGGCGCTGCGGCCGTGGCTTGAGAACCCGGCGCGTCCGAAGCTGGGCCAGAACGCGAAGTACGATCTGCACGTGCTGCTCAATCACGGCATCCGGGCCCGCGGCTTCGTGCACGACACCCTGCTGCAGTCCTATGTGCTCGAGAGCCATCGGCCGCACGACATGGACAGCCTGGCGATGCGTCACCTTGGGGTGAAGACCATCACCTACGAGGAAGTCGCCGGCAAGGGCGCGGCCCAGATCGGTTTCGGGCAGGTCAGCGTCGAACGCGCCACCGAATACTCGGCCGAGGACGCCGACGTCACGCTTCAGCTGCACGTGGCCATGCAACCGCTGCTCGAGGCCGAGCCCGGGCTCGCCCGGGTCTACCGCGACATCGAGATGCCGGTCATGTCGATCCTGCTGGCAATGGAGCGCAGCGGCGTGCTGATCGACACGGCACGCCTGCAGGCCCAGAGCACCCAGCTCGGGGCGCGCATGCTCGAGCTCGAGCGGCAGGCACACGAACTGGCGGGCCAGCCCTTCAACGTCAACTCGCCCAAGCAGCTGCAGGAGATCCTGTTCGAACGCCACAAGCTGCCGGTGATCAAGAAGACCCCGGGCGGCACCCCGTCGACGGACGAGGAAGTGCTCGAGACCCTGGCGCTGGACCACCCGCTGCCCAAGCGCATCCTCGAGTACCGGGCCATGTCCAAGCTGAAGTCCACCTACACGGACAAGCTGCCGCGCATGGTCAACCCCTCGACCGGGCGGGTGCACACCAACTACGGTCAGGCCACCGCGGTCACCGGCCGGCTGTCCAGCACCGAGCCCAACCTGCAGAACATTCCGGTCCGCACGACCGAGGGGCGGCGCATCCGCGAAGCCTTCGTCGCCTCACCGGGCAGCCGCATCGTATCGGCCGACTATTCGCAGATCGAATTGCGGATCATGGCCCACCTGTCGGAAGACGCCTCTCTGCTTCAGGCCTTCCAGGCGGGTGAGGACGTGCACCGCGCGACTGCCGCCGAGATCTTCGGCATCGCTCCGGCCGATGTCGCCGCCGAGCAAAGACGCTACGCCAAGGTCATCAACTTCGGCCTGATCTACGGCATGTCGGCCTTCGGGCTGGCCTCACAGCTCGGGATCGAGCGCAACGCCGCGCAGCAGTACATGGACCGGTACTTCGCGCGCTACCCGGGAGTGGCGGAATACATGCAGCGCACCCGTCAGGCAGCGCGCGAGGACGGTTTCGTGCAGACCGTGTTCGGCCGCCGCCTGCATCTGCCGGACATACGGGCGCAGAACCAGGGGCGACGGCAGGCGGCGGAGCGTGCAGCCATCAACGCCCCGATGCAGGGGACTGCGGCCGATCTCGTCAAGCTCGCGATGATCGCAGTCCAGGGCTGGCTGGAATCAGCCTCGCTGGCCACGCGCATGGTCATGCAGGTGCACGACGAACTCGTGCTCGAGGTCCCCGGGCATGAACTGGATCAGGTGCGAGACCACCTGCCCCGCCTGATGTCGGGAGTGGCCGCGTTGCGGGTACCGCTGGTGGTGGACGTTGGCGTCGGCGACAACTGGGAACAGGCCCACTGACGCCTGGGCGCCGCGGCGGCGCACCGGCTGCGGGCCCGGTGCGCGCCCGACCGACTGCTGCTAACGGGTCTTCGGCACCTTGCAGTTGCCAACCCGTTTGGCGCTGAGCAGTTCAGAGGTCTTCATGGGCTTGCCGTTGATCTCCCCCTCCGAGTCGACCTTGACCGTGTAGGCGGACTCGCTCTGCCGGGTGAGCACGCTGACCGACCGGGTCTTGCCGACATTCGGGATGTCGCACTGCGCTGTGTAGGTGTAGACGTTGCCCGCCGCCTGGACGGGGTCGAAGCGACAGCCGGCCTGCGCGAGCATGGCGTTCTGCTCGCGCATGGACTGGGCCGGGTCCAGGCACTCCCTGACGGAGAGGTTCTGCGCATTGGCCGGGCCGTTGAAACCCTGACGGGTGAATTCCCATTCCCCGGGCTTGAGCTTCGGGAAGTCATTGCCGGCGGCCTGCGCCACGGGTACGAGGGCAGAGATGGCGAACACCAGCGCGGCAAGGCGGCAGTCTGCGGATCCGTTCATGCCGGCTCCAGCACCTGCAGGGTGGTTCGCACCACCCAGTCCCTGACCCGTGCCCGGTAGGCCGCCATGTGCGGCGCCCCGGCGTGCGCCCGGAGGGCTGCCAGATCGGACCACTTTTCGATCACCACAACGACGTCGGGACGAAGCGCCGACTGAGGGCCCAGTCCGCTCGCCACATCGACGGCTGCGCCATATTCGAGGCACCCGGCTTCGGCCCGCACTTCCGGCATCAGGCGCCGGAACTCACCCAGAAAGGCCTCCCGGGTGCCCGGCTGGAGTTCGATGGTGGCAACCACATGGATCATCGTCGCTTCCTTGGCATGGCCCGGTCCGGTCGCGGAATGCGGCAGGCCACCGGGCAGGCCTGCAGTGTGCCCTGATGCCGAAGCATTGCAAGGGCCGCCGATGGACTCAGTCGTAGCGGCGGAGGTCCTCGATCACCTTGCCGTCGTTGGGCAGGCTGGCTGGTGTCAGGAACGACACCTCGCCCCGGAGCTTGCAGACCTCGCGGATGCTGGCCCCGACAGCCGTGGCCAGAGCGTCGGACGGGGTGGTCGTCTCGCAGGCCAGGGTCATGACGTCGTTGCGATCGGCATCGTGGGTCACGGACAAGCGCGCGCGCAGTACGTCGGGGTGGCGTCGCACCACCTCGGCGACCTGGGAAGGGTGCACGAACATGCCCTTGACCTTGGTCGTCTGGTCGGCACGACCCATCCAGCCCTTGATGCGCATGTTGGTGCGGCCGCAGGGGCTCTGGCCGGTCAGCAGAGCGGAAAGGTCGCCGGTGGCGAACCGGATCAGCGGATATTCGGACGCCAGACTGGTGACCACCACCTCGCCCACCTCCCCGGGCGCCACCGGGTCGCCGGTGCCGGGACGTACGATCTCCACGATCACGCCCTCGTCGACCACCAGACCCTCGCGCGCCGGAGTCTCGTAGGCCACCAGCCCGAGATCGGCGGTGCCGTAGCTCTGGTAGCCCTCGATGCCGCGGTCGGCCAGCATCCGTCGCACCGGCGGCAGGAAGGCCTCGCCGCTTACCGCGGCGCGCCTGAGGCTCGACACATCGGCCTTCAACTCGTCGGCCTTCTCGAGGATGATCTTCAGGAAGGATGGGGTGCCGGCATAGCACACCGGCTTCAGGTCCGCGATCGCCTGCACCTGGAGTTCGGTCTGGCCGATGCCTGCCGGAAAGACCGGGCACCCGATGGCCTGTGCCGCCAGATCCATCATGAAACCGGCCGGCGTGAAGTGGTAGGAGAAGGTGTTGTGCACCAGTTCGCCCTGGCGGAAGCCGGCCGCATACAGAGCCCGGGCGAAACCCCAGTAGTCCTTCTTGTCACCCTGCGGGTCGTAGATGGGGCCGGGCGAGGCGAACACCCGCCCCAGTTGCGCCACCCGCACGGCCGTCAGTCCGCCGAACGGCGGCTCGGATTTCTGCAACGCCATGAGATCGGACTTGCGCGTCACCGGCAGTGTGGCCAGAGCGGCACGATCCGGCACGGCGTGGGCCGGCACCTCGGCCAGCAGTCGTCCGAAATAGGGGCTGTTTCTTTTCGCGTTCTCCAGCTGATCGCGGAGCTGGGAGAAAAGCGCGCGCTCACGGACTTCGGGTGGGCGGGTTTCCAGTTCGTCCAGGTATCGGGGGTCGCTCATGTCGGCAGATGCCCGTGGGAGCGGGCCTTGAAGGAATCGGAAACGGGCGCGGACATCCGGTCACCGGCGGCTTGACCGCGCGGTCGCGACGGGCTCAGGCGAGCCAACGCTTGCGCCGACGGTAGTGCTTGGCATCGCGGAAGCTCTTTCGGCCAGATGACGAGAGACCCAGGTAGAACTCCTTGACGTCCTCGTTGGTGCGCAGGCCCTCGGCATCGCCTTCCATCACCACCCGTCCGTTTTCCAGGATGTAACCGTAATCGGCGAAGCGCAGCGCCACCATGGTGTTCTGTTCCGCCAGCAGGAAGCTGACGTTCTCCTTGGCGTTGAGGTCCTTCACGATCTCGAAGATCTCCTCGACGACCTGGGGCGCGAGCCCCATGGAGGGTTCATCGAGCAGGATCATGCTCGGCCGGGCCATGAGCGCCCGACCGACGGCAGTCATCTGCTGCTCACCCCCTGATGTGTACCCCGACTGGCTCTTGCGCCTGACCTTGAGGCGGGGAAAGTAGGTATAGACCTTCTCGAGGTCGCCCGCGATCTCGCCGCGGGACGCCGATCGGGTGAAGGCTCCGGTGAGAAGGTTTTCCTCGACCGTCAGGTGCTGGAAGCAATGACGGCCCTCCATGACCTGCACCACCCCGCGTTTGACCAGTTCGGAGGGGTTGAGCCGGTCGATGCGGTCACCGCGGTACTCGATCGAGCCCTTGGTGACATCACCGCGTTCGGAGCGCAGCAGGTTGGAGATCGCCTTGAGCGTGGTGGTCTTGCCGGCACCGTTGGCTCCCAGCAGGGCCACGATCCTGCCCTCGGGTACGGTCAGCGAGACCCCCTTGAGCACCAGGATGACGTGGTCGTAGATGACCTCGATGTTGTTGATGGCGAGCATGATGGAGATCGTCCAGGGTGGCCTGAGGCGAGGGGGAACGCCACCGGGCGCCCCCCGCTGCTGGGTCACATGCAGGCCGGCTTGATCCCTTTCTCGGCTGCGTACTTCGCCGCCGAGTCCTCGATCATCTTGCGCACCAGCGCCGCGTCGCCACGCAACCAGTCGGACACGGCCTTCCACTCGCTTCCGGTCCACTGCTGGAACCGGACCTGCCCGGATCCACCGTGGTCCTCGCAGCTCACCTTGACCGGGGGCAGCATGGTGTTGAAGCCGAGCGCCTTGAGCCGGCCCGCGTTGAGATCGAGGTTCTCGATACCCCAGCGCACCTGCTCGCCGGTCAGGGCCTTCTTGCCATACTTCTCCTGCGCCTTGCGGATCGCCTCCACCGTGAACATGCCCGCGGCCACCCCCCGATTCCACAACACCGTCCCGACCAGCTTCGGGGTGCCGTTGCCCTTGCCCTTGCCATAGACAAGCTTCTCGATATCCTGCACCACCGGGAAGCCCTTGCCTCCGAGATTGAGGCTGGCGGCGTAGTAACCCGTCGCCGCAGGGCCGGCCGCTTCGGTGTCGACCTCGGAACCGGCCCACCAGTTGCCGACCATCTTCTCGCGGGGGAAGCCCACCTTCTGGGCGGTCTGCAGAGAAGTGGCGCTCATCACACCCCACCCCCAAAGAATGACCCAGTCGGGCCGGTACTGGCGGATCTGCAGCCACTGCGACTGCTGTTCGTTGCCAGGGTGGGGCACGGGAATCATCTTGAGCTCGAAACCGAGCTTCCTGGCCTCAGCCTCCAGCACCGAATGGGGCTCCTTCCCATAGGCGGAATCGTGGTAGAGCAGGACGATCTTCTTGCCCTTGAGACTGCCGCCCTCCTTGTCGGCGATGAAGCGCACGATCCCGGCGGCGGCATCCCAGTAGTTGGACATCAGGGGGAACACCCACGGGAACACACGCCCGTCGGTCGCATCGGTGCGGCCGTAGCCGAAGGTGATGAGCGGGATCTTGTCCGTCGGAGCCTTGTCGATCAGGGCGTAGGTGATCCCGGTGGACATGGGGTGGATCGCCGTCGGCCCGGTGGCCGTCTTGGTCTTCAGGCGTTCATAGCACTCCACGCCCTTGGCGTTGTTGTACTCGGTCTCGCACTCCTCCCAGGTGAGCTTGACGCCGTTGACGCCCCCGTCGCGCTCGTTGACCAACTGCAGATAGTCGATGAAACCGCCGAAGAACGCCGCGCCGTTGGCCCCATAGGGACCGACACGGTAACCGGTGATGCCGATGAACTGTTCGGCAGCGGCTGCTGGCAGCGCCGCGCCGAGGCAGGCCAACCCGGCGACGATGCCCGCAAGGGTCTTCTTCCAAGCCTTCATGCTCATCCTCCTTGTGGAATTTCCCCGGGCATCGGTCCCGGTGCCCAGGCTGTGATAAACGCCCATCCGCCCGGTCGCGGTTGACGCGCGACCGCCGGCCTCAATGTGGGAACGGCCACAGTCTCAGCTTTTCCTTGGCGATCTGCCACAGCCGCGCCAGTCCGTGGGGCTCCACGATGAGGAAAAAGATGATGAGCGCGCCGAAAACGACCAATTGCGCCATGGAGGTGATGCCGGGCGCGAGGTTGAGGCCGAGCAGCGCTGCGCCGTCCACGAGAGCGACGTCGAGCAGGATCGGCATGAGGGTGATGAAGGCCGCGCCGAGAAAGGAACCCAGGATGCTGCCGACCCCGCCGATGATCACCATGAACAGGATGCGGAACGACAGGTCGAGGTTGAAGCCATCGGCTTCGACGCTGCCGAGGTAGGCGAAGGCATAGAGCGCTCCCGCCACGCCGCAGTAGAAGGAACTCACGGCAAACGCCACCAGCTTGGTGCGCATGATGCGGATGCCGATGACCTCGGCGGCCACGTCCATGTCGCGCACTGCCATCCACGCCCTGCCGATGCTGCTGCGCACCAGATTCTTGGCTGCCAGCGCCATGAGGGAAACGATGGCGAGCACCAGGAGGTATTTGCCCACTGGCGTATCGATGGTCACGCCCAGGATCTCGATGGGCTGGGCAGTGATGACGCCGGACGCGCTGTAGTTGGAGAACCAGCCCACCTTCACGAGCAGCCAGGGAATGAAGAACTGCGCCGCCAGGGTGGCGACGGCCAGGTAGAAACCCTTGATGCGCAGGCTCGGCAGCCCGAACAGCGCGCCCACCACGGCGGCGCTGGCACCACCGAGCACGAAGGACAGCAACACAGGAATGCCGGGCACGCGCAGCTGGAAGTTGTAGGCCGCCACCGCGCCCACGGCCATGAAGGCTGCGGTGCCGAGGGACAGCTGGCCGGCGTAGCCTGTGAGGATGTTCAATCCGAGCGTGGCCAGGGCGAACACCAGGAAGGGGATGAGGATGGCGGTGAGCCAGTAACCGCTGGCTGTCAGCGGCACGACGACGAAAGCGACGGCCAGCAGCAGCAGTAAGCCCACCCGGTCCTGGAGGATCGGGAAGATCTGCTGATCCGCCGCATAACTCGTTTTGAACTGGCCGGATTCCCGGTAGATCATGGCGTCAGTCCCCGTTGCCAGGTTGGCGGTTCACCGGGGCCGGGACGGCGGAGGTTGTCGGTCGACGGGGATTCATGTTGTCGCGACGGTCTGCGGTCAGGGTTGTCGGGGCGGCCCGTCTCAGACCCGGTCGATGTGGCGTTCACCGAACAGCCCCTCCGGCCGAACCAGCAGGAACAGCAGCGCCATGACGTAGGCGAACCAGCCCTCGATGCCGCCGCCGATCAGCGGCCCGAGGTAGACCTCGGCCAGCTTCTCGGAGGCTCCGATGATCAGGCCCCCGACGATGGCCCCGAGGACGGATTCGAACCCACCGAGAATCAGCACCGGCAGGGCCTTCAGGGCGACGAAGGTCAGGGCGAACTGCACGCCGTTGCGGGCCCCCCACATCAACCCGGCCACCAGGGCGACGAACCCGGCCACCGACCAGACGATGGCCCAGATCTGCTTCAGGGGGATGCCCACGGCCAGGGCTGCCTGATGATCGTCGGCGACCGCCCGCAGTGCTCGGCCGATGCGGGTCTTGTTGAAGAACACCGCGAGCACCGCGACCAGCACGCCGGCAACCGCCGCTGCAGTGAGGTCGAAACTGCTCACCAGCAGGTCGAAACGGGTCATCACGGCCTCGATGGGCTCGTCCTGGATGCCGAGGTCCATCCGCCGCACCTCGGTGCCCCAGATGATCTGGGCCAGCCCCTCGATGAAGAAAGCCAGACCGATGGTGGCCATGAACAGCGTGATCTGCGGCTGGTTCACCAGCGGCCGCAACACCACCCGCTCGATGACCACACCCAGCAGGACCATCACACCCAGGGTCAGGAGGAACACCAGCCAGCCCGGCAGACCGAACTTCTCCTGCAGGCCGACGTAGGTGAGAGCGGCGAAGAACACCATGGCCCCCTGGGCGAAATTGAACACCCCGGAGGCCTTGTAGATCAGCACGAAGCCCAGTGCCACCAGGGAGTACATGACCCCCGCGAGCAGGCCTCCAATGAGCACTTCGAAGAAGAATTGCATGCCCGCTATCCGCCCTGACGAGAGGCGGTGGAGACCTGATCAGCCATGCGCCACCCCCAGGTAGGCGTCGATCACCGCCTGATTGTTCCGCACCTCATCCGGGGTGCCGTCGCCGATCTTCTTGCCATAGTCCAGCACCACGACGCGGTCCGAGATGTCCATGACCACGCCCATGTCGTGCTCGATCAGAACGATGGTGGTGCCGAATTCGTCGTTCACGTCGAGGATGAACCGGCACATGTCCTGTTTCTCCTCGATGTTCATGCCGGCCATGGGCTCATCGAGCAACAGGAGGCGTGGTTCCGCCGCCAGCGCCCGACCGAGTTCGACCCGCTTCTGCACACCGTAGGGCAGGCGGCCGACCGGCGTCTTGCGCACCGATTCGATCTGAAGGAAATCGATGATGCGCTCGACCTTTTCCCGGTGCTCCAGTTCCTCGCGCCGATTGGGGCCGATGTACAGCGCCTGCAGCAACAGGTTGCTGTGCATCCTGAGATTGCGGCCGGTCATGATGTTGTCCAGCACGCTCATGCCCTTGAACAGGGCGATGTTCTGGAAGGTCCGGGCGATGCCCATGGTCGCTGCCTTGTGCGGATCCATGCGCTGGAACACCTGCCCGTCAAACCGGATCGTGCCCTGCTGCGGCTGATAGACGCCGTTGATGCAGTTCAGCATCGAGCTCTTGCCGGCGCCGTTGGGACCGATGATGGCGCGGATCTCGTGCTCGCGCACGTCGAAGCTGATGTCGGTGAGCGCTTTCACGCCGCCGAATGCCAGGGAGATGTTGTCGACAGAAAGCATCTGGCCGCCGATGCTCCGGCCGATGTTGACGGCCTGATCCATCAGGCCGCCCTCCGCGCGTCGCCGCCGACCGGGAAGGTACGCACCTCGCGAATCTTGAGATCGGCGCGGATGGTGCCGGTGCGGCCATCCTCGAACTTCACCTGGGCTTCGATCTCGCAATGGTCCACCCCGGAATACAGGGCCGCCACCAGCTGTTCGTACTTCTCGGCGATGAAGCCCCGGCGCACCTTGCGCGTGCGGGTCAGTTCCCCGTCGTCGGCGTCGAGCTCCTTGTGCAGCACCAGGAAGCGGCGGATCTGCGAGCCACCCAGCTGGGCGTCGTGGGCAAGATCGGCGTTGACCTTCTCGATGCACTCCTGCACCAGGGCATAGACCTGGTCCTTCTGAGCGAGGTCGGTGTAGCCCGAATAGGCGATGCCGCGGCGTTCCGCCCAGTTGCCGACAGAGCCGAGATCGATGTTGACGAATACGCAGCAGGCGTCGCGGTCGTGCCCGAAAGCGACGGCTTCCTTGATGTGCGGAAAGAACTTGAGCTTGTTCTCGATGTACTGCGGGGCGAACAGCGTGCCGTCCCGCAGGCGGCCGACGTCCTTGGCCCGATCGATGATCTTGAGGTGGCCGTCCTCGTCGAAAAAGCCGGCATCCCCCGTGAGGAACCAACCGTCCGCGGAGATCGACTCGGCCGTGGCATCCGGGCGCTTGTAGTACTCCTTGAGCATGCCCGGCGTGCGCACCTGCACCTCGCCGTTGTCTGCGATCCGGATCTCGACACCGGGCAGAGGCTTGCCGACGGTGTCGAGTTTCACCTCGCCATTGGGCTGCTTGCAGACGTACACGCTGGTTTCGGTCTGACCGTACAGCTGCTTCAGGTTGATGCCGAGGGACCGGTAGAAATCGAACAGGTCGGGTCCGATCGCAGCGCCGCCGGTGTAGGCGACGCGGATGCGCGACATGCCGAGAACGTTGCGCAGCGGGCCGTAGACCAGCACATTGCCCAGGCGGTAGAGCCAGCGGTCCGCGAACGACACCCCGGCCGGCCGCCCGTCCAGGATCCGCCCCCCGCAACGCCTCGCCACCCCCATGAACCACGAGAACATGCGGCGCTTCAGCGGAGCCGCGTCCTCCATGCGGATCATGACCTGCGTGAGCAGGTTCTCGAACACCCTCGGCGGTGCGAAGTAGTAGGTCGGACCGATCTCGCGCAGGTCGGTCATGACCGTCTCGCTCGATTCGGGGCAGTTCACGCAGAACCCCGCGACCAGCGCCTGGGCGTAGGAAAACAGATGGTCGCCGACCCAGGCCATGGGCAGGTAGGACAACACCTCATCCGCGGGACCGAAACCGTCGAAGTCGACGTCGCCGCGGCTTGCGCCGATCAGGGAGGCATGGGTGTGGCAGACCCCCTTGGGATTACCGGTGGTGCCGGAGGTGTAGAGCATGACCGCGATGTCGCCGCTGCGGCCCTTGTCGATCTCGCCCTCGATGAAGCCAGGGTGCGCCTGGAGGAAGGCGCGGCCCGCCTCCTGCAGCGCCTCGAAGGACACGAGTTGCGGGTCCCGGTAGTTGCGCATGCCGCGCGGGTCGTCGTAGACGATGTGCCGCAGAGCGGGGGCGCGCGGCAGGATCTCCAGCATCTTGTCGACCTGCTCCTGGTCCTCGACGGCGGCGAATTCGATCTCCGCGTTCTCCAGGACGAAAAGCATCTCCTGCGCGACCGCATCCTGGTACAGAGGGACGGGAATGCCGCCCAGGCATTGCGCAGCCATCATGGTCCAGTACAGCCTCGGCCGGTTGTCGCCGATGATGGCGATGGTCTGCCCACGACGGAAACCGCGGGCCGCCAGCCCGCCCGCAATGGCCCTTACCTCGTCAGCCACCTGGGCCCAGGTCCAGGACAACCATATGCCCAGATCCTTCTCGCGGATGGCCGTGCGACCACCCCGCACCCGGGCGTGCTCCAGGAGCAGGCGCGGGAACGTCTCCTCGGGACCGACGAGCGGAGACGAGACCGTGGCGGACAAAGCGGCATTCCTCCTCGAGAGAGCCGGAGCACAACGCTGGAGAGCGCTCCGGGAGAGGGCGGAAGGTTAACAAAGACCTGCTGACATGGGTTGTCAACGAGACGACAATCTTGTGATGTCGACACAGACGCTGCGGGCCCACGCACGCTGGATGGCCGCCCTGACGCCCGGGGAAGAGGACCGGGTGATTTCTTCTATTGCGGTGCAGCATGTGGCCGCCGGCTCAAACATCGTGCGCAAGGGGGACGCTGCCGAGCACTGGATCGGTGTGCTCTCCGGCCTGGTCAAGCTCTCCAGCAGCAGCCCGGACGGTCGGGCGACCACCTTCACCGGCGTGCCGCCGGGCGGCTGGTTCGGCGAGGGCTCGCTGCTCAAGCGGGAGCTGCGCAAGTACGACGCGGTGTCGTTGTCGGACTGCAGCATCGCGCTGCTGCCGCGCGCCAGCTTCGAATGGTTGCTGGACTCGAGCATCCCGTTCAACCGATACCTCCTGGTGCAACTGAACGAGCGCCTGTCGCAGTTCATCGGCATGGTCGAGTACGAACGCCTGCTCGACCCGGATGCACGCATGGCGCGCTGCATTGCCGACCTGTTCAATCCGACGCTCTACCCCGGCATCGGTCCGGAACTCCCGATCTCGCAATCCGAACTGGCCTTGCTGGTC
>JBEICA010000336.1:0-3582 GCA_040373665.1 Burkholderiales bacterium | reverse complement strand
ATCTCCGAGGGCCTCGATTGCCGCGGGGTCGTTGAGCGCCACGCCATAGACCACGCCGCTCGAGCGGTAGGGCGGGACGTCGAACTCCGGCGGCGAAGTGTTCAAGGCCGCACCAGCATCTTGAGCTGAGGCACGCCACCGGACCTCAGGCGCTGGTAGGCGGCCGGCACATCCTCGAGCGCGATGGGCTGGGTGGCCAGCGCCGCGAGCCGGTCGGCAAGACGCGGCAGCAGGGCAAGCGCATCACGGAACTCGTCCTGGAACACGCTGCATCCGACCAGCGAAAGCTCGCGCTCCACCACCTGGTTCACGTCGACTGACTGGACGCCGTCGAACAGACCCACCATGGCGACGCGTCCCCCCGAGCGCATGCAGCCGATGAGCCGGTTGAGCACCTCGCCGGAGCCTGTGGCCTCGACGCCGAAGGCCGGCTCCCTGCCGCCGCAGGCATCGCGCACGGCCCTGGCCTCGAGTGCCACGGTGCGGATGCCGGTCACGTCCTCGAGCAGCCGGGTCCTGTCGGCATTGCGGTCGGCCAGCAGCACGGGATGCAGGCCGAGTTCCCGCAGCAACAAGGCCACCAGCCCGCCGATGCATCCGCCGCCGGCGACCAATACTTCGGCTCCCGCCGATGCGGCGAGTTGACGCACCACCCGCAGCGCCACCGCCAGGGGCTCGGTCATCGCAGCGACGGCGGGATCAATTCCTGCGGGCACCTTCAGCAGCCGCCGGGCCGGCTGGACACTCTGCTCGGCGAACCCGCCATCGCACACCTCGCCGACGAACCCCATGCGGCGGCACAGGTTGCCCGCACCTTGCCGGCAGTGGTCGCATTCGCCGCAGTTGGCACGCGAGTCGACCACCACGAGATCTCCCGGCACCAGCCCGCCCACCCCTTCACCAACCGACAGCACTTCCGCGCAGAACTCGTGTCCTGGCGTCACCGGAAGCCGGGAGATCCACTGGCCCGTGGCGAAATTGTGGAGGTCCGAACCGCAGATCCCCGCCATTCGTACCCGTAGCCTGACCTGACCCTCCGTCGGGGGCGGAGGCTCGGGCACATCCGCGAAGCGGATGTCGCCCCTGCCATGGAAACGAATGGCGCGCATGTGCCTCTTTCCTCTTGCCGCGCCCGCCCGCCGGGCCCGCACGCCCGAATGGTAACCGGCCGGGGGCGCGGTGCCACCGGGATCACCAGCGCAGCACGCGCGGCGCGATGAGGGCTCCCAGCAGCCCGCTCGCAGCGATGCCGGCCGAGTACCAGAGGGAAATGAAGACGGTGGACTCCTCGCGGCAGCCCAAGGCGTAGCCGCCCGCGCCGAGGGCCCCGGCGAACAGGCCGGCGGCGAGACCTGCACGGCGGGGTCGGGTGGGTGCCAGGCCGCGCAGCGCCCACAGTGCTGCGGCCAGCGCGGGCAGGGACAGGCCCAGCACGTTCCGTGGACAGGCGAGCCAGGAATGGCCCATCACCGCAACAGCGCGTCCATCCACGGGTGTCGCGAGCCAGGCGATCATCCCCAGGGCCGCCATCGTTGCGGCGACTGCGAGCGTGGCCAGTACGGGCCCGCCGAGGCGGCTGACCGGACGTCCCAGGCGGGCCGCCATCCAGCCCGTGGCAAGGGCGAGCAGGGCCGCGTAGGACAGCTTGATCCAGGGCGCGGGGGTGGCGAACATCACGGCGGGTATCGGCCCCATCAGGGCCATCACCAGCGCCGCGCTGAGCGTGCCTCCCAGGGTGGCGGCGGGAAGCAGCCGCCGCGCGGCCACTATTCGAGGAGCGGGACCCGCACCGCGGGCCAGGAAATCGATCAATGCTTCGGTCTTCATGTCTCAACTCCTCAGCAGGGCTGCGAGCCGCTTGAGGCCGCGGTGCACCTGCACCTTGAGCGCCGACTCCGACACACGCGCCCGGACCGCCGCCTCCGACACCGACAGGCCTTCGACCTTGGTGAACAGGATGGCGGCACGCTGGGCCTCGGGCAGGGCACCGAGCAGGCGATCGATATCTCCTGTACCGCCCTCTGCAGGCGCCGGCGTCGCCAGCAGTGACTCCGCTGTGTCGTCCAGTGGCTGGTGCAGGTCCTCGCGGCGCCCCCGGCGGCGCCAGTGGTCGGCAAGCTTGTGCCTTGCGATGGCCAGTGCCCAGGCGCTCACCGGAAGCGCGGGGTCGTAGGTGCCGCGCTGGAGATGCAGCGCGAACAGGGTCTCCTGCACGAGGTCTTCGACGTCGTCCGGTGTGCCCTGCATGCGACGGCGCAGAAAGGACCGGAGCCGGCCGGCGATCACGGACAGCGCATCGCGGTAAGCGGATTCGTCGCCCGCCTGCCCCCGCAGCCACAGGGGCCGCAGCAGGCCCTCCAGTTCATCGACGGGCTCGTTGCCCATGGCGCATGCGCGAAATGCGGGTTGCCGGCTGTTGATGTTGCCAGAAACGCCGCCGGCCCCGCACGGGTGGTCCGCGTGCCGGGCCGGCACCGCGCCTCGGAGGCTCGCCGCCGTCATCGGGGAGTTTCCATAGCGCCGTTCCATCGCTTCAGCCAGCATTCCAGAACGTGGTCGAGAGAGATCGCGCCCGGGCCGCGCAGCGCCAGCCAGGCCAGCAGCGCTGCCCAGGTGCCATGCGTCGCATAGGCATCGGGGTAGACGAACGCCTGGATGACAGCTGTCATCCCCAGCAGACCGAGCGCGCCCACGCGGGTGCCCAGACCCAGCAGCAGCATGGCCGGGAGCAGGTGTTCTCCCCAGGCTGCGGCACTTGCCGCGAGCTCTGGCGACA
The DNA here is from genome assembly GCA_040373665.1 of Burkholderiales bacterium. Classification (GTDB taxonomy): domain Bacteria; phylum Pseudomonadota; class Gammaproteobacteria; order Burkholderiales. The sequence continues at coordinate 806 of JBEICA010000336.1, read as the reverse complement.
GCCAGGGCAGCCGGTACTCGTCGCGGAACAGGTCGACGGCGGTGTCCGAGAGGCGCGGCAACCCTGGTTGGAACACCCCGTCGACGATGTCCAGCGCAAACCCCTCGATCTTGGTCTGCCCGGATTTCCAGAACACCGCTGCCATGGAGAAACGCGCGATGAGCGCGACCAGCGATTCGGCCGCCAGGGCAAGAGCCGCGGGCAGCGCGAAGACCGGTGGCCGGGGAACGACTGCCCCGCCGTGTCGTTGCAGGCGGTTCATGCCTGCAGTGGCTCGAAGGTCCATGCGGTGATCAACCGGTGCCGGATCAGCAGCCCCAGCGCCTGCGTGATGTCGACGCCGGGCGCACCAGCCCAGGCTTGTGCGGCCTCGTCCAGGCTGCCTTCGTGCAGCAGAGTCGTGATGAAGCCCGCCGTCGCCTGGTCGATGGGCACGGTGACGACGCTGTCCGCGTCCGGCAGCAGCAGGCAGTGCTCGGGCCTGTCCACATCGAGCTGGGCCAGGTCGGCCTCGTCGTCGCGATGCGCCAACCACAGCGACACCACACCGTGGTCGAACCGCAGCACGCGCAGCGCCGGCTGCAGCCGGACATGGAAGCGGCCGGGCGCGATCGCGGCGTCGAGGCTCGCCTCGATGGTCTCCGGGGGCACAGCCTGCGCCGCGTCGTGGTCCAGCAGCTCGACCATGGCGCGTTCCAGTCTCGCCATGTCGGCGAGATAGGGCAGGCCTGCGGCGGGCGGAAAACACGCCACCCAGGGCGCGAACACTTCGCCGCAGGCCGCGAGCACGGGGCTCGTCGGAGGGT
>JBEICA010000250.1:0-5375 GCA_040373665.1 Burkholderiales bacterium | reverse complement strand
GCACGTCCTGGTAGCCGGCGCCGTAGTAGGACGAGGAGGTGGTCTCCACCAGCTTCACGCGGCTGGCGGCCTCACGGTACTCGGGATAGTCGAGCGCGAGAGCGACCATCATGGTGGCCAGTTCGCGCACCGAAAACTCGTTGGCGGGATTGCCGACGTTGTAGATCTTGCCCGAGGCCACGCCGTCACGGTTGTCGATCATGCGCATCAGCGCGTCGACGCCGTCGTCGATGTAGGTGAAGGCGCGTTTCTGTCCGCCCCCGTCGACCAGCTTGATCTCCTCGCCGCGCACGATGTGGCCGAAGAACTGGGTGATGACGCGCGAGCTGCCTTCCTTGGGCGTGTGGATGTTGTCCAGCCCGGCGCCGATCCAGTTGAAGGGCCGGAACAGGGTGAAGTCCAGCCCCTCCTGGGCACCGTAGGCCCAGATGACGCGGTCCATCAGCTGCTTGCTGATGGAGTAGATCCAGCGCTGCTTGGGGATGGGGCCCACCACCAGCTCGGACGCGTAGGGATCGAACTCTGCGTCCCGGCACATGCCGTAGACCTCGGAGGTGCTGGGGAAGAGGATGCGTTTGCGGTACTTCACGCAGGAGCGGACGATGGGCAGGTTGGCCTCGAAGTCGAGCTCGAACACCCGCAGCGGTTCCTTGACGTAGGTGGCCGGCGTGGCGATGGCCACCAGCGGCAGCACCGTGTCGCATTTGCGGATGTGGTATTCGATCCACTCCTTGTTGATGGTGATGTCACCCTCGAAGAAGTGGAAGCGCGGGTGACCGCGCAGGTCGGCGACGCGGTCGTCCTGCATGTCCATGCCGTACACCTCCCACGGCGTGGTCTCGATGATGCGCTTCGACAGATGGTGGCCGATGAAGCCGTTCACGCCCAGGATGAGGATCTTTTTCATGGTCTCGGGGGAGGGGCGGCGAGCACTTCGCCACCGAACAGGTTGAGGAAGGCGGCGGCGTCGGCGCGGACGCCGTCCACCTCGAGTTCGAGCACCGGCAGCGCCCGGCCGTCGCCGCAGGCGGCGCGCAGGCGTCCGTCCGCGGCCCAGAGCGTGCCGGGCGGACGCTGCGTCGGCTCGCTGCGCGACAGGGTACGCAGCAGCCGCGCCGCATGGCCGGCCAGCACGGTCGAGGCGCCCGGGTAGGGCGGGGCCACGCCACGCACCAGATCGTGGATTCGCGCGGCCGGCCAGCGCCAGTCGATCACGCCATCCTCGGGACGCCGGCCACCGCGATAACTGCCCTGCGACAGGTCCAGGGGGCGCGCCACGATGCCGCCTTCGAGCAGGCCAGGCAGGCTGCGGTCGAGCACCAGTTCGGCCGCCACGGTCACCTTGCGGAACACCTCCACTGCCGTGTCGTCAGGCAGGATGGGCACGGCCAGCTGGTCGACGAGATCGCCGGCATCGGGCTTCGCGACCATGTGGTGCAGCGAGGCGCCGGTCTCGCGCTCGCCGCGGATCACGGCCCAGTTCACCGGCACCCGCCCGCGGTAGCGCGGCAGCAGCGAGCCGTGCATGTTCAGGGCGCCGCGCGGCGCCAGCGCCAGCACCGCCGGCGGCAGCATGCGCCGGAAATAGAACGAGAACAGGAAATCCGGCCGCGCCGCGGCGACCGCGGCGGCCAGGGCGTCGTCGTCGAGGTCCTCGGCCAGGGCCAGCGGCAGCCCGTGCTCGCGTGCCAGACGCTCCACGCTGGCGAACCAGATGTTCTCGCCGGGGGCGTCGCGGTGGGTCACGACCAGGGTCACATCCACGCCGTGCGCCAGCAGCACCGAAAGACAGCGGTGGCCGACGTCGTGGTAGGCGAGGACGACCGCGCGGGCGCTCATCCCGCCGGGGGTGTCGCCGGGGCTGCGGCGTCGCCCGCTTCCGCGCCCAGCACCGCCTGGATGAGGTAACGCGGCCGCTGGCGCACCTGCTGGTAGATGCGGCCGACGTACTCGCCGAGCAGGCCGATGCCGAACAGCGCGATGCCGATCAGGAAGAAGGCGATGCCGAACAGCGTGAACAGGCCCTCCGCCTCCGGCCCCACCACCAGCCGGCGGATGGCGAGGAACACCACGAACAGCACCGACAGCAGCGAGATGACGATGCCGAACAGCGAGAACATCTGCAGCGGCACCAGCGAGAAGCCGGTCACCAGATCGAAGTTCAGGCGGATCAGCTTGTACAGCGAATACTTCGATTCGCCGGCGGCGCGGTCCTCGTGGCCGACCTCGATCTCGGTCGGACGCTGGGCGAAGGTGTAGGCCAGCGCCGGGATGAAGGTGTTGACCTCGCGGCAGGCGTTGATGGCGTCGACGATGTCGCGGCTGTAGGCGCGCAGCATGCAGCCCTGATCGGTCATGCGGATGCGGGTGATGCGTTCGCGCAGCCGGTTCATGGCGCGCGAGGCGACGCGCCGGAAGGCGGTGTCGCGGCGCATGCGGCGGATGGTGCCGACGTAATCGTGTCCCTGGTCCATCGCCGCCAGAAGGCGTCCGATCTCCTCGGGCGGGTTCTGCAGGTCGGCGTCGAGGGTGACGATGCACTCGCCGCGGGCGTGCTCGAAGCCCGCCATGATGGCCAGATGCTGACCGAAGTTGCCGTTGAACAGCACCACGCGCGTCACGTCCGGCCGTTGCTGATACTGGGCGCGCAGCAGCGCCGCCGAGCGGTCGACGCTGCCGTCGTTGACGAACACCACCTCGTAGGACCTGCCGAGCTGGTCGAGCGCCGCATAGAGACGCTGGAACAGGGCGGGAAGACCGGATTCCTCGATGTAGACGGGAATGACGACGGAGACCGAGGGGGGGGAACTCATCGGTGGCGGGACGCGGAATTGGGCCGGAGAATATCACGCACCGCGTCGCAGACCCGGTCCACGTCGGCGTCGCGCATGGCAGGGAACAGCGGCAGCGTCACGATGCCCGCGCCGATGCGCTCGGCCTGCGGGAAATCCCCCGGGCCGTAGCCCATCCCGCGGTAGAGCGCGAACAGGTGCAGGGCCGGGTAGTGCACGCCGACGCCGATGCCGCGCGCCTGCATCGCCTGCAGGAATTCCCCCCGCGACAGGCCGGTCTCGTCCAGGCGCAGCACCGGCTGGAACATGTGCCAGTTCGAGTCGGCGGTGTCGCGCGGCGGCAGGTCCAGCGGCAGATCGGGGTCCAGGCGCTCGAAGTAACGCATCGCCAGCGCGCGGCGGCGCGCGTTGAAGGCCGCGAGGTGGGGCATCTGGCCGATGCCGATGCGCGCCGCCACGTCGGTCATGTTGAGCTTGGCGCCGGCGACCTCGACCTCCTGTTCCCCATCCGGCAGGCGCACCACGCCCTGCAGACGCAGGCGCTCGCACAGCGCCGCCTCGCGCTCATCGGCGAGCACCAGGGCGCCACCCTCGGCCGTGGTGAGGTTCTTGTTGGCGTGGAAGGAGAAGCACACCAGATCGCCGAAACTGCCGATGGGCCGTCCGTTCCAGTGGCTGCCCAGGCTCTGGGCCGCGTCCTCGATCACCCGCAGGCCGTGGCGGCCGGCAAGGGCGTACAGGCGGTCGCGGTCCACCGGCAGGCCGGCCAGATCCACCGGGATGAGGGCCCGGGTCCTCGGTGTGACGGCCGCCGCCGCCTCCTCGAGGTCGATCAGCCGGGTCCGCGGATCCACGTCCACCAGCACCGGCCGGGCGCCGGCGCGCACCACCACGTTGGCCGTGGCCACCCAGGTCAGCGGCGTGGTGATGACCTCGTCGCCGGGGCGCACGCCGGCGATCTCGAGTGCCAGCTCCAGCGCGCCCGTGCCCGAGGCCAGGGCCCGCACCGGCCGACCGCCGCAGTGCGCGGACAGCAGCGCCTCGAAGCGCTTCACCTGCGGGCCGCTGGTGATCCAGCCCGAGCGCAACACTTCCGCCACGCCGGCGATGGTGTCCTCGTCGATGCTCGGCCGGGTGAAGGGAAGGAAGTCGTTGTCCATGGATGTCTCAGCTCCGTGCGACCAGCACCACGCCGACGATGATCACGGCGATGCCCGCCAGCCGCATGGCGTTGAGCACCTCGCCGAACAGCCACCAGGCGGCCACGGCGTTGACCACGTAGCCCAGCGACAGCATCGGGTAGGCGATGCTCACCTCGACGCGCGACAGCGCCAGGATCCACACCACCACGCTCACCGCATAGCAGGCCAGCCCACCCAGGATATGTGGCTCGAGCGCCACCTTCAGTCCGATGGGCAGCAGGTTGGCGAGCCGGAACTCGAAGTGGCCGATGGCGTTGGTGCCGGCCTTGAGCAGCAGCTGGGCGGCGGCGTTGAGCATCACGCCGGTGAGCACGAGAGCGGCAGCGACGGGGTTCATGGCAGGGGCAGGGGCTCCATGGCGGGATGGGCCACCAGCACCCGGCGAGTGTCGCGCGCGATCAGGCGCATGGGCAGGCCGGCGGCGGCGAGTTCTGTGTGCGTGGCGGGCTCCATGTACGCGTAGGCGCAGGACTGGGTGCGCCAGCGTTCCATGAACAGACCGACGTTGGGCACGCCCAGGGCAGGCTCCTGCTCCAGGCCGAACTGCATCTCGTCGGCGAACTCCACCAGCGTGACCGTGCGGCCGAGGTAGAAGGGCAGGGTCTGGTCGTAGGCGCGCACGCTGTACAGCGGGCAGTCGGACCGGAGCTGCTCGGGCAGGCTCTCGACGAAGCGGGCGCTGGAGAAGGAGGGCGAGAGCGCGTCGTGGCCGGTCAGCACCGCCTGCCAGGCGGCGAGCCCGCCGATGCCCATCGCCACGACGGCCAGGGCGCGCCGTCCCTGCCGGTCCCACCACAGGCACAGGACCGCCGCGACCGCGATGGCGGCCGCGGCCGCCAGGATCCACGGCTCGAAGGCCTGGTACAGGGCTGCGGGCGTGCGTTCGTTGGCGAAGCGCTCGGCGCGCGTGGCCAGCAGTGCCGCGGCCAGGGCCAGGGGCAACAGCGGCAGCGCGTGCCAGCGCAGGGCGCCGGCCGGCAGTCGCGCCAGGGTGTCGCCCATCAGCCAGGCCAGGGCCGGGAACACCGGCAGGATGTAGGACGGCAGCTTGGAGCCGGAGGCGGAGAAGAACAGCACCACGAAACCGATCCAGCACAGCAGGAACAGGCGCGGCCGGAAGCCGGGCGATGACGGATCGTGTCGGAGGCTGCGCAGCACCGATTGGCCGGCGAGCACGGTCCACGGCAGGGTGCCGGCCACCAGCAGCGGCAGGAAGAACCACCAGGGCTGGACGCGCCGGTGCGAGCTCGTCAGGGTCTGCCCCGTTGCCGGCGGCCTTCACGTTGGGTTCGCTGGCGGCTACGGGCCTTCCTTTTCCGTCGGCGTCGGTTGGGGAAGCTGGTGTGCGGCAGGCAGCGTGTGTTAGCGGCGCGGCTACGGG
>JBEICA010000226.1:0-6010 GCA_040373665.1 Burkholderiales bacterium | reverse complement strand
GCCTCCTTGAGCCGCCGCAGCACGAAGCTCGACTTGCTGTGGCGGATGCCGGGGATGCGGTAGAGCTTCTCCCGCAGCAAGCGTTCGTAGTCCTTCGTGTCGCGCACCGCGATGCGGATCAGATAGTCGAAATCCCCCGATACCAGGAAAGCCTCCAGCACCTCGGGAATCTCGCCGAGGATGCGCCCGAATTCGTACAGGGTCTCGTCGCTGTGGCTCTCCAGCGTCACCTGGACGATCACCGTTTCCGCGAAGCCCACGGCGGCCGGGTCGATGCGTACCGTATAGCCGCGAATCACGCCCTCGCTTTCCATGCGCCGGATGCGGTTCCAGCAGGGCGTGGACGACAGCCCGACGCGGGCGCTGATGTCCTGCAGGCTGGCACGCGCGTCCTGCTGCAGCACGGCCAGGATGGCGAGATCGAACTTGTCCAGATTCATGACGAGGGACTCCCGGGCGGTGTGGCGACAAAAAATCCTGTCGGATGGCTTTCGGTGGAAAAGTTATCCGAAAAGCGTGCCTCTGAGAAGGAAATGCGGGCGCCTTTTCCCCGGAGTGACAGGTATCTTCCACTTCCATGGCGCCGACCCGAGCCCCATCTGCCGGTCCGGATCCCGATCACGATCACGCACACCAAGGAAGCCCTCATGAACGCCGTCACCGCCCTGGCCCGTCTCGAGCGTCCCGAGTCCCTGGAGGTCGCGCACGCCATTTCCGGCGCGCGGGTCCTGCTGGACACGCTCATCGAGCTGGGGGTGGAGGTGATTTTCGGCTACCCGGGTGGCGCCATTCTGCCGGTTTACGACGCCCTGCATGGTGAGCCCCGGCTGCGTCATGTGCTGGTGCGCCACGAGCAGGCCGCGGTGCACGCCGCCGAAGGCTACGCCCGTTCCACCGGGCGTCCCGGCGTGGTGCTGGTCACCTCGGGGCCCGGGGTGAGCAACACCATCACCGGCCTGCTGGACGCGATGTGCGATTCCGTGCCGGTGGTGTGCATCAGCGGGCAGGTCGCCACCTCGCTGATCGGTACCGATGCTTTCCAGGAGTGCGACGCGCTGGGTCTGTCGCGGCCGGTCACCAAATGGAACACGGCCATCCGCAGCGCCAACGAGGTCGCCGGCGTGATCGAGAAGGCATTCCGTGTCGCCACCACCGGCCGTCCCGGCCCGGTGCTGGTGGATTTCCCCAAGGACTTGCAGCTCGCACCCGCCCGGGCCCGCGCGGACGTCCCGCCGGCCCGTCCGCCGGAGCCGCGCCGGCCCGTGTCGCGCACCCGTGTGGCGGAGGCGGCGGCGCTGCTGGGCGGCGCGGTGCGGCCGGTGTTCTACGGTGGCGGGGGACTGGTGAACTCCGGTCCCGGGGCCTGCGACGCCTTCCGCCGGCTGGTGGAGCGTACCGGCGCGCCCTGCACCCTGACGCTCATGGGCCTGGGCGCCTTCCCGGCCTCGCACCCGCAGTTCCTCGGCATGCTCGGCATGCACGGGACCCTCGAGGCCAATCTGGCGATGCACCACGCCGACCTGATCGTCTGCGTGGGAGCGCGCTTCGACGATCGCGTCACCGGCCGGCTGGAGCATTTCGCCCCCGGTGCGCGCATCGTGCACATCGACATCGACCCGGCCTCCATCAACAAGCTGGTGAAGGCCGACGTGCCGCTGGTGGGCGACTGTCGCGAGGCGCTCGCGGCGCTCAACGACGCGCTCGACGGGGCCCTGAGCCCGACCCCCGATCTCGCCGGGTGGTGGGCCCGCATCGAGGCTTGGCGCGCCGAGCAGTCGCTGGGTTTCACGCCGCGCGAGGACGTCATCCTGCCGCAGCACCTGGTGCGAAGCCTCGGGGACGCCCTGGCCGGCAGCGACGCCATCGTCTCCACCGACGTCGGCCAGCACCAGATGTGGGCCGCCCAGTATCTCGGCTTCGAGCGCCCCGGGCGCTGGCTCACCTCGGGCGGCGCCGGCACCATGGGCTACGGTCTGCCGGCCGCCATCGGCGCGAAGATCGCCCACCCCGACGCGCCCGTGGTCTGCCTCAGCGGCGATGCCTCGATCCTGATGAACATCCAGGAACTTGCCACGGCGACGCAGGAGGGCGTGGCGGTGAAGGTGGTGGTGCTCAACAACGCCTGGATGGGCATGGTGCGCCAGTGGCAGCAGCTGGTGCACGGCGGCCGCCTGTCGCAGAGCGCCACGGGTGCGCCCGATTTCACCGCGGTCGCGCGGGCCTTCGGCTGGGCCGCGGAGCGCGTGAGCGATCCGGCCGAACTCGAGGCGGCGCTGGCGCGCTGTCTGGCGCACGACGGCCCTTTCTTCCTGGACGTCGATGTGGCGCCCCTGGAGAACTGCTTTCCCATGATCCCGGCCGGCAGCGGCCACCACGAAATCCTGCTCGACGAGCACCGCCGCTGGAGCGGCGATCGCGTGTCGGGCAACAGGCCAGCGTGCGCCGGGGACCCACAGGTCCCCGCGCACGGCAGGGCGGATGCCGAACCCAAGGCCTCCGTCATCGACGTTTTTCCTACCGGAGAACTCCATGCACGCCGTCACCCTGGACGACAAGTACGCAGCCGATAGCGGCCGCATCTACCTCACCGGCATTCAGGCGCTGGTGCGCCTGATGCTGGTGCAGCGGCGCCGCGACCTCGCGGCCGGTCTCAACACCGCCGGCTTCGTGTCGGGCTACCGCGGCTCGCCGCTGGGCGGGCTGGACGAGGCCCTGTGGAAGGCCGCGCCTCACCTGGAGGCCCACCACGTCCGGTTCCAGCCGGGAGTGAACGAGGAACTGGCCGCCACCGCCGTCTGGGGCACGCAGCAGGTGCAGCTCACCGGCGGGTCGCGTTACGACGGCGTGTTCGCCATGTGGTACGGCAAGGGCCCGGGGGTGGACCGCTGCGGCGACGTGTTCAAGCACATGAACTTCGCAGGCACTGCGGCGAACGGTGGCGTGCTGCTGGTGGCGGGTGACGACCACGGCGCCTACTCCTCGACCCTGCCGCACCAGAGCGACCACCTGTTCTCTGCATCGATGATCCCGGTGCTGTATCCCTGCAACGTCGGCGAGTACCTGGAGCTCGGGCTGCACGGCATCGCGATGTCGCGCTTCTCCGGCTGTGCGGTGGCCTTCAAGGCGCTGGCCGACACGGTCGAGTCCTCGGCGTCGGTCGAAGCAGACATCACGCGACCGTCCATCGTCCTGCCCGGCGATTTCCTGATGCCCGAGGGGGGGCTGAACGCCCGCCTGTCGACCGACACCCTGGGCGTGCAGGCGCGGCGGCAGGAGTCCTTGATGCAGGACTACAAGATCTACGCCGCCATCGCCTACGCGCGGGCCAACCGTCTGAACCGCATCACCATCGATTCGCCGCACGCCCGCCTGGGCATCATCGCCTCGGGCAAGTCCTACATGGACGTGCTGGAAGCGCTCGACGAACTCGGCATCGGCGAGCGCGAGGCCGCCGACATCGGCATCCGGCTGTTCAAGGTCGCGATGCCCTGGCCGCTGGAGCCCGACGGCGTGCGCGAGTTCTCGCGCGGGCTGGAGGAGATCCTCGTGGTGGAGGAAAAGCGCCAGATGGTCGAGTACCAGTTGAAGGAGCAGCTCTACAACTGGCATCCGGACGTGCGGCCGCGGGTGATCGGCAAGTTCGACGAGCAGGGCGAGTGGGTGGCGCCGCGCGGCCAGTGGCTGTTGCCCGCCAAGGGCGACTTCTCCATCGCCCAGATCGCGCGCGTCATCGCCGGCCGGGTGGCGCGCTTCCACCCGAGCGACCGCATCAAGGCGCGGCTCGCGTTCCTGGAGGCCAAGGAGGCGGTGCTGCGCAAGGCGGTGGACACCCCGACCCGGCCGGCGTGGTATTGCTCCGGCTGTCCGCACAACCGCAGCACCAAGGTGCCCGAGGGCAGTCTGGCGCTGGCGGGCATCGGCTGCCACGTGATGGCCACCGCCATCTATCCGGAGCACAACCGCACCACCACGCAGATGGGCGGCGAGGGCGCACCCTGGATCGGTCAGGCGCCGTTCTCGACCCGCAAGCACGTGTTCGCCAACCTGGGCGACGGCACCTACTTCCACTCCGGTCATCTGGCCATCCGCGCCGCCGTGGCGGCCGGCGTCGACATGACCTACAAGATCCTCTACAACGACGCGGTCGCCATGACCGGCGGCCAACCGGTCGACGGTACCGTGACCGTGCCCATGATCGCGCGGCAGATGGCTGCCGAGGGGGTGAGGCGGATCGCCATCGTCACCGAGGATCTCGGGCGCTACGAGGACCGCTCGGCCCTGCCGCCGGAGGTGACCCTGCACGAGCGCGGCGCGCTGGCGGCCGTGCAGCGCGAGTTCCGCGAGGTCACGGGCGTGTCGGTCATCATCTACGACCAGACCTGCGCGGCGGAGAAGCGGCGCCGCCGCAAGAAGGGCGAGTTCCCCACCCCGGCGCGGCGCATGTTCATCAACGATGCCGTGTGCGAGGGCTGCGGCGACTGCGGGGTGCAGTCCAACTGCACCGCCATCCTCCCCCTGGAGACCGAGGTCGGCCGCAAACGCGTCATCGACCAGTCGGCCTGCAATCAGGACTTCACCTGCGTCGAGGGCTTCTGCCCGAGCTTCGTGAGCGTCGACGGCGGCGTGCCGCGCAAGTCGCGGGCGGCCCGCAGCGCGGACGTGTCCGCCTTCGGCGAACTGCCGCTGCCGGTGCCGGCACCGCTGACCCAGCCCTACAACCTGCTGATCACCGGTGTCGGCGGCACGGGCGTCATCACCATCGGCGCCCTGCTGGGGATGGCCGGCCACCTGGAAGGCAAGGGGGTGTCGGTGCTGGACATGACCGGCATGTCGCAGAAGAACGGTGCCGTCACCTCGCACGTGCGCATCGCGCCACGCCAGGAGGACCTTCGCGCCCAGCGCATCGCCACCGGCGAGGCCGACCTCGTCCTGGGCTGCGACATGCTCACCGCGGGGGCGGCGGACGCCATCGCCAAGACCCGCCCCGGGCGGACGGTCGCGGTCATCAATTCCCACCAGCAGCCCACCGGCGCGTTCGCCCAGGACGCGGACTGGCGTTTTCCGGACGGGGCCCTGCACGCCCTGATCGACGAGGCCGTCGGCGGCAGCAGCCATTACCTGGATGCGACCCGGCTGGCCACGGCCCTGCTGGGAGACGCGATCGCCACCAATCTGTTCATGCTGGGGTTCGCGTTCCAGAAGGGGCTGGTGCCCCTGGGGGCCGAGGCGCTCGACCGCGCCATCGAGCTCAACGGCGTGGCGGTGGAAGCCAATCGCCAGGCCTTCCTGTGGGGGCGCCGCATGGCGCTGCACCCGCAGCTCGTGGAAAAGGCGGCCACCCCGGCGACACCCGTGGCGCTGCCGCTGCCCCAGTCGCTGGACACCCTGGTGGAGCGGCGCGTCGGCTGGCTCACCGACTACCAGAACGCCGCCTACGCCCGTCACTATGCCGACGTGGTGGCACAGGTGCGGCAGGCCGAAGCCGCGCTGGGGCGTGGCGACCGGCTGTCCCGCGCGGTGGCACGCAACCTCTACAAGCTCATGGCCTACAAGGACGAATACGAGGTGGCGCGGCTGTATTCCAACGGCGACTTCGACAGGAAGGTGCGCGCGGCCTTCGACGGCGACTACACCGTGCGCTACCACCTCGCGCCGCCGCTGTTCGCGAAGCGCGATGCCGACGGGCGCCTGCTCAAGGCCGAGTACGGTTCGTGGATGAAGCCAGCCATGCGCGTGCTGGCGGGGCTGCGCTTCCTGCGCGGCACCCGCCTGGACCCCTTCGGCCGCAGCGCCGAGCGGCGTACCGAGCGCGAACTGATCGACCGTTACGTCTCGTCGGTCCGGTCGGTCCTGCCGCGCCTCGATGGTGACACCGTGGAACTGGCGGTGGAACTCGCGTCCCTGCCGGAGCGCATCCGCGGTTTCGGCCACGTGAAGGAGAAGTCGCTTCCGCCGGTGCTGGAGCGCTGGGCTGCGCTCGAGGCGGAACTGGCGGACCCGGCGGTTGGCG
>JBEICA010000239.1:0-5594 GCA_040373665.1 Burkholderiales bacterium | reverse complement strand
TCTTCCTCGGCGCCTTCCAGTTGCACCGCATCGACCGCGAGTCCTCCGCCGTCGCTTTCGCGCTGCGTGTCCTGCTGAGCCTCGTCGTCGGGGGCGGCGTGGTGTACGCGCTGTTCGCCCTGTTGCCCAACGGAGACGGCTACCGCGCTGCGCTGCCGGAGGCCTTGCTCCTGTCGGCCGGAGGCCTGATGCTGGTGCGCCTGCTCCTGCTGTTCGGGGTGGAGATGAACTGGCTCACTCACCGCATCCTGGTGCTGGGCACCGGGCCCGAGGCTCTGGCCGTCGAGCAGACGCTGAATGGCTCAGGCCGCACCGGGGTGTCGCTGGCCGGCTTCTTCCCACTCGGCAGCAGCCCGGTCCAGGCGGTCTCGGCCGACCGGGTGATCCGCACTGGAGCCTCGCTCGAGGACACCGTGGCCCGGCTGGGCGTGCACGAGATCATCGTCGCTCAGCAGGAACAGCGCGGGGGCGTGCTGCCGGTGAGTCAGCTGCTCAACTGCCGCCTGCGCGGCGTGCGCATCACCGAGTTGTCGGCCTTCTTCGAGCGGGTTTCGGGCGAGGTTCCGGTCAGCTCGCTCAAGGCCAGCTGGCTCATCTACGGCCACGGTTTCCGCCAGGGCTGGTCACGCCGCGTCGTCAAGCGCGCCTTCGACCTTGGCGCCTCCCTCACGCTGCTGGCGCTGGCAGGCCCAGCCATGCTCGTCGCCGCCCTGGCCATCTTCCTGGAAAGCGGCGGACCCGTGATCTTCCGCCAGGAGCGGGTCGGCCTGGGGGGGCGGAATTTCATGCTGCTCAAGTTCCGCAGCATGCGCACCGACGCCGAGAAGGACGGCGTGCCGCGCTGGGCCGCCACGGGCGACCCGCGCGTGACCCGGGTCGGCCGCTTCATCCGCCGCACCCGCATCGACGAGCTGCCGCAGATCTTCAACGTGCTCAAGGGCGAGATGAGTTTCGTCGGCCCCCGCCCCGAGCGGCCGTTCTTCGTCGCCCAGCTCACCGAGCAGGTGCCGTTCTACGGCGCCCGCCACAGCGTCAAGCCCGGCCTCACCGGCTGGGCGCAGGTGCGCTACAGCTATGGCGCGTCGGTCGAGGACGCGGTGCGCAAGCTGCAATACGATCTTTACTACGTGAAGAACCACACCGTGATGCTGGACATGGTGATTCTTTTCAGTACCTTCCGCGTGGTCCTGTTCGGGGAAGGCGTGCGCTGAGCCCAGGCGCCCCGCCGCGGGCCCGGCGCCTGTCGCCTTGTTCTGCCAACCTGTCCGCCCCTGAGTCCAAGCGCGTGAACGCCCGCCCCGCTGCCCCGAACGCCGCGTCCCGCCCCTCCGTCAAGGCTGCCCGGTGATGTCCCAAGCCCTGGTCGCATCCCTGTGCTACGGCTTCGGTGGCCTCGCCTTCGGCGGGCTGGCGGCCCTGCTCGCGGTGCGCTCGCGCGGCAACGACCGCGCCCGGCTGCTGGCACTGGCCTGCGCCGTCACCGCTGTGTGGCAGTACACCGGCCTGGCTGTGGCGCTGTATCCCGAGCGCGGGTTGGTGCTGGTGCACTTCCTGGCCGACGGGGCCCGCTTCGTGGTCTGGATGGGCTTTCTCCTGCACCTGCTGCCCGCCTTCGCCCTGGTCGGGCGGTCGGTGTCCCTGAGCGGGCGGCTGCGCTGGGTGCTGGCCATCGTGCTGCTGGCCATCCTCTGGGCACTGGGCATCGGCTCGAGCTTCATCGCGGAACACCCGGGCATCGCCCTCAACCCGCAGGCCCCCATGCTCACCGCCTTCGCGGTGGCCTCGGTCGGCGGCCTGATGCTTTGCGAACAACTGTATCGCGGCACCGGCGAGGCCGGGCGCTGGGCGGTCAAGCCGCTGTGCCTCGCGCTGGCGGCCATGTTCGGCTTCGACCTGTTCGTGTTTTCGGATGCGCTCCTGCTCAAGGAGCTCAACGTCCAGATCTGGATTGTCCGCGGCGTGCTCCACGCCTTCGTCATCCCGCTGCTGTTCGTCGCCACCAAGCGCAACCGCGACTGGACCGTGGACGTCGCCGTGTCGCGGCAGGTCATGTTCAGCTCCACGGCCCTGCTGCTGTCGGGGTTGTACATGCTGGCGGTTGCCGGTGCCGGGTACTTCGTGCGCTTTTTCGGAGGGGGCTGGGCCACCGCGGTGCAGGTGACCGTGGTGTTCGCCGCCACGCTCGCGCTGGCGGTGCTGGCGTTTTCGCGTACCGTGCGCGCCCGGCTGCGGGTGTTCATCAACAAGCACTTCTACGCCTACCGTTACGACTACCGCGAGGAGTGGCTGAAATTCACCAACTTCCTCAGCAATGCTGCCGACGACGGCGACATGGTGACGCGCTCCATCCACGCCCTGGCGGACCTCGTCGAGAGCCCTGGCGGGGCGCAGTGGTGGCGCGACGAGCGCGGGGACTTCCGCCAGTCCGGGCGCTGGAACATGCCCGCCGACCTGCCCACCATTCCGGCGGATGATCCGTTCATCGGCTTTCTCGCGCGCACCGGGTGGGTGGTGGACGTGCAGGATTTCATGCGCCGGCGTGATGCCTACCCCGGCATGGAACCGCCCGGATGGCTGCTGGCCCTGGGAAATGCCTGGATCGTCATCCCCCTGCCGGTGGCCGACGGCCTGGGCGGTCTGGTGGTGCTCACCAAGCCGCGGACCCCGGTCGAGCTGAACTGGGAGGTGCTGGACCTGCTCAAGACCGCGGCGAAGCAGGCGGCCAGCGTCATCAGCCAGGTGCGGCTGGCCGAGGCCCTGGTCGAGGCGCAGCAGTTCAGTGCCTTCAACCGCATGTCCGCCTTCGTGGTCCACGACCTCAAGAACCTCGTGGCCCAGCTGTCGCTCATGCTCAAGAACGCCGAGCGCCATGCCGCAAATCCTGAATTCCAGAAGGACATGCGCGAGACCATCGAGCACGTGGTCCAGCGCATGCAGCGACTGCTGCTGCAGCTGCGCTCGGGCACTGCGCCCATCGAGAACCCGGCCCCCGTCGACGTTGGCGCGGTGATTGCAGGCATCAAGGGTGCATGGGGGCGACAGGGACGGACGGTCACGGCATCCGTGGGCGATGAACTCTGGGCCATGGGCCACACCGACCGCCTGGAGCGGGTGCTGGGCCATCTGGTGCAGAACGCCTTCGACGCCATGGAAGGGCGGGGCACGGTGGACATCGAGGCACGGCAGGACGGCAGCTTCGTCCTGATCGAGGTGCGGGACCACGGCAAGGGCATGACGCCGCAGTTCATTCGCGACGAATTGTTCAAGCCGTTCCGCTCCACCAAGGCCACCGGCATGGGCATCGGCGCGTACGAGAGCCAGCAGTACATCCAGGAGCTCGGCGGACGCATCACCGTCGAGAGCGAGGTGGGGGTGGGTACGCGCTTCCGCGTGAGCCTGCCCGCGCGTGACAGGAAAGAGGCAAGCCTCGACAACGACGACAAGGCAGCATGAACACGGACAAGCGCAAACCCCTGCTCGTCATCGAAGACGACCCGGCCCTGCAGAAGCAGATGAAGTGGGCGTTCGACCAGTACGAAGTGCTGGTGGCGGACGACCGCGAGTCGGCCATCATCCAGCTGCGGCGCCACGAGCCCGCGGTGGTCACCATGGACCTGGGTCTCCCGCCCACGCCGGACGACACCACCACCGGCTTCGCCCTGCTGCAGGAAATCCTCACCCTCATGCCGCAGACCAAGGTGATCGTCATCACCGGTCAGCACGACCGCTCGAACGCGGTGCGCTCCATCGCCCTGGGGGCCTACGACTTCTGCGAGAAGCCCTTCCAGCCCGAGCTGCTCAATCTGATCATCGAGCGCGCCTACCGTGTCTATGAGCTGCAGGAGGAGAACGCCCGCCTGCAGAGCGCCGTCACCTCGGCGGGCAGCTCCGGCATCATTACCCGCGACCCGGAGATGCAGAAGGTCTGCCGCACCGTGGAGAAGGTCGCCAGCACCAGCGCCACCGTCATGCTGCTGGGCGAGTCCGGCACCGGCAAGGAACTGCTGGCGCGCGCCCTGCACACCAGCTCCAACCGGCGTGTCGGCCGCTTCGTGGCCATCAACTGCGCCGCCATCCCCGACAACCTGCTCGAGAGCGAGCTCTTCGGCTACGAGAAGGGTGCCTTCACCGGCGCCGCCAAGCAGACCCCCGGCAAGATCGAGGTGGCCGACGGCGGCACGCTGTTCCTCGACGAGATCGGGGACCTGCCGCTGTCGCTCCAGGCCAAGCTGCTGCGCTTCCTGCAGGAGCGGGTGATCGAGCGCATCGGCGGGCGGGACGAGATCCCCGTGGACGTGCGCATCGTCTGCGCCACCCACCAGGATCTCCACGCCCTCAGTGCCAACGGCAAGTTCCGCGAGGACCTCTACTACCGTCTGGCCGAGATCGTCCTCGAGATCCCGCCGCTGCGCGCCCGCAAGGGCGACGCCAGCCTGCTGGCGCACTCGTTCGTGCGGCGCATCGCCGCCGAGCAGAAGGCCGGCGCCATGACCCTCCTGCCCGAGGCCGTGGACGCCATCGAGGCCTACCCCTGGCCTGGCAACGTCCGCGAACTGGAAAACCGCGTCAAGCGCGCCGTCATCATGGCCGAGACCAACGCCCTCAAGGCCGAGGACTTCGGCCTCAACGTGCCCAACCCCGAGCCCGAGCTGTTCAACCTGCGCCGGGTGCGCGACGAGGCCGAGCGCGAAGCCATCGTCCAGGTGCTCAACCGCGTCAATGGCAACATCAGCAAGGCGGCCGAGATGCTGGGCGTGAGCCGGCCGACGCTCTACGACCTGCTCGACAAGTACGCCATGCGCAGCACGGCCCAGACCGCCTGAACCCATGCATTCATCCGATCGGAACACCATGAGCGAAACCGTAGCCGTCGTCGGCCTGGGATACGTGGGCCTGCCCCTGGCGGTCGAATTCGGCAAGCAGGGGCCCACCATCGGCCTCGACCTGTCCGAGGCCAAGATCGAGGCCTACCGCCGCCACGTCGACCCGACCGGCGAAGTGAGCACCGCCGATCTCGCCGCGGCCGTGCACTTCCGCCCCACCACCGACGCCAGCGCCCTGGCCGACGCCGACGTCATCATCGTCGCCGTGCCCACGCCGGTGGACGAGGCCCACCAGCCCGACTTCAGCCCCCTGGTGGGCGCGAGCAAGGCCGTGGGTCGGTACATGAAGAAGGGTGCCATCGTGGTGTTCGAGTCGACCGTCTATCCCGGCGCCACCGAAGAGGTGTGCGTGCCGCTGATGGAAGAGGTCTCGGGCATGAAGTGGCGGCAGGACTTCTTCGTCGGCTATTCGCCCGAGCGCATCAACCCCGGCGACAAGGAACGCACTGTCACCAAGATCCGCAAGGTCGTCTCGGGCGACGGCCCCGAGACCCTCGAGCGCGTGGCGAAGGTGTACGAGCGCGTCATCACCGCCGGCGTGCACCGGGCCAGCAGCATCAAGGTGGCCGAGGCGGCCAAGGTGATCGAGAACACCCAGCGCGACCTCAACATCGCCCTCATGAACGAGCTGGCGCTGATCTTCCACCGCCTGGGCATCGACACGCTCGAGGTTCTCGAGGCGGCCGGCACCAAGTGGAACTTCCTGCCTTT
>JBEICA010000441.1:0-1645 GCA_040373665.1 Burkholderiales bacterium | reverse complement strand
TCATGACCGTGGACCCGCGCACCATGTCCATGTGGCAGGGTGGCTACGGCAGCAGACCACCTGGCGGCGGCGGTGCCGGCGGCCCCACGACGGGCGGCGATGACCCCGCCTACGACCCCAACGACCCCAACGCGCCCCTGCCGGGTGACAAGTTCAAGAAAAACCTGATCCCCGAGTGGTGGAAGGAATGGTATCGCACGCAGGGCCAGTACGGCGGCGTGCCGCCGGTGGATGGCCTGCTCTGATGGCTGAAGAAATGGCCGAATATGAGGGCATGGAGGACGAGGAGGCCGACGAGGTCGGTCCCGGCATGTCCGACGAGGAGTTTGAGGGCGCCGTAAAGGCTGCGATCTCGGACGCCGTCGATTACATCGACGACCAGGTCGCCCCCGAGCGCGAATTGGCGCAAAAGTATTACCGCGGCGATGCCTTCGGCAACGAGGAGGAGGGCCGCAGCCAGGTCGTGATGACCGAGGTGCGCGACACCATCCTGGCGATGATGCCGAGCCTCCTGCGCGTCTTCACGGCCTCCGAGAAGCCCGTGGAATTTAGCCCCCGCACGGCCGCGAAGGTGGCCCAGGCGGAGCAGGCGACCGATTACGTGTCCTACGTGTTCATGGTGGACAATCCCGGCTTCACCATCCTGCATTCAGGCTTCAAGGACGCCCTCAAGTCGAAAATCGGCGTCTTCAAGTGGTACACGACGACCACCTACGACGTTTCCGAGAAGATCTACTCGGGCCTCGACCAGGCGCAGATCAACATTTTGCAGTCAGACGGCTCCCTTTCCTCCCTAGAGGCCGTCCAAACTGGGGAAGGCGACCCCGACCCGATGACGGGTATGCCTTCCCCGCTTTTTGACGTGCAGATCCGCCGGCAGATCAAGAACGTGCGCCAGGTGGTGGAGTGCGTGCCCCCGGAAGAGTTCCTGATCGCGCGCAATGCCCGCGACCTCGACCGCGCGGATTACGTGGGCCACCGCTCGCTCAAGACGCTCTCCGAGCTCGTCGAGATGGGCTATGAGCGCGAGGAGATCGAGGAGCACGGCAACACCTCCTCGACCTTCGACATCAACACCGAGGCGCAGACCCGCAACCCGGCGCTCAACAATTTCCTGGGCGGCGTTGCCGACAATTCCGACCCCTCGATGCGCCGCTATGAGTATGTCGAGAGCTACATCCGCATCGACAGGGACGGCGACGGTGTCGCTGAATTGCGCCGCGTCTGCTCGATCGGCGAGGGCTGCTACATCCTCCACGACGAGGTGGTGGACGATGTCAAGTTTGCGGTGATCTGCCCCGACCCCGAGAGCCACATGGTGATCGGCTCCAGCATGGCCGACCAGGTGATGGACCTGCAGCTGATCAAATCGAACATCATGCGGAACACGCTCGACAGCCTGGCGCAGTCGATCCACCCCCGCACGGAGGTGGTCGAGGGCGCCGTCAATATGGACGACGTGCTGAACAACGAGACGGGTGCGGTGATCCGCACGACGCAGCCGGGCATGATCCGCGAGCTCGGCGGCACCTTCGTCGGCCAGCAGGCGCTGCCGGTGCTGGCCTACATGGACGACATCAGGGCCTCGAGGACAGGCATCTCCAAGGCCTCGCAGGGCCTCGACCCCGACGTGCTGCAGTCCACG
>JBEICA010000268.1:0-4982 GCA_040373665.1 Burkholderiales bacterium | reverse complement strand
GGCAGCGGCCGGTGCGCTACGGCAGCGATCCGCAACGGGACCAGGTCGCCATCGCCCTGGTGCCCGGCCATGATCGTTTGCGCCTGGAGTTCCCGCTGCCGCAATTCGATTCGATGTTCGATGTGATGGAGTTGCGCCGGCCGATGCGCGGTGCCTCGGCGAAGTCTCCCGCCGCTGCGGCCCGGCCCGCCGCCAGCACCGTGCGCATCGCCGGCGAAACGAAGCGCGCCACAGGAGTGGTCAAGGCCGTCGAGCCCGGGGATCGTGCCTGCTTGCTGAAGCTGGAGGACGAGACAGGGCAGCCCTTCGAGGAACTGGCGGAGTTCCGCATCTGCGAGCGCGGCTCTGCATTGCGGGGCCGAAAGGTCGCACTGCGCTATGCGTCCAGGGAGCTTCCGGCTGCGGACTGCGGATCCGACGAGACGTGCTCGCGGCGGACCCGCATTGCCCTGGTGGTGGAGGCACGCCCCGTGGCCCGCCCGACCCGGCCCCCGGCCAGCCGGGAACGACCCTGAGGCCGACACGGCGTCATACCACTCCGGGGATTTCGCCCTGGGACACCCCGAGGCGGTAGACCGTGCGTTTCGCGCGTCCGCCGCCCACCGGCATGTGCGCCAGCGGGCAGGGAGGCTCCCGGGTGCCGTCCGGACGCAGGGTGACGTCGTCCGCCACCGCCTTCCAGAGCCCGCCGCAGACGGGACGGAACATCCACATGAGGTAGCCACGCCGCGCTGCCACGGATACCAGTTCGCCGGCGTCGGGCGAGCCGAAAGCCTTGAGGCAATCGATGGCCTCGCCAGTGGGGGCGCCAGGCCGCATGCACGATGGCGCCTCGGCACGGGAGACATCCCACGCACCGAGTTCCCAGGCGGCGTCGAGGGTGGCGCGGTCCAGACGGCCCACATCGTCCCAGGGGTCGTTCAGCTGCATCGCGGTGCTGGGCAGCGGGGTATAGGAGACAGGCTGCGACGCTTGCGGATGGTCGATGCGTCGGGTGACGAATCCGTGCCAATGCAGGGTCATGATCACCGGTGTGTCCGGGCACGGCACCGCCGCCACCGTGATGGCCACCAGCGGGAGCCGGGTGGCCTGCATCTGGGACTCGATACGATCCAGCAATCGCATGTCTGTTCCTCCATCAGGTCGACACAGGGACGGGCAACCGACAGCCACGGCGGCATCGGCGACCTGGAACCCCGTCCACGGGCGTTCGAGCGGACTCGCTGTCACCCGCGGCCGTGCGACATCCGATGCGTGGCCCGGCTCCCGACGGCAAAATATGGCCACTCGCTTTCGTCCTGTGTCGCAGCCAAGGACAGGGAGTGCTGACATTCCAGACCCTGAAGGAGGACGCGCATGCAGATCAGATTTCTCGGTGCCTCGGGGGAGGTGACCGGCTCGTGCTTCGAGGTACGGACGGCAGACTGTCGTTTCCTGGTGGACTGCGGGCTGTTCCAGGGCGGGCGCGAAGCGGACCGCAAGAACCGCGAAGCCCTGGACTTCGATGTCCGTGAACTGGACTTCGTGATCCTGACGCACGCCCACATCGACCATTCAGGGTTGCTTCCCCGCCTGACCATGCTGGGCTTCCGCGGGCCGGTGTATTGCACACCGCCGACCGCCGACCTGCTTGGAGTGATGCTGCCTGACAGCGCCCACATCCAGGAGAAAGAGGTGGAGTGGGAAACACGGCACCGCCGGCGCGAGCAGCGACGGCAGAGCTTCGAGGAAGCGCCGCTGTACACCGTCACCCAGGCCTTCACCGCGCTGAAGCGGCTGCGGCGGAGCGACTACGGGGAGACCTTCACGCCCCATCCCAGGGTGCGGGTGCGCTTCCGCGATGCCGGACACATCCTGGGGTCCGCTTTCGTCGAGATCTGGCTCGAGGAGGGCGGCAAGACGCGCAAGCTCGCTTTCTCGGGTGATCTCGGCCAGCCGGGGCATCCGTTGATGCGCGATCCGGAGTCCCTGGATGAGACCGACGTGCTGGTAATGGAGTCGACCTATGGCAACCGCCTGCACAAACCGATGCCGGAAACACTCGCCGAGCTGTCGGCGGCCGTCACGGACACGCTGGCGGTGCGCGGCGGCAACGTCGTCATCCCCGCCTTCGCCGTCGGCCGGAGCCAGGACATCGTCTACCTGCTGCTGCAGCTGTACCGCGAGGGCAGGTTGCCGGAGATGCACATCTACGTCGATTCACCCATGGCGCTCGCGGCCACCCAGATCACCCTGAGACACCTGGAGAAGCTCGACGCCGAAGCCAGCGAAACCATGGCCTGGCTCCGAGGCACCGGCGGCAAGCCGGCAGTGCACTTCGTCCAGGAAGTCGAGGATTCCATAGCGCTGAATCAGATCAGGTCAGGTGCGGTCATCATCTCGGCCAGCGGCATGTGCGAGGCCGGCCGGATCAAGTACCACCTGCGCCACAACCTGCCGCGCAGCGAGTGTGGGGTCGTGATCGTCGGCTTCCAGGCCGGCGGCACCCTGGGCCGCCGGCTGGTGGACGGAGCCGAGACGGTGCGCATATTCGGCGACGAAATACCGGTCCGCGCCAGCGTGCACACCATTGGCGGCCTGTCCGCCCATGGCGACCAGGCCGCCCTGCTCGGCTGGCTCGGCAGGCTGTCGCGTGAGCCGCGCAAGACCTTCCTGGTGCATGGCGAGCGCACCACGCGCGCCCTGTTCGCGGACGCCATACGAGAGCGTCTGGGGTGGCGGGCACTGCACCTGCCGGAAGTCGGCGACACCTACGATGCATGACGCAGCCCGGGCGTACGGCTGGGCGGCAGGACGCCGCGGCGCAGGCACCACGCGCGGCTCCGGCCTCGTGCGCAGCGTTCTGGCGGCCCTGGCGACGGTGGCGCTGGCGGGATCCGCTGCCGCACAGGATGCACTGCCGGCCGCGATACGAACCGCTCTTGGAGCCGCCGGCATACCCGACTCCGCGGTGGGCCTGGTGGTGCTGGAACCCGGTGGCCGGACCTTTCTGTCGCACAACGCCCGCCTGCCGATGAACCCGGCCTCGGTGATGAAGGTGGTCACCACACAGGCCGCGCTGGAACTGCTCGGTCCCGCCTATACCTGGCGCACGGAGATCCTGGCCGCGGGCGATCTGCGCGCCGGGCGCCTAGACGGGGATCTGGTGATCCGCGGCGGGGCCGACCCCAGGCTGACCCTGGAAAACCTGTGGATGCTGTTGCGCGAAGTGCGTGCGCGCGGTGTCCGCGACATCGCCGGCGATCTCGTGATCGACCGCTCGCTGTTCCAGGTTGAGGAGGTCGACCCTGGCAGCTTCGACGGGGAGCCGACCCGCCCCTACAACGCTGGCCCGGACGCCGCGCTGGTCAATTTCCGCGCCGTCAAACTGACCTTCCTGCCGGATGCTGAACGCCGCACGGTACGCATCCTGTCGGAGCCGCCACTGGCCGATCTCGGCGTGATCAACAACCTCGCGGCCTCGGATGGCCCCTGCGACGCCTGGCCCGAGAAGCCGGTGGCTGACCGCGCCCGGCTGACCCTCACCTTCCAGGGCAACTACCCGCTGGCCTGCGGCGAGAAGGTGCGCCACTTCATGCTGCTGCCGCCGCTGGAATACACCCGGGCGGTGTTCGACCACCTTTGGCGCGGCCTGGGCGGCAGCTTCTCCGGCCGGGTCCGCCAGGAGTCCACGCCGTCCGGCGCACGCCTGATCACCTCGCTGGAGTCCGCCTCCCTGGCAGACGTTGTGCGCGACATCAACAAGAACAGCAACAACGTCATGGCGCGCCAGCTGTTCCTGACGCTCGGCACGCTGCCCGCCCCGCCGGCAACCCTGGACAAGGCGCGCGACACCGTCCGGCGCTGGCTGGCGGCGAAAGGCATCGCGGCTCCGGATCTGGTGCTGGAGAACGGCTCGGGCCTGTCCCGCGTCGAGCGGATCGCGCCGGAGACCCTTGCGCGGCTGCTGGAGCAGGCGTGGCTGGGACCATCGGGCCCCGAACTGGCCGCCTCCCTGCCCCTGGCCGGTGTCGACGGAACGCTGAAACGGCGCCTGGCCGGCACGGCACTCGCCGGGCGGGTCAGGCTCAAGACCGGCTATCTGGAAAATGTCCGCGGCATCGCGGGCTATGTCCACACGCCGGGCGGCCGGCCTCTGGCGGTGGTGGGGCTCATCAATCACGCCCGGGCACGCGACGCCACCGGGGTCCTCGAGGCCCTGGTGATCTGGGCGCACGATCACGCCGTCCGCAAGGGGTGCTGCACTGGCATGCAAGATGCTGCCGGCAACCCCCGCCGGGAGGAGCGGGCGTCGCCTTGAGCGCCTGCTTCGGCCGGTCGGGGCCCCGCTGCGCCGAGCAGAACCGGCGGCAGGGCGGGAACGCCTGCCGAACGCACGGGTCCAGCCCGGTCCCCGGAAGCGCAGCACCGTTTCGTTCCTAGTCAGCCTGGAGGTTCTCCCGATGCCTGCGCTCCAAGTCGTCATCCTCGCGGCCGGCAAGGGCACGCGCATGAAGAGCGCCGTGCCGAAAGTCCTGCATCGCCTCGCCGGCAAGTCGCTGCTGGGCCACGTGGTGGATGCGGCGCGGGCCCTGGATGCCGGGCGCATCGTCGTGGTCCACGGTCACGGCGGGGACGCGGTGCCGGCCGCATTTGCCGGGTCCGGGGTGGAGTTCGTCGTCCAGGAACCGCAACTGGGCACGGGTGACGCGGTGCGTAAGGCCCTGCCCGCCCTCGACCGTGACGGCATCACCCTGATCCTCTATGGCGACGTGCCACTCACCCGCCCCACGACCATCGCCCGGGTGTGCGAGGCGGCGCAGGACGCCTTGTGCGTGCTTACGGTGCATCTGGATGACCCGACGGGCTACGGCCGCATCGTGCGCGACGCTGATGGCGCAGTGCGGGCCATCGTGGAGGAAAAGGATGCCGGTGAGGCCATCCGCCGCATCCAGGAGATCAACACCGGCATCATCGCCCTGCAGGCACTCAGTGTATTCATG
>JBEICA010000289.1:0-4620 GCA_040373665.1 Burkholderiales bacterium | reverse complement strand
GTGTAGTTGCCGATCGAGGTGACGCCGTCCGGGATGGTGATGCTGGTGAGGCCGGTCGCGCCTTCGAACGCTTCGTCGCCGATCGAGGTGACGCTGTTCGGGATGGTCACCGCCCCAGTGCAGCCCGTGTTACCGGTCACAGTGTTCGTGCCGTCATTGATCGTGATGGAGCCAGTGGTGCAACTGACTGTCGACGCCGTTGCGGGTCCGGTCATGCCCGCCAGGGCACACGCACACACAAGGGCAAGGACCCAGGCGCGACGCGGTCGCAGCGCGTTACGTCCTGAGGGCATCGAAGTGCCGGTACCGGGTTCAGTTGATTGACGCATGGGGCCCCTGATCAGCGGGAGGAATGCGAAAAAGGTATCTCACCGGTGCTGCTCTGGGTGCTGCTCTGGGTGCTGCACGTCTCTGTGCCATCAACTGGGGCTTCCTCAGTCGTTTCGGGGCGGATGGGCCATCGGGCGACTGCGGGATGTGAGGCTCCACCTCGACGTCCAGGTGGGCGATTCGCCCATGTCAGACAAGGCCTGCTCGATCCGCGGCACTGCGCTGGCGGGGGGGTCTACAGTCGTCGTATGGACAGGTTCGCGCTGTCTGCCCAACCACCCTCGTTGCCCCCGCCATCCCACCTGCGCATTCGCGGGCAGGCGCGCATCCAGTTCGAAGGCGCCAAGGCGGGTTCCGATGGCCCATGAGGAAGAAGAACGGCCGGCACCCATGAAGCAGAACCGATTCCCGCGCCTGCGGCTCCCCCGCTGGGCGATCGTCACCTTGCAGAGCATCGGCGTGCTGCTTGCCGTCGCGGTCTTCGCGCTGGTGATGTTCGCGGTCCTGCCGGTATCCACCCACGGCCTCGAGCCACAGCCCCGTCCGACGGCCACCTACGCCGAGGCCGAGGCGGCACTGGCGGGCATCGCACGTGCCGAGACTCAAGCGCGCATAAAGCCCGAATGCCGCACGCGCTTGCTGGGGCCGGCGCGCCGCACCGAGCAGGTGATCGTCCTCTTCCACGGCCTGACCAACTGCCCGCGGCAGATGCTCGACGTGGGACGCCAGTTGGCCCAGACCAAGGCGAACGTGCTGGTGATGCGCATCCCGGGGCACGGGATCTCAGGCGGAACGGTCGATGACCTGGCCGGCCTCGACGCGGAGGCCATGCGAGACGCCACCGATCAGGGCCTCGACATCGCCGCCGGTCTGGGCGGGAAGACGACCGTGGTGGGGTTCTCGCTGGGTGGGAACATGGCCGCGTGGGCAGCGCAGGAGCGCACCGACGTGGACCGGGCGGTGGTGATCGCCCCAGCGCTGGTGCTTGGCAACGTCTCGCGCCCGGTCGCCAACGTATTTCGCAATACCTTCACGCGCCTGCCGCCGGTGGTGCTACCCGGCACCGGCATCCAGCGTGAGTCCCACACCTACCCGGATGCGACCCCGCTTCGCCCGAGCGCCGAGACGTTCCGTTTCGGCACGCGGGTGCTGCGCGAGGCCGCCGCGCGGGCACCGCAGGCCAATGAGCTCGCGATCCTCGAGAACGCCTCCGACCTGACCATCTCCAACCAGGCGATTGCCGATCTGGCCAGAGACTGGCGCACCCATGGGGCCCGAGTGCGGGAGGTGGTGCTCCCTGCGTCGCTGGGCCTGCCCCACGATGTGATGGACCACACCCAAGATGATGCCAAGCCGCGAATCGTCGACCCGATCGTGGTCGCGCTGGCCACCGGTGCCCCATTGCCGTCACCGCTGCCGCCGGGCACGCGGGTGAGCAACCGCTGACGGCCCGGGTTCGCTTCTCGTCCCAACAGGACTCCACCGCAACGCGCCCAGGGCGGCGATCGACGACATGTCCGGCGAGCGGTTGACCGAACCCTGCAGCGCTAGGGGGTTACCGGGGTGATGACGACGTTGCGACCGTTGAGCGACTGCACCGGTCGGGAGTTGTCGGAGTAGATGGCGGTGACGGCGCTGATCTGCGCCTTGCTCAGCTTCACCGGCTCCTTCATCACCAGCCAGTTCACGCCCTCGGTGCACGGCGGGGTGGTGAGGCTGCCCACGTAGCGCACGCTCTGGAGGTTCGTGGGAAGCATGGCCGCCCAGTCGTAGGTGGGCTTTGCCGTGGTCCCCGCAGGCGTGTCGATGGCGTTGACGAAGGGCTCCCAGGCGGTGTTCGTGGAGGATCCCTCCTCGAGCATCACACCGATGACCGTGAGCGCGCCATCGTCGGACTTGTGCGCGAAGTGCGCCTCGATGGGCGAGTGCTCGCCGTTGATCGTGTGCTCGCTCTTCGCGTGGAAGTGCATCTGCAGCAGCGCGGACTTGGTGCCGTTGACGGTGATCGAGTTGCCCCCGGCAGCCTTGGCCTCAACGGAGTGCCCGTTGTTGAACTGCTCCACCGCACCCTTCGAGTAGTTGATGGTGGGCTCGGGCGACGTGTCGCTCGCCGGGTCGACGATGTTGATCGGCGTCTGAGAGGAGCCATCGCACGTGGCGTAGTCGGGCGAGAGGGTGGCCCACTTATCGGGGCCCGTGTCGCCCTCGTATGACCACGCCGCTGCATGGCCGGAGGCCCGTCGGTCGGTCTCGGGAGCCGTTTCGCTGGAGGTGCTGCTGGAATCGCCGCAAGCGGCGACGCCGGTGGCCAGGCCGGCGACCACGAGGGACATGGCAATCCGCTTGAAGCGTGACATTGGAACCTGGGCAATTGGGGAAATCACCAAGTTCAGCGTACGCCCGCGCCGCTGGCCCGTGCCCGTAAGTCGAAGGAGGCTGCCGGTTAGGACCACCGACTCCAGCCGGCTGGTGATCGTCACACCCCGGAGCCCGCGAGTCACCGGCTAATCAGCCGGCAGCGCGCGAACTAACTGGAGCCAGCCAGGATCGATCCGACGACGTTCTGCTCGCAAGACAGACGCTCGCGGATACGCGGAACCGGGGGCGGTCGTTGCACCCGACGACGGGTAGATTCCCCGCATGACGCTCCCTCCGAAGCCCAGGGCCGCCCGCCGCGGCGTGCTCACTGTGATCGTGACGGCAGCGGTGCTCGGCGGCGCCGGATCGGTGGGGTTGCTCACCGCCGCGCAATCGTCCGGCCCGCCCATCGTGCACCGCGCGAACGGCGCCAGCACGGTGCCGCCGCCGCCAGCGATTCCGCCGGTTGAGTCGGGCGAGGTCATAACCGGCCAGCCGTTCGCCGACCCGCCGATCATCGAGAGCGCCGGTGGCCAGCTGCAACTGGGCCTCACGGCCAATGCGGTGCCGGTGGCTGTGAGTGGCAAGCGCGTGAACGCCCGGGTGTACTCGGCCGAGGCCTACGGGGTCACGTACCCCGCGGCCTTCATGCCGCCGGTCATCCGACTGCGGCGGGGTCAGCAGCTGGTGGTGAACCTGCAGAACAAGCTGCAGGAGGCCACCAACATCCACACGCACGGGTTCTTCGTATCTCCCAAGGGCAACCAGGATGACATCTACGAGCTCGTCCTGCCCGGGGGTTCGGCGCAGCACGTGTACCAGAACACGCGCTTCTTCAACCCGGGCACCTACTGGTACCACCCACACCCGCACCCGCTGGTAGAGGAGCAGGTATTCGGCGGCATGTCGGGCTTCATCGAGGTGGAGGGCCTGAAGTCGCTGCTGCCCAAGTCGCTGCGGGGTATCACCGAGCACTACGTGGGTCTCAAGGACTTCCAGGTCACCACGGGCAACACCATCCCCACCGACGACATCGACTCCGACGCCCCCACCACCCGCACGGTGAACGGCCAGGTGAAGCCGGTGATGACCATGCAGGCGGGCGAGACCCAGCTGTGGCACGTGGGCAACATCGGCGCGAACATCTGGTACGACCTCCAGGCCTCGGGCCTGAAGGTGACCGTGCTCGCGGTGGATGCCAACCCGGTGTCGAGGCCCTACGCGGCGAGCACCCTGATGATGCCGCCGGCCCGCCGGTTCGACCTGCTGGTGCAGGCGCCCAGGGCAGGCACCTATCAGCTGATCACCCGGAAGATGAACACCGGGCCGCAGGGCGACACCTACCCGCGCACCACGCTCATGACCGTGAAGGTGGAGGGCGCGGCGTCTGCGCCGGTGGCCAAGGCCCCCGCCACATTCGGCGGCGAGAGCGACCTGGCCGATCGCCGGGTGGCGCGCCACCGCACATTCGTGCTCAGCGAGAACAAGGCCGGCACCAAGTTCTACATCAACGGCAGGTCCTTCCCGGGCGCCGTGCCGATGTCGGCGACACCGGTCACCGGAACGGTGGAGGAGTGGACTTTCATCAACAAGTCCAGCGAGGAGCACCCCATCCACATACACGTGAATGACATGCAGCTCATGAGCGTGAACGGCAGGCGCCAGCCGGATGAGAGCTGGATCGACACCATCCCGGTGCCGGCCACGACCAGGGGCATTCCGGGGCAGGTGGTGGTGCGCATGTCGTTCCGCACCTACACCGGCCCGTACGTATTCCACTGCCACATCCTCGCGCATGAGGACAACGGCATGATGGCCAACATCAACGTGACGTCCAGGCCCTTCGCGCCCGCGAGGTAACGCCCGTGTCCCGGCCGCGGCCGGGGCGCTAGTGCTCTCGCAACAGGCGACCGCGGCCCGCCGGGGGAGGGT
>JBEICA010000144.1:0-8888 GCA_040373665.1 Burkholderiales bacterium | reverse complement strand
TCGACTGGGTGCAGACGTATCGCCGTGGGATGAGGCTGGACGATCAGGCCTGTCGACTATGGGAAAGTCACCTCCGTCACAGCGGATGAGCGGAACAATCGGGACGTTATGGCGAAGCGCAAGACACAAATCCCGTGAATATTCACACTCCCGCCCGTCACTGTTCACGCGCCCCGATGCGCCGTCTTGACTATCTTCGATCCTGGGGAGCACCCACCCCGGCCAACCTGTGCCGGAGAACAATGGCCACGGCCGACGCATGCGTGCGGGTCGAGCCTGGGTGCCGGATCGGACAGCATCACGGAGAACCATCATGGTCGCCATCGACAGACTGGCCGCCTACGAGGCGCGACAGGACAACACGCCGCATGGAAGCGGCAACGCAACACCCGGCAGGTCGCCGGGACACACCGCGACCGGGAGCCGGCAGCCCATCCCGCTGCGCCCGGGGCCGGCGCAGAAGCCGGTGGAGCTCATCCTGACGCGTCAGCTGGCGGGCTATGTCGACGTGGCGACGCTGCTGTTCGACGCGGCTCTGACTCTGGTCTTCTACAACGATGCGGCGGCGGCCCTGCTCGGGCGCGCCTTCGAGTCCACGGGCCCGCTTCCGCCGCCTGAGCGCCAGATCACGCTGGGCCTGGGTTCGCCGGCGGGCGACCCCGTGGCACTTGCCGTGACGGACAACGTACCCACGCATGGACACATGACCCTGCGCACGTTCGACGCGCAGGCGGTCGAGGTGGCCTGCACCGTGGTGCCGATGCGCGGGCAGACCGGGGAGTCGGTCGGTGCAGTCGCCTACCTCTGGCCCGTGGGGACGCAATGAAGGTCAGGCTCTGGGGAACGCGGGGCTCGGTCGGCACGTCGGGCCCGGCCTCGGCACGCTACGGCGGCAACACCTCGTGCGTCGAAGTGCAGGCCGACGACGGCACGCGGGTGATCCTCGACGCCGGCACGGGCATCCGCGCCCTCGGCGCGACCCTCGGTCCGGAGACCGGGCGCGTCGACGTGATGCTGTCCCATCTGCACATGGACCACGTCCAGGGGCTGGGCTTTTTCCGGCCGCTGGACCAGCCTGGCCAGGAGGTGCACCTCTGGGGGCCACCCGCCCTGCGCCAGTCCCTGGAGGAGCGGCTGCACCGCTACCTGGCACCGCCGCTGTTCCCCGTCCGCCTGTGCGAGATGCCCTGCGAACTGCACCTGCACGAATTCCCCCGCCACCCTTTCCGGATAGGCGGGCTGACCATCCAGGTGGCCATGGTGTGCCATCCCGGCCCGACGGTCGGTCTGCGCATCGAGGCCGACGGCACGAGCCTCGCCTACCTGCCCGACCACGAGCCCTGTCTCGGGCCCGGCGAGCTGCCCGAGGAGCCCGACTGGACCTCCGGATTCGACATCGCGCGGGACGTCGATCTGCTCATCCACGACAGCCAGTTTGGCTGTCACCAGTACCACCGCCACGTCGGATGGGGGCACTGCACGCTGGATCACGCCCTGGGCTTCGCCGCCATGACCGGCGCGCGCCGCCTGCTGACCTTCCACCACGATCCGCGCCACGACGACGATGCGCTCGACACGCTCCTGGCGGAGGCCTGCGCCCGCCAGTCCCCGCTTTTCGAGGTGATTCCCGGGCGCGAGGGGATGCTCCTGGAGCTGGCCAGATGACGTGGACGCAGTGGTCGATCGATCCGGCGGCGTTCGAACCAGACCTCCGGATCACCAGGCCTTGGGCGGTTTCTTGAGGATGACGATCTGGCCGTCATCGACGCTGAGGTAGCCGCCGGCCTTGAGGTCCTTGAAAATGCGGCTCACCATCTCGCGACCACAGCCGATGCGGCTGGCGATGTCCTGCTGGGTGAGCTTGAGGGGGATGGTCAGGCGCCCGTCGACCGGCACCGCCATGTCGGTGAGGAGCTTCACCACTCTTCCGTAGACGTCGAGCAGACCCAGGGTGCCCGCGGTCTTGGTGAGCTCGCGCACGCGGTGGATCAGGCTGCGCACCAGGGCGACGGTGCCGTCGACGTCCTCCGCCAGCGCCTGGCGGAACTGCTCGCGCGACACGACGGCCATGCGGCAGGGCTCGAGCGTCATGACCGATGCCGAGCGCGGCCCGTCGTCGAGGATCATCTCGCCGAAATATTCTCCGGCGCCCTGGGTGTTGAGCATGAGCTCCTTCCCGGCGTCGTCGGCGAGGTAGACCTTCACCGTCCCGGACAGGATCACATAGAGCGAGTCGCTATGCTCGCCCTCGTGGACGATGATGGCACCCTTGGGAAAGCTGCGGGTCGTGCCACGTGCCACCAGCGCCTGGAGAAAGCTCTCCGGAAACAGCGCGTCGCGCTCCTCGTCGTTTTGGTTCGTGCTCACTCCGGTCTCCCCTGGTGCGTATTTTTCGGAGGGAATATTTCACCAAGGCGACGCATGCTGGACAAGGGGATCTTGAATCGGCCCCCACATCCCGACTCAGGCGTCTGGCGGCGTAGCCCGCCACCCCGCCCACTTCGGGGCATGCCCGGATGATCAGTTGAGGACCCGCTCGCGAGCGACCTCTTCGGCGAAGGTCGGCACGGGTGGAAGATCCAGTTCGAGGTCCCACTCCGCCTTTGCGACCGCCTGCTGCACCAGCTTCATGAGGCCGTGAAGCAGGTTGTCCGACAGCATGAGATGCGTGCCCGCCCCTTCCTGGGGCAGCAGCGCCAGGAGGGTGCGCCCATCGCCCTCACGTCGGGCCTGGATCCGGCTCACCAGCAGCGGCTCCGGCCCGAGCGGCTGAGCCCGTGGGCTGTCTTCCTCGCGCTGCGGCTCTGTGCGGGAGAACTTGACCGCACGCAGGGCCCTCTCGCGTTCGAAATGCAGCACGGCTGACCGCGCCTCGGGATTGGCGAGCAGTTGCACCTCGGGCTTGATCTCGGCCATGCGCAGCATCGCGCTCCACAACCGCCTGACGCAACGACGGGTCAGCCAGAGCCTGACCTCCGACATGCCGTCCATCAGGACGAACATGAGCAGCCGGTCCTGCTCGGCTTCGAATTCGATGCGGATGCGTTCGAGCTTCACCTTGTCCTCGCTCCGCCCGGGGGGGAACACCGGGACGCCCTCGCATAAGCTGAAAGCGGGCCAGAGACCGAGCCGCCTGCGCCGCCTCAGAGAGCCGCAGCCGCGGAACCATGGCGCCGGATGCACCGGCAGCCCACGTCGCGGCGGGGTGCGTAAACGATTCCGACAGGTCCGCCAGGAGACGCACGAGGGTCGCGGGCCAGGGCGTTACCCATCCGTAACCCGCCCTGCTGTAGCGTGTCCGCTCCCGGGTCCCGTCCTTCCTGGCGCCATGCCGGCGGGGCCTTCCGAAAACCTTGTTCAAGGAGAGGCGACGATGCAACGACTGGCAAAGCTGTTCGCAGGGCTGGCGATGATCGCGATGAGCGGATGGGCGGGCGCGCAGTCGACGGTACCAAGACTCGAGTACCTCATGACCTACGAGGCGGAGCTGGAGCCGCAGGTCATCAACGACAAGCTGGTGATCTACGCCGTCAAGCCAGGGGGCTGGGTCAAGGGTCCGGGCATCCGGGGCAGCTTCATCGCACCCGGCGCGGACTGGCTGCGGGTCATGGCATCCGGCGTGGCGCGACTGGACGTGCGCGCCACCATCAAGACGGACGAGGGCGACCTGATCTACATCACCTACAACGGTGTCATCCAGCACTCGGCAAAGAGCTACGACAATCTCGTCAAGGGCGAGAAGGTGACCCCCGCCGACGGGATCTACTTCGTGACCGCGCCAACCTTCGAGACCACGTCGAAGAAGTACGGTTGGCTCAACGGTGTGCAGGCCATCAACACCTTCGTCGAGGCCAGGGTGAATCCGGCCGGGTCCTACGTGCGCTATGACGTGTTTGTGGTGCGTTGAGACGGGCATTCGGCTGGGGGGCGACAGGGCCGCCCGGAGCCGGGGCGGCCCGGGCCGCAGGAGCCGGACGTGCGCGGTTGAGCCCCCCAAAAAAACGGCCGGGGTTGTGCCCCGGCCGAACAAGAGAGGTTCATGAAGTCGCACCGACACCGGAAACCTGGCGGTTGTGGGCCATGCCCGAAATCATCACGACGGAGACACTGTAGCCCGGCTGCCACACCTTCGGGCAGCGCAAACTCACCCGGGACGGTGGCGGAATAATTCCTTGACTTCCTCCCGCCCCCCGCCGCGGGATGCGTCAACTCAGGAAGATGACGCGTCACCGTCCTCCGCGGACACCCCGGCGACGAGGCCGTGCGCCATGGCCAGACGCACGGCCTGGGTGGTGTTGGACACCTCCAGTTTGTGTCGCAGGGCGGACTGGTAATTGGCAACCGTCTTGGGAGACAGGCACATGACCCTGGCGATGTCGGCCACGGTCTTCCCTTCGACCAGCAGGCGGAAGACTTCGAACTCCCGGGCGGAGAGCGCCTGCATGGGATTGCTCCTGCCAGGCAGGGACTGTACGGCGAGTTCCTGGGCGATGTCGGGGCCGAGGTACACGCGGCCGGACAGCACCACGCGGATGGCCTCCACCAGAACGCCGGGCGCGCTGCTCTTGGTCACGTAGCCGCGAGCACCGGCCTTGAGCGCGCGCGAGGAGAAGATCGCATCCTCATGCATGCTCAGCACCAGCACGCGCACGCCTGCGTCCCGTGCGACCAGACGCCGGATGGCCTCGACGCCTCCGATGCCGGGCATGCTCAGGTCCATCACCACCACGTCGGGGCGCAGTTCGGTGAACAGGCGGTAAGCCTCCTCACCGCTGGCGGCCTCCCCGACCACCCGCAGGTCGCGGGTCTCCTCGATCAGCCGTCGGCATCCCTCGCGCACCACGGCATGGTCATCGACGAGAAGCACCGTCCCGGGGGCTTCTCGCGCGGATCGGTCTGGCGGAGTCATGGAGAGCGCCGGGCGGGTGCCGCCATCCGGCGACACCCTTTCCGGCGAACAGGGGCGAGGGGACGGGCTCAGGCGCGGCGGCGCGCGGCGACGGTGAGCAGGCCAAGGCCGCCGAGCAGCATGGCCCAGGTGGAGGGTTCCGGGATCGGGGCCGATACGATCGGGTCCCAGGTCATGGTGGAACCCGAGGGGTTGTTGAAGCTCAGCTGGAGCGGGAAGGCATTGCCGAACCCCGGATCGGCCTGATCCAGGTCGGGATCGATGCCGCGGATGATGAAGCCGGAGACTCCAGCGGCGAAGGTGTAGCTCTCGCCCCCGTCGAGGTCTGCATCCACGGTCACGCCACCCACGACCAGTTCCAGGTCGTCGAAGCCCAGGGGCGTGGTGACCTTCTGAAAGGTGGCCCCCCCCGACAGGGAGATGTCGAAGCCGTCCACCAGGGGCGGGTCGTACCAGAGACCGGACTGGAGGTTGCTGAACAGGAAGCTGCCGTCCTGGGTGATGGTGGGCATGACCGGGTTGTCAGGGGTCAGACCGGTGATCCAGGGTACAAAGCCGGCGAAGTCGGCTCCAATTCGTCCCTGTCCCTCTTCGCCCGCCTGGAACACACCCAAAGCCCGTTCGCTGATCCGCCATTCGGTCGCATCCGTCTTGATGAGAAACAGAGCGCTGTCGGGATTACCCTCCATGTTGTTGACGTCGGACTGCATGCGGATCGTCGATGGGCTGTAAGGAGTAGCGCCCGTCAGGCTGTCAGAGGCAGTGCGGCCGACGTTGTAGAGGCGCAGGTCGGTGTCCGCGGAGAACGCCCAGGCTGCGGCAGCGGAGAACGTGTGGGTTTGTGTGGAGAAGCCGTAGCGGTAGAGGAAGTTCAGCTCGGCGTCGTTGTCGTGGTCGGGCTGGGTGGCCAGCCGGGCGCGCGTTCCGAACACAAGTTTCTGATCGCGGGTATCGCGAAACACGAAATCGTACAGATCGCCGATCTCCTCGCCATCGAGTTCGATGTCCTTGGTGACGCGGTGGTCGAGCAACTCGAGAATGCCGGTGCCGATCACGGGTCTGGGTGCGGTGCCCGTCCACTGCCGCGCGGTGTAAGGCACGCTGAACGGAATGTCAGGTTGCAGGAATGAGATGGCTCCAGCCTCCAGATACAGAGGA
Source organism: Burkholderiales bacterium (assembly GCA_040373665.1). Classification (GTDB taxonomy): domain Bacteria; phylum Pseudomonadota; class Gammaproteobacteria; order Burkholderiales. The sequence goes on along the minus strand of JBEICA010000144.1, from coordinate 2,821 downwards.
TCCGTTGCCTGACTGCTCTTGCCGATCACCAGAGTGCCGTTGGTCGGCAAAACCTGGAAATCCCCCGCAAATGCTGCGGGCCCAGCCAGGCTGAGCGCCACTGCCACCACAACTCGATGCATCTTCATTTTTGGCCTCCTTGGTAATGGGTGACAGGCAACACGCTGCCACGGTGTGATCCAGACAACACCCGACAGGAACGGGTCACAAGGACACTGCGCCTCATGGCCGCCCCGCAGGCTCGAACAGATAAGTGACTGACAACCAGCCGGCCCTGGGGGCACCAGGCCCCACGAAGGTCGAGTGAGTCCAGTCGTTGGAGTTGTAGTTGAAACCGGCGGCGTCACGCGCTCCCCATACGGGGGGCGCGAAGGGGCTCAGGCCGAGTTGCCCTGCAGTGACATAGGACCGGTCGAAGATGTTGTCCACGCGCAAACCGACGGACCATTGCCGGTTGAACTCGTACCCCGCCGTGAAGTTGACGATGGCGTAACCCGGGATCCTTCCTTCGCCCACGTACTTGCGCCCGGGCTCGGTGGTGATGGTCGGATCGAGGGTCCCCTGGGTGGGCGCACCGTTGGAGTCCGTCCCGCCCGGCATGTGGTCGTTGTTTTCGTTCCCCCGCGCGTAGGACCACGAGTGGGCAATCATCGTGAAACCGAAATTGAAGCGATCGGTCGCCTCATAACGCCACGCCAGCCGGACGGAATCCCGCGGTATGCCTGGGATGCGGTCACCCGGTTGGATGCGGAAGGTGTTGACCTTGCCGATTTCCTTGGACGAGGAACTATTGGACGGGTTGACCACCTCGGCCTCGGCCTCGTAAGTGGCGTCGATGCGCGAGTACGAGGCACGAAAGGCATGCCGGCCCGATGTGCCTTCGAGGCCGAACTCCAGACCGCGCCGGCGAGTCTTGCCAAAGGTGTCGAAGACACCGCGGTTCCGCGCGCCGAGCGACACGAACATGATGTCGTTCTGCAGGTTCGTCTGGTAGACGGAGGCATTCCATGCGACCAGTGGGCTGAACGCCCCGCGGATCCCCACCTCGCTGGTGTAGGAGATCACCTGCGGCAGATAGGGGTCGCTCGTGAGTGCGGTGGGCACGGAGCAACCGGGGGTACGACCGGTGTTTCGACCACCGCCTGCGATCCGTTCGGCTTCGCGGTCGCGCGCGCAGCCCAACTCGATGGCACTCGGGACGCGTGACCCCCTGCTCCAGTTGGCATAGAGGTTGAGGTCCGGTTCGGGCAGCCAGGACACGCCGAAGGACGGATTGACGCTTTCGTAGACGAAATCTCCCTTGCTGCAGTAGAAGCGCGCCCTTGGATCGCCCCGCTCCGCGCCGCACCTCGGCTGCAGCCGACGGAACAGCGTCTCGTCGAACTGGTAAAGAGGTATCGGACGGTCCGCCTGCAGCTCATTCGTGACTCGCGAGCGGCTATACCGGAGTCCCGCATTGACGTGCAGATTGGGCAGGACGGACCAGACGTCCTTTATGAAAAGGCTGCCCGTGTGGCTCCCACCCACGAGGTTGTTTCGCTGGATCTCCGAAACGAGCGGAATGAGAAACAGGTCGTTGTAGGTCTCCGGCCGCAATTCGACAGTGCGGTTGTCCGAGACGAAGCCCAGCTGCTGCCCTTGGCGAAAGTCGATGCTGTTCATGTCGAGCGCAGCACCGGCCACGAACTGATGTGTCCCGGACAGCGCGCTCAACTGCCAGGACACCCCGTTGGCCGTCTGACTCGCGCGGCCGGTATTGAACATCCCGTTGGGAAGCAGGTTGGGACAGCCCTGCAGGTCGACCCCGATGGCGCCGTCGGCAGTCATGGTCGGAAAAGACGGGTTACCGCAATCCGGGCGCAGCCTGGAGGCGGCGGCACGGAAATCGTCCCAGATGTCGCCACCGCGCGCATTCTGGTCGAACTTCCGGAAGTAGGTCTGGGCCCCCATGTTCAGCGTCTCGGTGAAGTCGAGGCGCGCGCTGGCCGTCACGTGGTTGACTTTGTTGGAGGTTTCGTCGGGGGCGGTGAAGATCGCCGTGGGATCCCGCAAATACTGGTCATACGGCACGAGCCCGTTGCCGGTCAGCGAATTGCTGGCGTGCAGGCCGGTCACCGTTGCCGAGGCGCGCTCGCCCTGCACATCGACCCGACCGAAGGCCTGTCGCACGGAGGACGGGGAGTTCCGCCGCCAGCCGGACTCGTCGAACACGTTAAGGGACAGGAAACCGCCAACGGTACCGTTGTTGCCCCCCGCTGCCATCTTGGCATGACGCCGCCCCCAACTGCCGCCGAGGACGGTTCCCTCGACCTTGCGGTGCGTGAAGCCGCTCCTGGTGGTGATGGCGAGCGCCCCGCCCAGGGTGTTCAGGCCGAACAAGGGGTCAGACCCAGGCATGAGATCCATGCGCTCGATGGCGTTCACGGGGATGAGGTCCCAGTTGACGACTTCTCCAAAGGGCTCATTGACGCGCACGCCATCGACATAGACCGACAGCCCCTGGGGCGTGCCGATCAGGGGGGACGCAGAGAAGCCGCGGAACACGAGGTCCTGCTGAAAGGGGTTGCCCTGGTAATCGTTGACGTTCACCGACTGCATGGTGTTGTTCATGAAGTCGGTGATGCTGGTCGACTTGGCGTTTTCCAGGTCCTTGGCGGTCGCGCTCTGGACATTTGTGGTGAGTTGCTCGCGCTGGAGCGTGACGCCGGGGATGGGCGAGACGACGCGTGGCGCCGTGACCCGCACGGTTGGCGCGACCACTTCGCTCCCGGACGTCTGGGGATGCGCCGGGGATGCCCAGGAAAGTGCCAAGCCGGCCCCG
>JBEICA010000366.1:0-2896 GCA_040373665.1 Burkholderiales bacterium | reverse complement strand
GCTCGCGGTGCGCCTGCTCGGCGACTTCGTCCGTCTGACCGAGGAGCAGGGCCTGGTCGCCCTGCTTCGCACCCTGCTTGGCACAGCCTCCCTGCGTCTGAACTATCCGCCGATGATCCGCTTCAAGGTGCCGGCGATGTCTCAGGCCGAGGTGCCGTTGCATCAGGACGGGCCTTATTTCCCGCACATCACCAACTTCGCCACGGTGTGGATCCCGATGTGTCCGATCACCGAGGCGTGCGGCGGCGTCAACATCCTCGAGGGCTCCCACCGCTTCGGACCGCTTCCGCATGAGGACGGAGTGCTCTGGGGCAAGCGATTGCCCCGGGAGCGGCTCAAGGAACGCTGCATCGAACGCCACATCGAGATGCTGCCGGGTGATGTGCTGATCTTCGGTCCTAACCTCGTGCACTACTCCCACGCCAATACCTCCGACCGGGTGCGTTGCAGCATCGACAGCCGCTGGTTTGGCAGCGACACCGCCACCACGCGCCAGTACTACGACCTCGACGCCAAGCGTGTGGTCCGGATGTTCTGACGCAGTCCAGACAACTCATCCGGAGCAGGAGTGAGCCATGAACGAACTCGAATCCGTGCGCGACAAGGACCAGCGCGCCTACGACGGCCGCGCCAATTTCAAGGCCGACGACGACATCGAAGGCCAGCTCGAGGAGCACTTCGAGCGCCACGGCGTGACCAAGCGCGAGATCTGCCGCAACTTCCAGATCTACACCCGCCGGGTGTTCCTCAAGCGTTTCATCGCGCACTACGAACTGTTCCGCCGCACCATCGACTTGCCTGGCGACATCGTCGAACTCGGGGTCTATCGTGGTGCCTCGCTCATGAGCTGGGCCAACTTTCTCGAAGTCCGCAACGTCGGCGACCGCGCCAAGCAGGTGATCGGGTTCGACAACTGGAAGGGCTTCACCGAGTTCGCCCCGCAGGACGGGGCCGAGGATCTGCGGGTCAACAAGGTCATCGGCGGCTACAACGGCGGGGAGTTCAAGGAGATCCTCGAGGAGGCGATCGGGATCTACGACCGCGACCGCTTCATCCCCTACAAGCCGCGGATCCTGCTGGTCGACGGTAACATCGAGGAGAGTGTGCCGCGCTTCATCCAGGAGCAGCCCGGCTTGCGCATCAGCCTTCTGCACATCGACTGCGATCTGTACCGTCCCACTCGCACCGCCCTAGAGGCGCTCTGGCCGCGCATCGTGACCGGCGGCGTGGTCGTGTTCGACGATTACGGTGTCCGTCCCTGGGAAGGGGAGAGCGCCGCGGCCGACGAGTACTTCATGGAAAAGAAGATCAAGCTCAAGCGATTCGACTGGGCCCACTGCCCCGGTGCCTATGTCGTCAAGGGGGAGGACTAGCGTCGCGCGGCATGCACTCGGGGAACTGCCCGAGCGGGAGAACCGGGCGTCGTTACCGCAGGCTTTCTGCGTCGAGGCCGGGGATACCTCTTTCCCTGGTTGCGCGCCCGGACGTGAAGCCGCCAGCGCGACAGGCCAGCGCCAACCCCTCTGCCAACCCTGTGCTCGGCCGCCACCCGGTGGCCAGCATCCGCGACGAATCCAGCAGCTTGCGCGGTATGCCGTCCGGCTTGCTCGCGTCGAAGACCAGTCGGCCCCGATAGCCGACGGTGCCCACCACCGCTTCGGCGAGTTCCCTGATCGAAAGATCCGCGCCCGAGCCGATGTTGATCGGCGCTGCGTCGTAGCCCTGCTCGGCCAGCATCACGCAGGCCCGGGCCAGATCGTCCACATAGAGGAATTCGCGGCGCGGCGTGCCGCTGCCCCACACCACCAGTTCGGGGTCGCTGCGCTCGCGGGCCTCGTGGGCGCGCCGCAGCAGCGCCGGCAGCACATGGCTGTTGGCCGGGTCGTAGTTGTCGTTGGGCCCGTACAGGCTCGCAGGTATGACGCTGACGTAGGCGCGTCCGTGCTGGCGCTGGAAGCTCTCGCACAGCTTCAGGCCGGCGATCTTGGCGATCGCGTAGGGCTCGTTCGTGGGCTCCAGCGGGCCGGTGAGCAGCATCTCCTCGGCCATCGGCTGCGGGCAGGCCCGCGGATAGATGCAGTTGGAGGCGAAGTACATCAGCCGCTGGATGCCGGCCCGGTGCGCGCCCTGGATGAGGTTGGCCGAGATCTGCAGGTTCTCGTAGAGGAAGTCGGCGCGCAGCGTGTTGTTGGCCTGGATGCCACCGACGCGCGCCGCGGCGATGAAGATCATGTCGGGGCGCTCGCGCTCGAGGAACGCGAACACCGCAGCCTGATCGAGCAGATCGAGTTCGGCGCGCGTTCTCGTCAGCAGGCGGCCGTAGCCGCGGGCCTGCAACTGTCGGACCAGAGCCGAGCCCACCATGCCGCGGTGGCCGGCCACGAAGACACTGGATTGCGGAGTCATGACGGGGGAAGGCGCGCCTTGCGGGGCTGCGGGCCGCCGGCGGGCGCGCGAGTGGCATCGACCCGTCGAGTCTAGGCCCGGCGCGAGCGGTCCGATCCGGGCAGAAGGCGGATCAAATCCCCCGATCTCGATCCGCCGGCCGGTCCCGCCCGGGCTTGGCCGGGTGCCGGGCGCCTACCCGGCGGGCGGATAATGGCGCATGACCCTAGCCCCGCGCGTGCGGCTCGCGATCGCGGTGGTCTGCCTCGGCTCGCTGGTCGCGCCGCTGGACACCACCGTCAACACCGCCTTCCCGGTGATCACCGCCGCCTTCGGGCTGGCGATGCGCGACATCCAGTGGGTGGTCATCGCCTTCGTGCTGGCCCAGACCAGCCTGGCGCTGGTTTTCGGCCACCTTGGCGATCGCATCGGCCACCGGCGGGTCTTCGCCGCCGGCATGGCGGCCTGTGTGCTCGGGCATCTCGCCGTGGCGCTGGCCCCGAACTACCCG
>JBEICA010000016.1:0-25551 GCA_040373665.1 Burkholderiales bacterium | reverse complement strand
TCCTGAGCAGCCGTTTCGGGCGCGTCGGAGCCGTGCACGGCGTTGGCGTCGATGGAATCAGCGAAATCGGCGCGGATGGTGCCCGGCTCCGCCTTCTTCGGGTCGGTGGCACCCATCAGCTCGCGATTGCGTCCGATGGCCCCCTCACCTTCCAGCACCTGGATCATGACCGGGCCGGAAATCATGAAGCTCACAAGGTCATTGAAGAACGGACGCGCGCGGTGCACTGCATAGAAGCCCTCGGCCTGGGCGCGGGACAGGTGCATCATCCGGGCCGCCACGATCTTCAGACCGGCGTTCTCGAAACGGGAGTAGATCTGACCGATGACGTTCTTGGCGACGGCATCGGGTTTGATGATGGAAAGCGTGCGCTCGACAGCCATGCAAATCTCCAGTACGGGTTGAATTTACAAATAATTCATAAGGATAGCACGACCCTCTCGGCGTGGGAAGTGCGGTTGCCGGGCGTCGCCGGTGACAACCGTGATCCGCCCGGCCCGCCGCGACCGCGCAGCCCCACCCCGCGGGCGCCCGACCGTGCGCCGATCACCCCGTTGCAGGGATGGTGTTAGCATCCGTCAAGCTCACGAGACTCCCGTTCACACCCATGGCTGCCGAGCCTGCTCAGGACCTGTCGAAGGACGAGGTGAAACGCCGCGCCATACGGCGCCTCGTCGCCGCACTGGTGCTGCTGGCCATCGCCGTCGGCGGGCTTGCGGTCCTCGACCATCTGGCGCAACAGCGGCGCAAGGCCGACACCCCACCGCCGCCCACCCCGCCGACCCGTGCGGATGTGCCGGCGCAGCCCACGCCGCCGCCCCCTCCCGCCGAAGAACCTCCGGCTGCCGAGCCGGAGCCCCCGCCTCCGCCGGAGGTCGACAACGCCCCGGTACCGGGCCCGCTGCCCGCCGAACGGGCGCAGCATGACCCGGAGGCCGCCCCCTCGCGCGAGGAGGGCGCCGGCATCGGCCGTCCACGGACGGCGGCCGGCACTCCACCCGTCGCCGGCAGGCCGGCGACCCCCCCCTCCCCGACCATGCCTCGGGACACGCGCGCCACCGTGGCGCCCGCGGAGGAACGCTGGGCCCCAGCGATACAGACCGGTACGGCAGCCAGCCCGCCCTCGGCCTACGTCGTGCAGGTCGGCGTGTTCGCCTCTCCCGCCAACGCGGAGGCGTTGCGCGACCGGCTGCGCAAGGCCGGCATCGACGCCCAAACCGAAACGCGGGTGCGTGTCGGCCCCTTCGCGACGGCCGCGGAGGCCCAGTCGGTATCGGCAAAGCTGCGCGCCCTCGGCCTGGAACCCGTGACGCTGCCCCAGCGCTGAGGCATTCTTGCATCCCGGCGGCCGGTCCCGACCGCTTGCACCCCCGACAACGGAGATCCCGATGCTTCGCCTGCTGCTCGTGCTGTTGCTCACCCTTGGAACGATTGCGCCGGGCGCCCGGGCCGATACGACGGCCCCGAAGACCCCGCGCTTCTATGCCGTGGTCTTCGGTGTCGTGTTCGCCCCCACGGGAGATGTCGGACAGCTGAGATTGCTCAAGGTCGTCGATCCGCGCAGAGGCAACGCCGATGCTCCGGAGGTTGCCGTCCCGGAACAGTACGTGGAAGCCGTGCGCCGGATGCTGAGCTCGCCCCGCTACCGGCCTGCGGCCGACGCGGTGCCGAAGGACGAGGTGTACATGTATTTTTTCCACGACCCGGCAAGGCCCGACCGCGCCGACCTGGACCCCCGACCCAAGCAACGTTGAGGAGACCGCGCCGGCTCAGGCCGCAGCGAGCCTGCGCGCCACGGGCGCCTCGCGGATCGGCAGGTTCACGAGGGCGGCGGCCAGGGCCAGCACGATGTCCGCAATCCACATCCACTGGTAGTTGCCGGTACCTGCCACGGCGAGCCCGCCCAGCCAGGCCCCGAAGAAGCCGCCCACCTGGTGGGAGAAGAGGGTCAGGCCAAACAGGGTCGCGAGATATCGCGTACCGAACAGCTTGCCCACCAGCCCGGCCGTCGAGGGAACGGTGGACAGCCACGTGAAGCCCATGACGGCGGCGAAGACGTAGAACGTCGCCGCGGTCTTGGGTGCCGCCAGGTAGGCGAGGATGGCGACGGCGCGCGCCGCGTAGGTCCAGAACAGCAGATACTTCATGCGGAAGGCGGAGCCCAGTGCCCCCGCCGACAGGCTGCCCGCGATGTTGGCCGCACCGATGATCGCGATGGACGTGGCCGCCACCCCGGCCGGCAGGCCGCACAACTGGACCTCGCCCGGAAGATGGGTGATCAGGAAGGCGACGTGGAAGCCACACGTGAAGAAGCCGGCATGCAGGCACCAGTAGCTCGGCTCCCGCATCGCCACGCGCAGTTGCGCGCCCAGCGCACCGGAGGCTTCCGGTGCCGCGCCCTGGGTCGCAGGGTGGGGGGTATGGCCGATGAGACGCGCCAGCGGCAAGGTCGCCAGGGCAGAGCCCGCCAGCGCCAGCATCGCCGTGACCCAGCCGAAGGCGCCGATCAGGGCCTGACTGAGAGGTGCGAACACGAACTGCCCCATGCTGCCGCCGGCGTTGATGAAACCGGAGGCGAAAGAGCGCCGTTCCGGCGGGAGCCGCCGCGCCGTGGCGCCGATGAGGATGGAGAAGCTCCCCGCCCCGGCGCCCGCGGCGGCGAGGAAGCCCAGACTCGCCATCAGGCCCCACTCGCTGCTCACGAAAGGGGTAAGCGCCATGCCGGCCGCGAGCAGGATGCCGCCGCCCACCACCACCCGGGCCGAGCCGTGGCGGTCGGCGAGCGCACCGAACAGCGGCTGCGACGCCCCCCAGACAAACTGCCCCACGGCCATGGCGAAACTGATGCTCACCACGCCAAGGCCCGTGGCGGTGTTCAGGGGCGACAGAAACAGGCCCAGCGACTGCCGCGTTCCCATGGTCAGCATCAGGATCGCGGCGGCCGCAAGCAACAGCGGCCAGTGTGAAGCGGCGCGCCCGCGGCCGGGCGTGGATATCGGTTCATTCATCAGATTCACCTGTTGTGTGAGGCTGCGCGCCGGGACGCCTCCTCGTGACCCACATCGCAGATCGGCGGGACCTGCGGACCCCGGAGCCGCCGCTCAGCGCAGACCGCCCCCTTCGAGCACCACGCCCATGGACGTCCCGGCCATCGAACGCCGGTAGGCGGCGGAAGTCTGGACAGCACGCACGAACGCCTCCAGCCCAGGCCACTGCCCCGAGTCGGTGGAAAAGCTCCCGAGGTCGGCGAAGCGCGCGGGGTCATGCAGGATGGTGATGCCGGCAAGCCAGTCGGTCTCGGGCTGGCCGGGCACACGGGCCGTGACGCGACGCAGCACGCTGAGCTTGAAACCGGTGGCGCACCCCTCCGACCACCCGGCGTGCCGGAACACCAGCACGTCGTCGGCGCCGGCATCCCCCGTCCGCGTGAAGCGGTACCAGTCCGCCATGGCGAGCAGTGCCGCCTCGGCGCTGAGCGCGTCCAGCGCCACGCCGCGGCGCTCGAGGAAGGACTGCAGGTCGGCGAGCAGCATGGAGGCGTTCATCTGCAGACCCCCGGCGACAGGGCGGCGCGCGCTGCCATGTCAGTAGAGCTCCGGCCCGCCATCGCCCATCACCACCTCCACCAGGCTGGTCGCGTGGCTGGCGAAGGCGGCGTCCAGCGTGGACTCGAGATGGGCGGCATCCGTGACCCGTCTGGCGGGGCAGCCGAAGCCGGTGGCGAGCGCCGCGAAATCGAGCCCGTCGAGATCGTGGCCAGGTGCGGCGGCGATGACGAGCATGCGCCCGAAGCTCTTCAGCGCGCCATAGCCGCCGTTATTCAGGATGATGAAGGTGACCGGCAACTGCCACTGCGCCGCCGTCCACAGCGCCTGGATGCCGAACAGCGCCGACCCGTCCCCGACCACGCAGGCCACGGCCTGCCCCGGCCGGGCCAGAGCGACACCGGGGGCTGCGGCCAGCGCCCAGCCGAGCCCGCCACTGGCCCCTGCGAAGAAACCACCCGGGCGCCGGATGCGCAGGTGCTCCCAAAGGTCGTTGCGATGTGTGGGGGCCTCCTCCACCACCACGCCTCCGGCCGGCAGCAGGCGGTCGATGGCCGCCATGACCTGCGCGCCAGTCGGCCGGCCGGACATCGGCGGCGGCGCGGCCGCCACCCTGCCCCGCTGCGACCTCGGCACCCCGGACCCGAGCCGCGCCAGCAGGCCGCGCAGCCCGGCCCGGGGACTGCCGGTGATCGCGGTGCCCACGGCGGCGCGGGCGGCCTCGTCAGGATCGTCGGTGATCAGGAACAGACGGACGCCCGGCTTCAGGAACTCGCCGCCGGTGTGCACGTGGTAGGTGAACACCGGCGCCCCGAGCACCAGCACCAGATCGTGCGGCGCAAGGCGGTCCGCGAGCGCCTGGCGCAGCGGCGGCAGGTGGCCGGCATACAGGACGTGATCCTCGGGGAACCCCACTCTGCCGACCATCGGGCTGGCCCACACCACGGCCCCGAGTCGCTCGGCCACGGCGACGGCCTCGTCCCAGGCACCGTCCTGATCGGCCCCTGCGCCGATCACCAGGCAGGGCCTGGCCGCGGTTCGCAAGGCCTCGGCCAGAGCATCGAGAGCGGCAGCCGGCGGTTCAGGGGGGTCCGCCACGGGCCGGAACGGCGCCGGCTCGGCCGCCGCGTCCCAGTCGTCCTCCGGTACCGACACGAACACCGGGCCGCGCGGCGCCTGCATCGCGACGTGCCAGGCGCGCTGGATGGCCGCGGGCACGTCCGCGGCCCGGGCCGGCTCCACGCTCCACTTGACGTAGGGACGAGGAAAGGCGGCGGCGTCGGCCGCGTACAGGTAGGGATCGGTGGGGAACATGGCGCGGGTCTGCTGCCCCGCGGTGATCACCAGCGGCGTGTGGTTGCGGTATGCCGTGAAGATGCTGCCCAGCGCGTGCCCCACCCCGGCGGCCGAGTGCAGATTGACGAACGCGGCGCACCCGGAGGCCTGCGCAAAACCGTCGGCCATCGCCACCACGCAGGACTCCTGCAGCGCGAGGACATAGCGGAAATCGGCCGGCCAGTCGCGGAAGAACTTCAGCTCGGTGGAGCCGGGGTTGCCGAACACCGTCGTCATGCCGGCCGAACGCAGCAGGTCGAGGGTCGCGTCACGGACGGTGGGCACGGGCAGCACGCTGGAACGATCTCCGGGTGGGGTTGAAGCCGGCGGTGTTTCGACACCAGCGCCGATTGTGCCTCAGGACGGGTTCCCCGGAGGCGCGGCCCCGCGCAGGAAGACGTCAGCCACCAGTTCCGCCATGTCGGCGTAGGCCAGCGGGCCGTCGGCGCGCAGCCAGGTGAAGGTCCAGTTGATCATGCCGAACAGGATCATCGCCAGGGGCACCCGGTGCCCGGCGTCCGGCCAGCGCGGCCGATTGCGGGCGATGGCCATGGCGAAGGCCTCCACCACGGCGCGCTGTTTCGCCAGCACCGTGGACCGCGCAGCCTCGTCGAGGAACTTCACGTCCTGGACCAGCACCCGGTGGCGTGCCTGGGAGTGCTCGTACTCCTCCATGAAGCGGGCGATGAGGGTGCGCAGATGCGGCTCCGGCGCCAGGCCCTCGCTCTCCACCGCCGCCACGATCCCGAGCAGTCGCTCGATGTAGCTGTCGGCTATGTCGAACAGGAGATCGGATTTGTCGCGGTAGTAGTGATAGAGCAGCGGCTTGGAGACGCCCGTGGCCTCGGCCAGCCGTGCCATCGACGCCGCCGGAAAGCCATGCTCGGCGAAAAGCACGGCTGCCGCCTCGCGGATGAGGGCGCGCTGCTGCTCGAATGCAGGACCCCTGGAGCGGGCCACGACCCCGGCTACCTCGCGTCGAAGCTCACCTCGACGCGTTCCGTCAGCGGGTGCGCCTGGCAGGTGAGCACGAAGCCGGCGGCCACGTCGGCCGCATCGAGGCTGTAGTTCTTGTCCATGCGCACCTCCCCGCGCGTCACCCGGGCGCGACAGGTGCAGCACATGCCGCCCTTGCAGGAATAGGGCAGATCCAGTCCGGCGCGCAGGGCGGCCTCGAGGATGGAAGCGTCACCGGCGCGGAACTCGACCTGCCGTCGGGCGCCGTCGAGTTCCACCAGGATGTTCGACTGAGGCGCGTCCCCCGCCTCGAGGCGATGCGCACCGGCATCGGATGGGACGCCGAAGCGCTCCACGTGGACCCGGTCGGGCGGCATTCCGAGATCGATCAGGGCCGCCTCGACCTCGTCGATCATGGCCCCGGGCCCGCACACGAAGGCCTCGTCGATGGTCTCGACCGGCAGGATCGTGGCCGAGAACTCGCGTGCCCTCGCACCGTCCAGCCTGCCCTCGAACAACGGCACGTCCTGGGGCTCGCGGCTGAACACGTTGTACAGCACGAAACGCCCGAGGTAGGCGTCCTTCAACGCCCCGAGTTCCTCCAGGAACATGGCGCTCGACAGTTGTCGGTTGCCATAGACCACCGTGACCCGGCTCTGCGGCTGCGCAGCCAGCACCGCGCCGGCGATGGACAGCACGGGCGTGATGCCGCTGCCGGCGGCGAAGGCAACGTAGTGTTTCCGGCGCGCAGGATCCAGCGCGGGACAGAAGCGGCCGTCGGGCGTCATCACGTCGATCCGGTCGCCGACCTTCAGATTGCGCGACGCCCAGTTCGAGAACCGCCCGCCCGGCACCTCGCGGATGCCGACGCGCAACTCGCCCGAACCGGGCTTCGAGCACAGCGAGTAGCTGCGCCGCAGCGACTCGCCGTCGACATCGGCGCGCAGGCCGATGTGCTGGCCGGGCAGGAAGGCATAGTCGGCGGCCAGTTCCGGTGGCACCTGGAAAGCGAGGCTGAAGGCATCGCCGCACTCGCGGCGTACATCGGAAACGGTCAGCGTATGGAATCGGGGCGTCATGTCGGCGGGAAAAGCGGCGGGAGCAGCCGGTCAGTGGGGTACCTGCATCGGTGCCGAGGCCGGCGCCGTGTCGCGGTCGGCCGCGATGCCCGGGAACACCGATGTCGAACAGGCCATGCCGCGGGCGGGATTCACCGCACACGGGCGGACGGCGGTGAGGGCGGGCATGGGCGTCAGATCGCCTTCATCGCCTCGAACGGCTCGCGGCAGTCGAGACAGCGGTGCAGCGCCTTGCACGCGGTGGCGCCGAATTCGGACAGGCGCTCGGTGCGCCGCGAGCGACAGCGCGGGCAGGCCGGGTGGAAATGGATCACCGCCTGCCCGGCCGGCGCGCAGCGGCCTGGCGGCGCGATGCCGTGGAGGCGAAGCTTCTCCTGCGCTTCGGGTCCGATCCAGTCGGTGGTCCAGGCCGGCGCGAGCCGTGTCTCGACACGTACCCGTGGCGCCCCTGCGGCGAGCAGCGCCTCGCGGATCGAGGCCTCGATCACCTCGGTGGCCGGGCAGCCCGAGTAGGTCGGCGTGACCACCACCCGCAGTTCTTCCCCATCCGCCTCGACCGCGCGCACGATTCCGAGGTCGCACACCGACAGCACGGGCACCTCGGGGTCCATGACGCCGGCCAGAACGTCCCACGCGCGCTCCGCGCTGATGGTGGCCGTGCTCACCAGGTCGCGTCCGGATGGGTGCGCTGCAGGACCTGCATCTCCGCCAGCAGATGGCCAAGGTGCTCGCTGTGCCGGCCGCGCCGCCCCAGGCTCAGGAAGGGCGTGTCCTCGGGGATGCACAGCGTCGCCTCCTCCAGAATCGCCGCGACCTCACGCCGCCAGCGGGCCTCGAGCGCCCCGGGCGCCACGCCGATACCGTCCGCCACCGCCGCGGCATCCACCGGATCTCCGGCGAACAGTTCCCGCGTGTAGGGCCAGAGCATTCCGAGCGCCGCCTGCATGCGGCCGTGGGACTCCGCGGTGCCGTCTCCCAACCGCACCACCCAGTCGCCCGCATGCCGCGTGTGGTAGCGGGTCTCCTTCAGGCTCTTCGCGGCGATGGCGGCCAGTTCCGGATCGGCGGAGGCCTGCAGTGCCTCGTACAGGTGTTCCTGGTAGACGCTGACGAGCAGGTTGCGCAACGTCACCTGACCGAAGTCGCCGTTCGGCAATTCGACCAGCGTGGCATTGCGGAACTGCCCCTCGGTGCGCAGGAAGGCGAGCCGGTCCTCGTCCCGCCCGGCGCCCTCGAGGCGGCCGGCGTGCGTGAGCAGCAGACGCGCCTGACCGATCAGGTCCAGCGCGATGTTGGTGATGGCGATGTCCTCCTCCAGCACCGGTCCGTGGCCACACAGTTCGGACAGGCGCTGGCCCAGGATCAGGGGCGTGTCGGCGAGGCGCAGCAGGTATTCGACGTGGTTGTGCATGAATGCAGGGTTCTCTTCGCGCGACCGGGGCCGGGCCCCGGCGGCTCACATGTGGTCGACTTCCGCGGGCAACTGATAGAAGGTCGGATGGCGGTAGATCTTGTCGGCGGCGGGGTCGAACATCTCGGGCCGCGCCTCCGGGTCCGAGGCCACGATGTGGTCGGCCCGCACCACCCACAGGCTCACGCCCTCCATGCGCCGCGTGTAGACGTCACGCGCCGCCTGCAGCGCCAGCGCCGCGTCCGGCGCGTGCACGCTGCCGCAGTGCTTGTGGTCCAGCCCGTTGCGGCTGCGCACGAACACCTCCCACAACGGCCATTCCTTCCTGTCCATGTCCTTCCTCCCTGCGGTGGCCGCATCGCGCGGCACACCTTGCCGATGTGAACTCAGGCTGCCTGACGCGCCGCACGCTTGCGCGCATGCTCCAGCGCGGCCTCGCGCACCCAGGCGCCCTCCTCCCAGGCCGTCACCCGCGCTGCGAGGCGCTCGCGGTTGCACTGGCCGTGGCCGTTGACCACGTTCCAGAACTCCGCCCAGTCGATGGGCCCGAAATCGTAGTGACCCCGCGACTCGTTCCAGCGCAGTTCCGGGTCCGGCAGGGACACCCCGAGCACCTCCGCCTGGGGCACGGTGGCATCGACGAACTTCTGCCGCAGATCGTCGTTCGAGATGCGCTTGATGCCCCAGCGCATGTTCTGCCCGGTGTGCTGCGACTCGCTGTCGTGCGGGCCGAACATCATCAGCGACGGCCACCACCAGCGGTTCACCGCGTCCTGCACCATCTCCCGCTGCGCCTCGGTGCCGCGCATCATGGTGAGCAGCAGGTCGTAGCCCTGGCGCTGATGGAAGCTCTCCTCCTTGCAGATGCGGATCATGGCGCGCGCATAGGGGCCGTAGGAGCAGCGGCACAACGGGATCTGGTTCATGATGGCGGCGCCGTCCACCAGCCAGCCGATCACGCCGATGTCGGCCCAGTTGAGCGTCGGATAATTGAATATTGAAGAATATTTCGCGCGTCCCGACAGCAGCGCCTCGACCAGATCGTCGCGTGAAACGCCCAGGGTCTCGGCGGCGGCGTAGAGATACAGGCCGTGCCCGCCCTCGTCCTGCACCTTGGCCAGCAGGATGGACTTGCGCTTGAGCGTCGGCGCGCGCGTGATCCAGTTGCCCTCCGGCAGCATCCCCACGACCTCGGAGTGGGCGTGCTGGGAGATCTGTCGCACCAGGGTGCGGCGGTAGGCCTCCGGCATCCAGTCCTTGGCCTCGATGAATTCGCCGCGGTCGAGCTTGGCCTCGAAGCCGGCGCGGTATTCGGGATTCTCGGCTGCCGGCGCGGTGCGCTCGGCGGGGTCCGGCTTCGGGCCGGGCAGGTCTATCGCCTGGGTGTACATGGCGTGGTCCTCACTCCTTGGGACGACGGTCGAAGACGCGGCGGGCCTTGCCGACCACGACCCGCTCGATGCTGAAGGGCGCGGTCACCTCCACCGTGGTGGAGACGCCGACCCGGCTCTTGATGTGGTGCTGCAGTTCCCCGGCCGCCGACGCCCGCTGCGTCTCGCCGTCCCCTGCGCCGGGATCGAGTTCGACCCGCACCGTCAGGGTGTCCAGGTGGCCTTCCTTGTCGAGGAACAACTGGTAGTGCGGTGCGAGTTGCGGCACGCAGCCGATCAGCTCCTCGATCTGGGACGGGAAGACGTTCACGCCGCGGATGATCATCATGTCGTCGGAACGGCCGGTGATGCGATCCATCCGCCGCATCGACCGGGCCGTTGGCGGCAGCAGCCGCGTGAGGTCGCGCGTGCGATAGCGGATCACCGGCAACGCCTCCTTGGTGAGCGTGGTGAACACCAGCTCGCCCTGGCTGCCGTCGGGCAGCACCTCCCCGGTCACCGGATCGATGATCTCGGGGTAGAAATGATCCTCCCAGATGACCGGTCCGTCCTTGGTCTCGAGGCATTCGTTGGCCACCCCCGGCCCCATCACCTCGGACAGGCCGTAGATGTCGACCGCATCGAGCCCGGCGCGCCGCTCGATCGCCTCGCGCATCGCCTGGGTCCAGGGCTCCGCACCGAAAATTCCCACCCGCAGCGAGCAGGCTGCCGGGTCCAGCCCCTGGCGCGCCATCTCGTCGACCAGGGTCAGCATGTAGGACGGCGTGCACATGATGATGTCGGGCCGGAAGTCGGTGATCAGCTGCACCTGCTTCTCGGTCTGGCCGCCGGACACTGGCACCACCGTGCAGCCCAGGCGCTCGGCGCCGTAGTGCGCACCCAGGCCGCCGGTGAACAGGCCATAGCCGTAACCAACGTGCACGATGTCGCCTGGCCGGCCACCCGCCGCGCGGATGGAACGTGCGACCAGATCGGCCCAGGTGTCGATGTCGGCCCGGGTGTAGCCCACCACGGTCGGTTTGCCCGTGGTGCCGCTGGAGGCGTGGACGCGCACCACCTTTTCCCGAGGCACCGCGAACATGCCGAAGGGGTAGTTCCGGCGCAGATCGTCCTTGGTGGTGAAGGGGAAGCGCGCCAGATCCGCCAGCGTGCGCAGGTCGGAAGGGTGCACCCCGGCTGCCTCGAAACGGGCACGGGTGTGCGGCACGTTGTCGTAGGCATGCTGCAGGCTCCAGCGCAGGCGGCCGAGCTGCAGCGCCCTGAGCTCGTCCTGGCTGGCGCGCTCGATCGGCTCGAGTGCCGCGGGGTCGGGTCGGTACGCCATGCGCCGTCTCCTGATCAGAGGGGGACCGTGCTGCGGTCGCGAATGCTGTGGGAACGACCGCGCAGCACCGCCACCAGTTCGCCACGCTGATTGCGCACGCTCACGTCGTAGACGCCGGTACGGCCGGCGCGCGACACCTCGCGGGCCTCCGCCGTGAGCACGTCGTCGAGCCGCGCCGGGGAGAGGAAGTCCACCACGATGCCCGCCGCCACGGTGAGCTCGTTGTAGCTGTTGCAGGCGAACGCAAAGGTCGAGTCGGCCAGCGTGGTGATGAACCCGCCGTGACAGATCTGGAAGCCGTTGAGCATCTCGGCGCGCACCCGCATGTTCATGCGCGCCAGCCCCGGCCCCATCGCCTCCACCTTCATGCCCAGCCCCTGCGAAGCGGGATCGACCGCGAACATGTCGCGGCCGACGCGCTCGGCGACCTCCTGGGGCGTCATCGCACCTGCCGCCTCACTCATGGAACAGCCCTCCACTCCAGCGCCGCCGCTGCAGGCCGGGCGACACGCGGTAGCGCTCCTCGCCGTAGTGGTTGCGCAGGTTGTCCAGCACCTGGGAGACGAAGCCCGGCGACAGTCGATCGGCCCAGGCCAGCGGCCCGAGCGGGTAATTGGTGCCCAGCCGCATGGCGGTGTCGATGTCGGCAGCGCTGGCGATGCCCTGGGTCAGCACGTCGGCCGCCTCGTTGGCCAGCATGGCCACGGTGCGCATCACCACCAGCCCGGCGATGTCGTCGACACGGGTCACGGCACAGCCGGCACCCTGCAGGGCGCCCACCACCTCGCGGTACTCGAGTTCGCCGCACTGGTCGGCCCGCGCCACGCACAGACGCGGCGTGCGCGCAAAGTCGTGGGCGAGATCGAGCAGCACCACGTTGGGGGTACCGCCGACCGCGCCACGGTGGGTCGCGGTGCGCCCGTCGGTGATCGCCACGCGGGCGGCGCCGATGTGCAGCATCGGCTCCATGTGCATCACGCGGCGCACGTTCAGCCCGGCCGACGTCATGCGCTCGATGAGTGGTTCCAGCAGGCCGGCATCGGCCGGGGCCACGATGCTGCGCGGCGCCGGCGCGGCCGGCTCCTGCGCCGCTACCGGCGCCTCCGCGCCGGGCAGGTGGCAGTGGAAACCCTGGCCGGTCTTGCGCCCGTGCCGGCCGCTGCGCACCAGCTCCTGCTGGATCAGCGAGGGCGCGTAGCGGCGGTCCCAGCCCAGCGCCTGGAAGGTCGAACCCGTGACCGCGAGGTTCACGTCAAGACCGATGAGGTCCATCAGTTCGCACGGCCCCATGGGGAAGCCGCCGCACTCGCGCACGATGGCGTCCAGACCGGCGGGGTCGGTGGCGCCTTCGGTCAGGGTGCGCATGGCCTCGCCATAGAACGGGCGCGCCACCCGGTTGACGATGAAGCCCGGCGTCGAGCGGCAGCGTACTGGGGTCTTGCCCCAGGACTTCGCGGTCGCGGCAACAGCGTCAGCCACCTCGGGGGCCGTGTCGAGGCCGTCGATGACCTCCACCAGCGCCATGCGCGGCACCGGGTTGAAGAAGTGCATCCCGACCAGCCGCCCCGGATGCTGCAGGCCGACAGCCAGATCGGTGATCGAGATCGACGAGGTGTTGGAGGCGAGGACGCAGTCCGTCGCCACCTGGGTCTCCAGCGCCGAGAACAGCGCACGCTTGGCGTCGCGATCCTCGACAATCGCCTCCACGACCAGACCGGCGCCACGCAGGTCGGACAGTTCGCGGGTGACGTGAACGCGTCCCAGGATGGACTCGGCGTCCAGACGCTCGAGCCGGCCCTTGGACACCAGGAAGCTCAGGTCTTTCTCGATGGTGCTGCGCGCCCGCTGCAGCGCGAGCTCGTGGGTGTCGAACAGCCAGACCGGATGGCCGGCGCGGGCCGCCACGTGGGCGATGCCGGCGCCCATGGTGCCGGCACCGATGACCCCCACGACGGCGTCGAACGGAAGGGCGGCGCTCACGCTCACCGCCCCCGGAACGCCGGCGCGCGGCGCTCCATGAAGGCACCCACGCCCTCGCGGTAGTCCTCGGAGTAGCCAAGCTCGCGCTGGAAGTCACGCTCCAGATCGAGCTGGGCCTCCAGCCCCCGGACCTCGGCGGCGTGGATGGCCTGCTTGGTGCGCGCGAATCCGAGGGTCGGACCTGTGGCGAGCCGACGCGCCATGTCACCGGCCACGGTCATCAGTTCGGCGTCGTCGACGCAACGCCAGATCAGCCCCCAGCGTTCCGCCTCTTCGGCGGGCAGCTTGTCGCCGAACAGCGCCAGCCCCATGGCCCGCTGAGCACCCAGACCGCGGGTGAGGAAGTAGGTGCCACCGGAATCGGGCACGAGACCGAGACGGCAGAAGGCCTGGACGAAACTCGCCGAGCGCGCCGCCACCACCAGATCGCAGGCGAGCGCTAGATTGGCCCCGGCGCCGGCGGCGACGCCGTTGACGGCGGCGATCACCGGCTTGGGCAGGGCACGCAGCCCCAGCACCAGGGGCTTGTAGTTGCGCTCGATGGACTCGCCGAGATCAACCGGCTCGCCGCCGGGAACCACCTTGCGATCGCTCAGGTCCTGGCCGGCGCAGAAGCCGCGGCCCGCTCCGGCGAGAACCATGGCGCGCACCCCGGCGTCCTGGCGGATGCGCGCCAGCGCCTCGCGCACCTCGGCGTGCATGTCGGTGGTGAAGCTGTTGAGCTTGTCGGGGCGGTTCAGGGTCAGCGTCGCCACGCCGTCTGAAACCTCGAGCCGGATGTTCTGGAAGACGGGGTCCACGGTCGTCCTGGAAAGTGGGGGCCGGCGCATTCATTGACCGACCGGTCGATCGAAGGTTAAGGTAGACAGGGTCGGAACACAAGTCGGCGATCACGCCGTGACGCCCCCTCCCCGGAGCCCCCCGTGACCCATCCCCTGTTCGAAAAACACCGCGCCACCCTGGACCAGGCCCTCGCAGCGATGCGCACCCGCGGCTTCTGGAGCCCCTACCTCGAGATTCCCTCGCCCAAGGTCTACGGCGAAGCCGCGGCGGCCGACGGGAAGGCGGCCTTCGACGCCCTGCTGGGCAAACCCTTCGCGCTCGACCAGCCGGGACGCACCGGGTGGATCGCCCCCGAGCGCTCGCCCTACGGCATCGACCTCGGCGTGTCTTACCCGGTGTGCGATGCCGACGCCCTCATCGAGGCAGCGCGCGCGGCGATGGCGGGCTGGCGCCAGGCCGGCCCCGAAGGCCGCGTCGGCGTCTGCCTGGAGGCACTGGAGCGCATCAACCGCCGCAGCTTCGAGATGTCGCACGCGGTCATGCTGACCAGCGGCCAGGGCTGGATGATGGCCTTCCAGGCCGGCGGTCCCCACGCCCAGGACCGCGCCCTCGAGGCGGTCACCGCCGCCTGGCGCGAGATGGCTGACATCCCGTCCGTGGCCACCTGGGAGAAGCCTCAGGGCAAGAACCCGCCCCTGGTGATGGAAAAACACTTCGAGATCACCGGTCGCGGCGTCGCCCTGGTGGTGGGGTGCGGTACCTTCCCCACCTGGAACACCTACCCCGGTCTGTTCGCCGCCCTGTCCACCGGGAACCCGGTGATCGTCAAGCCCCACCCCAACGGCATCCTGCCGGCAGCGATTACCGTACGCATCCTGCGCGAGGTGCTGACCGAGCACGGGCTCGACCCGAACGTCGTCACGCTCGCCGTGACCGAGGACCCGGCGGTGGTGCAGAAGCTCGCCACCCACCCGGCCGTGACCTCCATCGACTTCACCGGCGGCAACGCCTTCGGCCGATGGCTCGCCGAACATTGTCGTCAGGCCCAGCTGTATGCCGAAATGGCCGGCGTCAACACGGTGATGATCGAATCGACCGACAACTACAAGGGTCTGCTGCGCAATCTGGCCTTCACCCTGTCCTTGTATTCCGGGCAGATGTGCACCACCACCCAGGCCATCCTGGTGCCGGCGGACGGCGTCGACACCCCCGAGGGCCGGATCCCCTTCGATCAGGTCGCGGCCGACCTCGGCGCGGCCATCGACCGCTTCCTGTCCGACCCCGCCACGGCCCTGGCCATCCTCGGGGCCATCCAGTCGGAGGCGACGCTCGCCCGCATCGACCAGGCGCCCGCCTGG
Source organism: Burkholderiales bacterium (assembly GCA_040373665.1). Taxonomy (GTDB): domain Bacteria; phylum Pseudomonadota; class Gammaproteobacteria; order Burkholderiales. Next base: position 10,388 of record JBEICA010000016.1, on the reverse strand, counting down.
GGCGAGGTGGTGCTCGCCTCCAGGGCTCTGGACAATCCGGAATTCCCCGGCGCCCGTGTGCGCACCCCGGTGCTGCTCAAGTGTGACGCGGCCGACGAGCACGCCTGGATGGAGGAGCGCTTCGGTCCGATCTCGTTCGTGGTCAAGGTGGCCGACGCCGAAGCCGGTGTGGCGCTGGCCGAGCGGGTGGTGCGCGAGAAAGGCGCCCTCACCCTGGGCCTGTACTCCACGCGAGCCGAGGTGGTGGACGCCATGACCGAGGCCAGCCTGCGCTCAGGCGTCGCCCTGTCGCTCAACCTGACCAGCGGAGTCTTCGTCAACCAGTCCGCCGGCTTCTCCGACTACCACGGCACCGGCGCAAACCCGGCGGCCAACGCCAGCTACACCGACGCCGCCTTCGTAGCCAACCGCTTCCGCGTGGTGCAGCGCCGCTGGCACGTCTGAAGCGTAGGCGGCGGCACGCCGGACCGGTCCGCCCTCCTGCTCGCGCCGCGGCCCGGGCAGGGGGCGTCGCGGCGGCAGTAGAATCCGCTCGTCAGTCTGGCCCGGAGACCATCGATGGGCGTCGCCGCTCGCAGGCCCGCGTCCTACGCCGATCTCTGCGCGTTACCCGAGCACGAGGTTGGAGAGATCATCCACGGATCCCTTCACAGCCACCCGCGGCCGGCGCCCCGTCATGCGCGCGCCTATTCCGCCCTCGGCAGCCAGTTGCAGGGAACCTACGACCGTGGACGCGACGGCCCGGGCGGGTGGTGGATCCTGGACGAGCCCGAGGTTCATCTGTCCGGGCATGTGCTCGTACCCAACATCGCCGGGTGGCGCAGGACGCGCCTGCCCCGCCTGCCGGACACCGCGTGGTTCGAACTCGCCCCCGACTGGGTGTGCGAGATTCTCTCGCCCTCGACCGCCAGGCTCGACCGTGCGGAGAAACTCCCGATATACGCTGCCGAGGGGGTGGGGCACTGCTGGCTCGTGGACCCGGATCTTCGCACCCTCGAAGTCCTCCAGAACCAGGACGGCCGCTGGCTGCTGCTCACCGTCCTGGAAAACGATGCAGCCGTCAGCCAGCCGCCGTTCGACACGACGACTTTTCCGCTGTCCGACCTCTGGGCCGATTGACACGCCGCCGCACCTTGGCGGCGCCCCCCCCCGCGCAGCGTCGGCACGGGGGTTGAGCGGGTAAACTCTTGCCGGTCTGTTTGCCGGCCATCGACGCGGCCCTGTGCCCACGGACCTGCCACACCCCATCGGAACGAGCGAAACGCCATGAGCTGCTACGAGATCGACGGCATCCGCCCCGTCGTCCACCCCTCCGCCTACGTGCACCCGACCGCCGTGCTGATCGGCGACGTGATCATCGGCCCGCGCTGCTACATCGGGCCGCTGGCCAGCCTGCGCGGCGACTTCGGCCGCCTCATCGTCGAGGAGGGTGCCAACGTGCAGGACACCTGCGTGATGCACGGCTTTCCCGGCACCGACACGGTGGTGGAGGTCGACGGACACATCGGCCACGGCGCGGTCCTGCACGGCTGCCGCGTCGGACGCAATGCGCTGGTGGGCATGAATGCCGTGGTCCTGGACAACGCGGTGGTCGGCGAATCCTCCATTGTCGCCGCCTGTGCCTTCGTGAAGGCAGGCCTCGAGATCCCGCCCCGCTCCCTGGTGGCCGGCGTGCCCGCGCGCATCGTGCGGCCGCTCAGCGACCAGGAGATCGCCTGGAAGGCGGAGGGCACCACCACCTACCAGGAACTGGCCCTGCGCAGCCTCGCGACGATGCGAGAGGTCGCCCCCCTGGCGGAGCCTGAGGCTGGCCGGCGGCGCATGCCGGTGAGCGACAGCCTGCCACTCGTGGAGCAGAAGAAACGCGCCGGCGGGTGACATGCCGGCACCGGCACACCCCTCCCGTCCCATCGCGCCGACAACGCTGGGACGCCTCCCTTCCCGACCCAGGAGACCGGCTTGAACGATTTCGTGCGCTATGAGCAGTCGGACGGCATCGTCGTCCTGACGCTCGACAACCCCGATGAACGCAATGCCCTGAGTTCCCAGGCCCAATGGGAGGCTGTGGCCGCCGCGGTGGACCGGGTACAGGCGGATCCCGCGGCCCGCTGCCTGATCCTCACCGGCGCCGGCAGCGCCTTCTGTGCCGGCGGCAACGTCAAGGACATGAAGAACCGCACCGGCATCGCCGCCGGCTCGCCGCACCAGATCCGCGAGGGTTACCGCAACGGCATCCAGCGCATCCCGCTGGCCTTCCAGCGCCTGGACGTGCCGGCCATCGCGGCGGTCAACGGCCCGGCCATCGGTGCCGGCTGCGACCTCGCCTGCATGTGCGACATCCGTATCGCCGCGGAACGCGCCAGCTTCGCCGAGAGCTTCGTGCGCCTGGGCATCATTCCCGGCGACGGCGGCGCCTGGCTGCTGCAGCGCGTGGTGGGTTACGCCCGCGCCGCCGAACTCACCTTCACCGGCGAGACCATCGACGCCCGGACCGCGCTGGACATCGGCCTGGTCTCTCGCGTGGTCCCCGGCGAGACCCTGATGGACGAAGCCCGCGCCCTGGCGGCGCGCATCGCCGCCAATCCCGGCCCGGCCCTGCGCATGGCGAAGCGCCTCATGAACGAGGCCCGCCACCAGCGGCTCGACAGCCTGCTGGAGATGTCTGCGGCACTCCAGGCCCTGGCCCACCACACGCCGGAACACGAGCAGGCGGTCAGCGCATTTCTCGACAACCGCAGACGGCCCTGACCGGAACACCGGACCGCGCTCCGGGTCTGAGCATGTCTGTCTTTTCGATACCACCACCACGGATACACACCATGGCAGCAGACGTCATCGACTACCAGATTCACGGCCAGGAAATGCAATACGTCGAGGTCGAACTCGACCCCGGCGAAGCCGCCATCGGCGAGGCTGGCAGCATGTTCTACATGCAGGACGGCATCGCCCTCGAGACGGTGTTCGGGGACGGCACCCAGCAGGGGGGGCTGTTCGGCAAGCTGCTCGGTGCGGGCAAGCGCCTGCTCACCGGCGAATCGCTGTTCATGACCGTCTACTCCAACCAGGGCCACGGCAAGCGCCGGGTCGCCTTCGCCGCACCCTACCCCGGCACCATCATCCCGGTCGACCTGTCGCGCATCGGCGGCAGCTTTATCTGTCAGAAGGACGCCTTCCTCTGTGCCGCGCGCGGCGTGTCCGTCGGCATCGCCTTCCAGAAGCGCCTGGGCGTGGGTTTCTTCGGTGGCGAGGGCTTCATCATGCAGAAGCTCGAGGGCGATGGCCTGGCCTTCGTCCACGCCGGCGGCTCGCTGCTCAAGCGCGAACTGGCACCCGGCGAACTGCTCCGGGTCGATACCGGCTGCCTGGTCGGCCTCCAGCCCACGGTCGACTACGACATCGAGTACGTCGGCAAGATCAAGACCGCACTGTTCGGCGGCGAAGGCCTGTTCTTCGCCACGCTGCGCGGGCCCGGCACGGTGTGGCTGCAGTCCCTGCCATTGTCGCGGCTGGCCAGCCGCATCTTCGCCGCGGCGCCGCAGATGGGCGGCTCGCGTGAGCAGGGGTCTGTGCTGGGCGGCATGCTCGGGGGCGCCGCCCTCGGTGGCCTGCTCGGCGGCGACGACGAGTGACGCTGGAGACCGGGCGCCAGTTCACGGCGCGGCTTCACGGTCCGGGGCTCGACGGCAGCGGCGTGGATGTGCGCTGCTGCGTGTCCGCTCTTGGCCTGCAGGTCAGTGGCATCGACCCTGTGCCCCAGGTGCCCGGCTGGCGCACCCTGCACTGGCGCCGTGGCGGCTTCAACGACAGCCAGGTGTTCCTCGAGTGGAACACCCCCGAGGGCCGCTGGACCCTGGCCTTCGGCGACGCCGATGCCGCCCGAGCCCTGCAACCCCACCTGCACGACGCCAGACCCGGCTCCCGCCGGGACGGTCTCGCCACGCGTGGCCTCTCCGCCGGACTGATCGCCCTGCTGGTCGGCATCCCGGTGCTGTTGCTCGCCGGCTTTCTGGCACTGGCGGGCCCCGTGGTGGACTGGGCCGTGTCGCACATCCCGGTGGACATGGAGATCAGTCTCGGGCGCGATGCCTTCGCCCAGCAGCGCAGGCGTCTGGCGCTGGTCGACGATCACCCCGCGCTGCCGATGCTGCGTGAACTGGGGGCCCGCCTCACCCGGGGCTCGCACTACCCCTACGAATTTCACGTGGCACGCGACCCGAGCGTGAATGCCTTCGCCATGCCGGGCGGTTTCATCGTGTTCCACACGGGACTGCTGGAGAAGGCCGGCAGTGCCGAGGAGGTCGCCGGGGTGCTGGCCCATGAAATCCAGCACGTCGAGCGCCGCCACGGCCTGCGCGGGCTGGTGCACGGCGCAGGCTGGCGGGTGGTCCTGTCGCTGGTGCTGGGTGATGCCGGCGGCTCACTCGCAGCCTCCTGGGCCGAGAGCCTGGGCGCCTTGAACTTCTCGCGCAACCAGGAAAGCGAGGCCGATGCCCTTGGCGTGCGCCGTCTGCTCGACAACGACATCGACCCCCACGGCATGGCCGCCTTCTTCCGCAAGCTCATGGCCGAGGGGTCGGGGTTGCCGGTGTTCCTGTCGTCCCACCCGGCGAGCGAGGACCGGATGCAGGCCATCGAGGCTGCAATACCGGCGGGTCGGCAGTTCACCCCCCTTCCCTACACAGCCGGCGGGGCACGGGCACGCTGACGCTCGCACGACGTCCGCCTGCCCGCAGGACCTGTGGCACCGGCGCGTCGCCCGGTGCCACCGACTCACTTCAGATCGTCCTTCGCCGCCTCGAGACCCGCCTGGGCGCAGATGCCATCCTGCTCCGAGCTCGCACCGCTCACGCCGATCGCCCCGATGTGCTCGCCGCCGGCGGTCTTGATGGGCACGCCGCCCTCGAAGGTCACCAGACCGGGCACGTGCGCGATGCCCGGCACCCGCTGCGCGATTTCCCCGAGCATCTTGCTCGGAAAGGGGAACATCGATGAGGTGTTGGCCTTGAGCTGGGCGATCTCGATGCTGCCGCGGAACGAGCCGTCCATGCGCTCGAAGTACTTCAGGTTGCCGCCGTCGTCGACGATGGCGATGTTCATCCTCCAGCCTTCCGCCTTTGCCTTGGCGACGCAGCCGGCCGCGATCTTCTTCGCCGTGTCGATGCCAAGCACGGTCTTCTTTTCCTGGGCGAGCGCCGGAGCGCAGGCGATGAGGGTGACGGCCGCTGCCGTGGTCAGGGTACGGATCATGGGTTTGCCTCCAGTTGCGATGGTGGGACCGCGGCGCCGCCTGCGGCGCGGCTCCCGTCTGGAACATAGCAGCATGTCGTGAAGATTGGCACCCATGCCCACTCCCGCGGGTCCGCTCCGGCCGCCGCACCGGAACATCGGACGGCGCCAACATCCCGGGCCGGGCGCCGGATCAGCCCACCCCCAGGATCCACCCCTCGCGCACCGCGAGCTCACGCTCCCCCTGAGTGAGCGGCGGCTCGAGGTATCGAGCCAGCAGGCCGCGGGCCACCACGTCGGACAACCAGCGCGCGGTGGCGTAGGCATCCTGCTCGTCGACACTGCGCCCCTCGCGCGGGTAGCGGTTGCGGAACAGCGAGGGGTAGACCTCGGCGAGCACGGTGCGCCCGGCCTGCGGCTGCCAGCCGTCGAACGGCCAGCACCAGGGCGCCGGCTGGCAGTGTGTGCGCAACCAGTGCAGCCAGGGAATGCCGGCGTGGGTGGACTTGGCCACCGACCCCTGCATGTCGAACTGGAACACGCTCTTGGCCGAGGAGGTCCAGCGCTCGCACAGCCGGAACTCTCCGCTGCCTCCCTCGCGCCGGGTGCCCGGGTCGGGTCTGCGTTGCCAGATCTCGCCGGAGCGCACCGCCTCCACCGGGCAGTCGTCCTCCCGGGTCGGCCAGTGGCGGCAGAAGTCCTCGAGAAAGGCGGGCCACGCATCCAGGCCGTAGCGACGCAGGTAGCTGTCGGGGAACGAAAAACCATGGTCGATGCCGACCAGCAGGACCGCCCCGGCGTCGATGCGGCCGCGCAGCCAGTATCCCAGCGCGCGGCGGGACCAGCGCCGCGCCCCGGCCGGCGGCGCCACCGCCCGGGGGTTCCCCCCCGGGGCGGTGGCGAACACCTGCAGGCCGGGCAGCCCGTCCACCGGCAGTCCCGCACCGGAATAGTCGATGCCGACGACCTGGTCGAAGCGCAGCATCAGGCAGCCGCCCCGTGCGCTCGAGGAAGGCCGCAGGGCGAACCAAACCAAGCGTATGCTGTCAGCCTCATGCGCACGTTGGCGGAAGATCGACTGCGTGATCTTGCGTCGACAATCATGATGGAGCCTCCATGAACCCTTCCGGAAAGATCATCAACGTGCGCCCTGCGGACGTCGCGCCCGCCAGCGCGTCGGCCCGCATCCGCCAGCGCCTCGAAAGCGCAGGCCAGCGCTTCCATGCCAACGACAACATCGCCGACTTCATCGACGGCCCCGAGGAACTCGAGGCGCTCGAGGCCGAGGTCACCGAGCGGATGCAGGGAGTTCTCGAGTCGCTGGTCATCGACACCTCCCGAGACCACAACACCCGTGGCACCGCGCGCCGCGTGGCGCGCATGTTCCTGCACGAAGTCTATCGCGGCCGCTACCAGCCGGTGCCGCCGGTGACGGAGTTCCCGAACGTCGAGCGCGTCAACGAGCTCATGATCGTCGGCCCCATCACCATCCGCAGCGCCTGCTCGCATCACCTCGTGCCCATCATCGGCAAGCTGTGGCTGGGGGTGCTGCCGAATGAACATTCCAACCTCATCGGTCTTTCGAAATATGCCCGTCTGGCCGAATGGATCATGACCCGCCCCCAGATCCAGGAAGAGGCGGTGATGCAGATCGCCAACCTGCTCGAGGACCGGCTCAATCCGGACGGCCTGGCCCTGGTGCTTGAGGCCGACCACTTCTGCATGAAGTGGCGCGGGGTGAAGGACGAGGACTCGCAGATGACCAACAGCGTCATGCGCGGCGCCTTCCTGCACAACCCCGAGCTGCGCAAGGAGTTCCTGCAACTCGTGCGCCGCTGAGGCCCCGGGCTCAGTACCGGGCGCCTCACTCCAGGCGAATGCCGGCCTCGCCGATGACCTGCGCCCAGCGTCGGGTCTCGGCCGCGACGAAGCCGGCGAACTGACCCGGCGCCGCGCCGAAGATCTCGACCCCACCGTCGGCGAGGCGCTGCTTCAAGGCCGTGCCCCCGAGGCTGGCGTCGACATGCCGGTAGAGGGTGGTCACGCGGTCGATGGCCATCGCCGCCGGACCCACCAGCCCCTGCCAGGCGAAGGCGTCGAAACCCCGGACACCCTGCTCGTCGAGCGTGGCCACTTCCGGCAGCGCCTCCAGCCGGCGCCGGGTGGCCACCCCCAGGAGCCGCAGACGGTGTCCGGCCAGCGCGCCACGTACCGTTGGCAGATCCAGGAAGGCAAATTCCAGCCTGCCGCCCACCAGATCCTGCACCACGGGCGCCGCCCCCTTGTAGGGGACGTGCTGGAGTTGCGCGCCGGTCTGACGGCGGAACAGTTCCGCCGTGAGGTGATGCGGCGAGCCCAGCCCCGGGCTGCCGAAGTTCAGCGTACGCACCCGCGCCGCGGCCACGAGACCCGCAACGTCCCTCAGCGGCGAATCCGCCGGCACCGCCAACAGCAGCGGGATGCGCGCCACCCGGGCGACGGCGCTCAGGTCCTTCGCCGGGTCGTAGGGCAGCCGGCGATACAGGGCCGGATTGGTGGCCAGGGTGGCCGTGTCGGCCAGCATCAGCGTGTGACCGTCGGCCGGGGCGCGCACCAGCACCTCGGCCGCGACGATGGTGGTGGCCCCCGGGCGGTTCTCCACCACCACCTGCTGGCCGAGGCGCGGGGCAAGCTCCGCCGCCAGGGTGCGGCCGATGAAGTCCGTCGCGCCTCCAGCCGGATAGGGCACGATCAGCCGCACCGGCCGCGAGGGATACGCTTCCGCGCGCACTGCGGACGGCACCAGGGCGCAGACCCCGGCGGCGACCAGGCGCCGGCGCACCGGCATCCTCACGCTCATGCCGGCGTCTTCCGCTTCCACGAATCGACGTACGCGCGCTGCTCCACGCCCTCGGGCATGGTCGCCACATCCACCGGGAAACGGGTGTCTATCATCACCGCCACCTCGTCGGTCTCCTTGCGGCCCGCCTTGGCCCCGATGTCGAAGGCCTTGGGATGCGGGCCGTGGGTGAAGCCGCAGGGGTGCACGGTCATCATGCCCGGGTGGATGTTGTCGCGCGAGAAGAACTGGCCGCGGTGGTAGAAGATGATCTCGTCGTAATCGTCGTTGTTGTGGAAGAACGGCACCTTCAGCGCGCCGGGGTCGGACTCGATGGGCCGCGGGCAGAACGTGCAGACGATGAAATTGCGCGCCACGAAGGTGGTGTGCGCCGATGGCGGCAGGTGGTAGCGATGGCTCATCAGGGGGCGGATGTCGCGCCAGTTGAGCCGAACCGCCGTGAGGTCGCCGTGCCAGCCGATCGCATCGAGCGGATTGAACGGATAGCGCATGGTCGCCACCCGGCCACGGCGCTTCACCCGCACCACGGTCTCCACCTCGCCCTGCTGTCGGCGGAAGGTCTCGTCGAGGCGCGGCGTGTCCAGCACCGCCGGATCGAAGATGGCATGCGGTCCGAGAATGCCCTTCTCAGGCAGCTGGTAGGAGCTCTCCGTGGCCTCGATCATGAGCAGGGTCGTCGCCGCGGTCGGCGCCAGCCGCCACATCGCGCCGCGCGGCAGCACCAGATAGTCGCCATCGCGGTATTCGAGGTGCCCCCAGTCGCAGAACAGATGTCCCGCACCCTCGTGCACGAACAGCAACTCGTCGCCATCGGAGTTGCGCGCCAGATGATCCATCGGACGGTCGCAGCGCCACAGGCGCAGCGACACGTCGCCGTTGCCCAGCACGGCGGCAGCCTCCCACGGGCCGGGACCGGCCTCGGGCAGGAGGTTCAGGTCGTACGCACGGGGCTGCAATTCGCCGTCGAAGCTCGACCAGTCGGTCGGGCGGTGCACGTGGTGGAAGTGGCAACTGGGACCGAAGAATCCTTCCTTGCCCATCTCGCGCTCATAGGTGCCCTCGGGCAGGTCGGCATGGGCCTGGCGGGAATGCACGCCCTCCGCCCTGGGGTGGGAGATCCAGCGTTTCATGTGTGACTCCTGGGAAAGGTCTGATCGATCACCACGTTCACGACAAAGGTCCGGCGCGTCGATGACGCACAGGCCGGGGTCACCCTGCAACCGGGCGCGCCGGGCATGGCAGTGGTCCGCAACCTGCCTGCACCCGGCGCGGCGGGATCAGGCCGACGGGCGGCCGGATACGCCCCGGGCGACGGCCAGCGCCTCGCGCAGGGTCTCGAGGTCACCGATCTGGTTCGCCAGCAGCAGCACCAGACGGGCATTCAGCGCGGCACTGGCATCGTCGTCAAGCCCGGCATGGGCGTCGATGAGCGCCTGATAGAACTCGTCCGGCCGGGCGAGCCGGGCACCTGTCTCAAGCGGCATGTTCCACTCCCTGAGCCCGGTGCAGGGCCGCGACCACCTCCTCGGCAGACCAGCGGCGCCAGCGCGCCGCCACGTGCTGGTCCGGCCGCACCAGGTAGACCGTACCGGGGCTGGCGTCGTAACGCTGCCGCAGCTGACCCTCGTCGTCGCGTACCGTGGCCGGCGCCTCCATACCCACCGCCACCACCCGGCCGACCCCGCCCAGCACATCACGCAGGGTGGCGACATCCCGGGCCGCCTGCGCCGCATCGGCGGCGGCGAAGTACACGGCACAGAACTCTCCACCCAGCAGGTCCAGCCACCAGCGCTCGCGCCCGCCTTCGCGAACCGGTGCATCGGCCGCGGGCGCGCCCGGCACCATGGACCCCGAGAAGGCCTCGCGGTCGGGCGTGGACAGCGGGCTGCCGCGGTGGGTGGTCGGCAGGGACAGGCGGCCGCTGTTGACCAGGCGGCGGGCGAACTCGTGGTCCACCGCCAGATCGAGCACGGCATCGCGGAACATCCGGCTCATGCGGCTCTTGGGCGTGATGAAGTCCGTCGCGCGGGTCGAATTCAGAATGTTCTCGTCTGCGGCCTCGGTACGCTCGCGCTCGTAGCTGTCCAGGAGCGACGCCGGCGAGGTGCCCGCCAGCACCCGGGCCAGCTTCCAGCCCAGGTTGTCGGCATCCTGGATGCCGCTGTTGGCGCCCCGTGCCCCGAAAGGCGACACCTGATGCGCCGCGTCACCGGCGAAGATCACCCGGCCGTGGACGAAGCGCTCCAGCCGCCGGCACTGGAAGGTGTAGACGCTGACCCACTCCAGCTCGAACGGCCGGTCGTCCCCCAGCATGGCGCGAATG
>JBEICA010000398.1:0-2489 GCA_040373665.1 Burkholderiales bacterium | reverse complement strand
TCGGCGCCCGCGAGTTTCGCAGGGTGCGCCCCCCGCGCCGAGGCTGCGGCGCCGCAAATCGAAATCACAGGAGACCCGTGATGAGCGTGAGTATCGGCAGGAGAAAAACCCTGGCCGCAGGCGGCGCCATGATGGCTGCCGCCGCGAGCCCCGCGTCGTTCGCGCAGTCGTTGCCCACCGGTACCGTCCGGATCCTGGTCGGCTTTCCGGCGGGCGGCGGCACCGACGTGATGGCGCGCATCATCGTCGAGAAACTCAAGGAAAAGACGGGTCTGAACATCATCGTCGACAACCGGCCCGGCAACAGCGGCAATCTCGCCGCCGAGATGCTCAAGAACGGCCCGACCGACGGCTCGCTGCTGATGTACGGCACCAGCGCCACCACGGTCGCGCAGCGGGTCACCCGCAAGCAGCTGCCCTACGACGTCGAGAAGGACCTGGTCGCGATCGGCCTAACCGGCACCGTCTCGGTGGCCTACGTGGTGTCCTCCACCATCGGGGTGAAGACCTTCCCCGAATACATCGAGTGGCTCAAGAAGAACCCCAAGCGCCAGAACTTCGGCACCACCGCGATGGGCAGCATGACCCACTTCTTCGGGGTGCTGATGGGCCGCGAGATCGGCATTCCGCTCGAGCCGATCGCCTACAAGGGCGCGGGCCCGCTGATCGCCGACCTGTCGGCCGGCCACGCCGCGGCCGGCTGCGGCGGCGTCTCCGACTTCCTCTCCCACCACCGTGCCGACAAGATGCGCATCATCGCGATCGGCTCGCCCAAGCGCGCGCAGGCTGCCCCCGACCTGCCCACCATCGCCGAGCTCGGCTATCCGAAGCTCAGCTACGAGGGCTTTTACGGCTTCTACGGTCCCTCGAAGATGAGCCCCGGGCTGGTCAATCTCTGGAACAGGGAGCTGCGCGCGGTGGTCGATGCGCCCGACACCAAGCAGCGCCTGCTCGGCGTGGGCCTCGAGGTGCTGACCTCCACGCCGGCCGAGATGCTCACCCGCCAGACCAACCTGATCGCGCAGATGACCGGGATCATGAAGGCGGCCGGCGTCGAGCCCGAGTGAGGCTTGCGCACGCCTTGCGCGCGCCCGTTTCTTTCCTCCCCCTCCCTGACTGGAGTTGTACCGCATGACTTTCGATCCCGACCGCCGCAAGGTCCTCTCCGCGGCGGGCGCTGCCACCCTGGCCGCGACCCTTCCCGTCCCCTCGCTCGCCCAGTCGTTGCCCTCGGGCCCGGTGCGCATGATCGTCGGCTATCCCGCCGGCGGCGGCACCGACGTCATGGGCCGCCTGATCGCCGAAAAGCTCAAGGAGCGGCTCGGCATCAACGTGCTCGTCGAGAACCGCGCCGGCGCCAGCGGCACGCTGGCCAACGATTTCGTGGCCAAGGGCCCCACCGACGGCTCGGTGATCCTGTATGCGCCCAGCGCCGCCACCACCGCCCAGAAGGCGACCAAGAAGTCGCTGCCCTACGATCTCGACAAGGACCTCGCGCCCATCACGATGGCGGGCACGGTATCGACGGTGTTCGTCGTGTCGCCCACCATCGGCGCCAAGACCCTGCCCGAGTACATCGAATGGTTGAAGAAGAACCCGAGGAAACACAGCTTCGGGTCGACCGCCATGGGCAGCTCGACCCACTTCTTCGGTGTCGAACTCGGGCAGGCTATCGGCGTCCCCCTCGAGCCGGTGGCTTACAGGGGCGCCGCGCCCCTGATCGCCGACCTGTCGGCCGGCCACGCGCCGGCGGGCTGCGGCGGTCTCACCGACTTCCTCACCCACCATCGCGGCGACAAGCTGCGCATCATCTGCATCTCGGCGCCCAAGCGCGCGTCGGCCGCGCCCGATCTGCCGACGATTTCCGAGCTGGGTTATCCGAAGCTGGCCAGCGAGGGCTTCTACGCCTTCTATGGCGCCGGACGGATGAGCCCGGCGCTGGTGAACCTCTGGAACAAGGAACTGCGCGCGGTGCTCGAGCTGCCCGACATGCGCCAGCGCCTGGTCGGCCTGGGGCTGGAGGTCCAGACCTCGACGCCGGCCGAGATGGCCGCCTACCAGACCCGGCAGTTCACGCAGTTCCTGGCGTCGATGAAGACGGCCGGCTTCGAGCCGGAGTGATCGTCTTCGGATGACGAGCGCGGCGCGGCGGGCGATGCCACGCGTCAGCCGCCCGCGCGCGCTCACGGCGCTGATGTGCGCCTACCTCGGGCTCACGGTGCTGGGGTTTCACGGCGTTGCGGCGCTGCTGCCCGGGTTCATGGACCTGTGGCACCTGAGCGAGACCGAGGCGGGCTGGCTGCTCGGCGTGATGTCGCTGTGCTCGCTGCTCGCCTCGCCCGCCATCGCGCTCACCGACCGCATCGACACCCGCTGGCTGATGCTCGCCGGCACCGGCTTCAACGTCGTCGGCTATGCCGGCTTCGGCCTGTACGCCGACGGGCTGGTCTCGGCGATGTTCTTCCGCGGGCTGGTGGGCGTGGGCTACG
>JBEICA010000439.1:0-1672 GCA_040373665.1 Burkholderiales bacterium | reverse complement strand
GCGCACGTCCGGTTGGAGAACGGGTGAGTCGTTGGATAGGCAAGGAGCGGCAGTCGAGATCGGTTGGCCTGCGCTCAGTGCCGCGGCATAGCCCAGCAGCCGTTGGCGACCTTCTGCCGTGAGTCCCTGGGCGGTCACAAGCAGTTCGATCTCGACCGGGTCACGCATAAGCAAGGAGGCTGGCGGGACGCCGAAAGCGTGCGCCAAGTCGGCGATGGAGTCTGCCGTTGCCGCGGAGTCAGCCGACAGGGTGCGGGCCACCGTGGACTGAGACAGGCCGGCCTTTCGTGCGAGTTTGACCTGGGTGTCTAGGTCCGAGCAGGCTGCCATCAGGGCGCGAAGGCGGTCGGCGATGACTTGCCGAAGTTGGGTAGACGCGTTCATGTCCACGGGACTCTGCAGGATGCATCTGGTTGATAAGCCAACGCAATCACACAGCGCCCCCTGAAATGGCAGGCAAGCCGCGCGCTTCCTCGAAATCCACGTGCCAACCCGTTGAGCAGCCGCGCCAGTTGGTGGCCAAACCCACGATGAACACAACGACAAGCGAAATCCACACGAGTTCCCACGCCGTGCGCCACGAGGCCGGCAGGCCGTTGCTGGCCGCGCCGTATGTGAAGAACGCGACGGCGGCAATGAACGTCATCACGGCCCAGGTCACAGCATGTATCCGGTAGGGTCTAGCTCAGCAATCGGAAAAGGGCAGCTCAGGACACTCAGCGGCTGTTGTTGCGCTGCCAGCCGGGTCTGAGGCACCGGAGGAGAGGGATGAGGGCCGCCGCCTGAGATTGCAGCCAAGTCGGTTCGACCCGCCCCGAGATGGGATGGACGATGAGTTTTCGTCATGAGTGAATCAGTCCAGGCTGCTTGACCTCATCTGCGGTTCCGCGAGATCGATCCATAGGCCCAGGTCAGTCTCGGCCAGGGCCTCGCGTACTTCCTCAGAGTCCTCGCTGGCCAGCGCCGGAAAAGGGTCTTGAAAGCGCATCATCCAGAGAGTCAGGTTCTCCCGCAGTTCCCAGTTGCCTTCCACCAGCGACTGTCCCGCCTGGTTGGGGTTATCCACTCCCGCCACGCCCAGAGCCCGGCAAGCCCACTTGGCTGCCTCCTCCGGATCTGGGTCGCTGAGCACCAGCTCGTTGACCCGATCGGCCAGGGCGTACCACCACTTCGATGCCGTCACCACCGACCCCTGCGGCACCACCACGCCCGTCAGATGTGGGTCGGCGTCCGGTGGGCACCAAGCTATCAGCTTCCTTGTCTCAAGTCCGTAGGGAGGGGGCCGGCTGAAAGTGCCCATCCGAGGCGGCATACCGCTACCGCCGCACTCCATCAACTCCTCGGGGATCGGGTAGGCCACAGGCGCAGGAACTGCAGCCGGCTGAGCGACCGTGTCCTCGGGATGATCTTGGTCTTGGGTGGGGCTCAAGGGGGGCTTCTTGGGCATGGCGAGCAGTTGCCATCGCAGTCCTCACGAATGAGCGGCGGCCACGGCGTGTAGCTTTGTGAATTCCTAATATATCGGGAGAAACGCCGTGGCGGATCACCCAGCGCTTCGGGCGGCCCCAGGCCGCAGTATTCGTCGGCGGTTTAGGGGGCCTGACGCTCCGCCTCAGCCACGAGCTCTGAAGCTCTCATCCCGAGCGCTTTCGCCAGCTTGGCGATGGTGGTG
>JBEICA010000327.1:0-3760 GCA_040373665.1 Burkholderiales bacterium | reverse complement strand
GGTGGAGATCGGGGTGCGCGCCGGCGCCTTCGACGAGGCGCTCACCGCGGCGCGGGCCATCCAGACGCGCTGGCCGCGCTCGGGGGCGGGTCACGCCGCCGAAGCCTCGGTCCTCGCCGCGCGTCAGGACCCGGCCGGCGCCGAGAAGGTGCTGCGGGCGGGCCTGGCCGCGAGCGGCGATCCGGCGCTTGCGGTCACGTTGCACCGGCAGTTGCTGGCCCGGGACCGGGGTGGCGAGGCCGACCGGGAGATCGAGGCCTGGCTGGCGCGCACCCCCGGGGCGCCCGCGGGTGTGCTGCTTGCCGTGGGTGACAGCTGGCAGGCCCGGCAGGACCACGCACGCGCGGCGGCGTGGTATCGCCGCGCCGTCGAAGCCAACCCGAAGGATGCCGTGGCCCTGAACAATCTGGCCTGGGAGCTCGGGCGGCTGGGCAATCGCGAGGCCCTGGACATCGCGCGTCGCGCTCTGGAGCAGGCGCCGCGCAGCGCGCCGGTGCTCGACACGATGGGCGTGCTCAGCCTGCAGTTCGGCGAACCCGCCGACAGCGTGCGGCATCTGGAGCAGGCCGTGCAGCAGGCACCCCAGGTACCGGGTTTCAGGGTCAATCTGGCGCGCGCCCTGATACGGGCCGGGCGCAAGGCCGATGCCGGTCGCCAGCTCGACGAGGCCACACGTCTGAGAGGCGACAAGGCGCCTCCGCCGGAGATCGAGGAGTTGCGGCGCCAGATCTGATGCGCGCCCGGCCGCCGGACCGCGGCGCAGAAGGCACGGTGGCACGGCCCGGAAGCGGGCCGACGCCGGCGGACGTTCAGGCGGCCTGGACCCGGCCGGAGGCATTCCGGAAGATCGCGCCGGCGGCGGCGAGTTCCTCCATCAGCGCGCCCGCCAGGGTCTGGGGCCCGAGTCGGAAATAACGGTCGTCGTAGTCCACGAAGAGCGGAACCGTGGCGAACAGCCCGCGGGCTTCGTCCTGTGCAAGGCTCCCGCGCTCAAGCAGCAGGAAGACGAACATCACCTTGAGCACGTGCCGCGCGAGGCGGCGCTCGTCCTGCTCGAAGGCCGCGACCCGGGACAGGCAGGCGGCGATGGCGGCATCGGCATCCCGGAACGGGGCGCCGTGACCGGGGATCACGACACGGGCGCCGAGCGAACGCAGCCGGAGCAGGGTGTCGCGGGCGGCGGCCAGCCGCAGCGCGTGGCCGTCACCAGGGAGCACGATCCCGAAACTGCGCTCCCAGAGGGCGTCACCCGAGATCAGGATGCCCTCGTCGGCGCACCAGAACGCCAGCGCCCCCATGTCGTGCCCCGGCACCGCCAGGGCCTCCCACTCCAGATCCGCCATGCACATGCGGTCGCCCGCATGGACCACCGCGTCGAACTCGAAACGCTCGGCCCGCTGGCCGGCGTGCTCGAGCCACAGGGCGGTGCTGTCCCATGCCCGGATCAGCGGTGCCTCGTCGGCCGGCACCGCGATGCTCGTACCGAAGGTCCGGCGGATGGCCGCGCATCCCCCCAGGTGGTCCGAGTGACAATGGGTGAGCAGCAGCCGGTCCAGGGCGCGTCCGGCGAGCCGTGCGGCAACGAGCTCGAGGGTCGTCGCGGCGCAGCTGACGTGACCGGCATCGACCAGAACCACCTCGTCGCGGCCGGCCAGCAGCACGTGGTTGGCATTCAGCCAGTCGCGCACGATCACGCCTACGCCAGGCGGCATGTCGATGCCTGGCACGACGGGGACCTGTGCCGGGACCGGTCGCGCACTCCCCGACGTCATCCGCGGTCCCGCAGGGTCTCGAGACCGGTCCAGTCGAACTCGATGCCGTGGCCGGGGCGGTCCGGTGCGATGGCGCAGCCGTCGCGGATTTCCAGCGGCCGGGCGATGTAACGGTCGAGGCCGAAGCCGTGGGCCTCGAGGTAGGCGCGGTTCGGACAGGCCGCCAGCAGGTGCACGGTGATGTCATGCGCACCGTGGGAGGTCACCGGGAGATTGAAGCTCTCGGCCAGGCGCGCCACCTTCATGAACACGGTGATGCCGCCGCAATTGGTGACGTCGGGCTCGGGGAAGGTCACGCCGCCCGCCTGAATCATTTGCTGGAACTCGTGCAGGGTGTGCAGATTCTCCCCGGTGGCCACCGGCAGGCCACCCTCGCGCACGATGCGTACATGGCCGGCCACGTCGTCCGGGATGGTGGGCTCCTCGATCCAGCCCGGATGCCAGGGCTGCAGCGCTCGTGCGGCGCGGATGGCCTCGTCGACGCTCCAGCGCATGTTGGCATCCACCATGAGGGGGAAGTCTTCGCCGAGGTGCTCGCGCATGGCCTTGACCCGTGCCACGTCCTCCGACAGCCGGGGGCGGCCGACCTTCATCTTGATGGCGCGGAACCCCTTCGCCAGATTGTCCTCCGTCTGGGCGAGCAGCCGGTCCAGAGGGAACCAGAGATCGATGCCCCCGGCGTAGCAGGGAACGGCCGGATCGTAGCCTCCGAGCAGCGTCCAGAGCGGCACGCCCAGACGCCTGGCCTTGAGGTCCCAGAGCGCGATGTCGATGGCCGAGATGGCCAGGCTGGCCGCACCGCCGCGTCCGCCGTAGTGGACGGTCCACCACATCTTCTGCCACAAGGCCTCGATGAGATCGGCGCGGCGCCCCTGGAGCACCGGTGCGAGATCATGGGCGATGGTGTGCAGGGCGGCCCGGCCGTTGGCGCCCACGGTGAAGGTGTAGCCGACACCTTCCGCACCGGCATCGTCTCGCAGTCGCACGGTGACGAGTTCGAAATGCGTCATCTCCCCGTGGGTGCTGTCGGACAGGACCACCGGCAGCGGGATGCGGTAGAGGTCGGCCTGTATGCTCTGCAGGGTGCTCATGTGGCAGGACTCCGTGGATGAGCCGGGTCGCGCGTGCGACCCGGCGCGGATCTGACCCGGGTGTTCAGCGACCCCCGGACACGTCGAGGATGGCGCCGTGGGTGAAGGAGGCCTGGTCCGACAGCAGCCAGAGCACGGCCTCGGCGATCTCGTCCGGATCGCCGACCCGGCCCAGCGGTGTGCCGGCCGCGACCCGGGCCATCAGCGCGTCGCCGCCGAGCGGTTCCAGGATGTCGGTGCGGGTGGTGCCGGGGCGCAGGCCGTTGACCCGGATGCCCTCGTGGCCGATCTCCTTGGCCAGTGCGACCGTGAAGCTGTCGACCGCGCCCTTGGAGGCGGCGTACGCCACCATGCCCGGCAGGCCGCCGTAGCGCGACGCGATCGAGCCCACGTTGACGATGGCACCGCCGCGTCCACCGTGCTTGCGCGCCATGCGGCGGATGGCCTCGCCGCAGCACCAGAACAGGCTCATCACGTTGACGCCGAAGACGGGGTCGAGGTCGGCAGGCGCGAGGTCCTCGGCCGGCTTCAGCGTCCCCGCGATGCCGGCATTGTTGACCAGCGCGGTGACCGAGCCGAGTTCCCGGTCGACGGTCTCGAACAGCCGGCGCGCCTCATCCCGGTCCGCGACATCCGCCTGCACGGCGATGGCGCGTCCGCCGGCGTCGACGATGCCGGCCACCACCGCTTCCGCCGCCTCGCGGTTGCGCGCGTAGTTGACGCAGACCGCAAGGCCGCGGGCCGCCCCGAGCCGGGCGATGGAGGCGCCGATGCCACGACCGGCACCGGTGACGACGAGGACTCCGCTCATGCGGGCTCCCGGATGTCGGCCCGCGTCAGCGGGCAGGCGCGCCCGCGCCGTCCTGGGCGGGTGCGGGCGGGGTCTCGGGCGCCGGG
>JBEICA010000075.1:0-14138 GCA_040373665.1 Burkholderiales bacterium | reverse complement strand
GGCCTTCCAGGGCGGGGCCTTCGAGTACCTGCCCAAGCCCTTTGACGTGCCCAAGGCGGTGGAGTTGATCCGCCGCGCCGTGGACGAAAGCCTGCGCGAGAACGTGGTGGAGGCCGGCCCGGGTGCCATGCCCGAGATGCTGGGCCAGGCCCCGGCCATGCAGGACGTCTTCAGAGGCATTGGCCGCCTGAGCCAGAGCCACGTCACGGTGATGATCACAGGTGAGAGTGGGTCGGGCAAGGAGCTGGTGGCGCGCGCGCTGCACAAGCACAGCCCGCGCGCGGGCGGGCCCTTCGTCGCCATCAACACGGCGGCGATCCCGAAAGACCTGCTCGAGTCCGAGTTGTTCGGCCATGAGCGCGGCGCCTTCACCGGCGCCCAGACGATGCGTCGCGGTCGCTTCGAGCAGGCCGAGGGCGGGACGCTGTTCCTGGACGAGATCGGCGACATGCCGTCCGACCTGCAGACCCGGCTGTTGCGCGTGCTGTCGGACGGTCAGTTCTACCGGGTTGGCGGTCATCAGCCGATCCGCGCGAACGTGCGCATCATCGCCGCGACGCACCAGGATCTCGAAGCCAGGGTCAAGCAGGGGCTGTTCCGCGAGGATCTGTTCCACCGGCTCAATGTCATCCGGCTGCGTCTGCCCAGCCTGCGCGAGCGGCGCGAGGACGTGCCGCTGCTGGCGAAGCATTTCCTGGCCAAGAGCGCGCGCGAACTCGGCGTCGAACCCAAGCGGCTGACGGAGGCGGCGCTCAAGTACCTCACCACCCTCGACTGGCCGGGCAACGTGCGCCAGCTCGAGAACGTTTGTCACTGGGTCACCGTGATGGCGCCGGGGGTCAACGTCGACATCGCCGATCTTCCGCCGGAGGTGCGCGAACGCTCCAGCCGGAGCACCTCGGAGAACTGGATCAGCGCCCTTGAACGGGCCGCCGAAGGCGCACTCAAGCGTGGCGAACGCCGCATCATGGACGACATGACGCGCGCCTTCGAGCGCGCCCTCATCCTCAAGGCGCTGGCACACACCGGTGGCCGACGGATCGAGGCGGCGAATCTTCTCGGGCTGGGGCGCAACACCCTCACCCGCAAGATTCAGGAACTCGGCATCGACGAGCGCGCACCCTCAGACACGGCCTGAGGTGCCGGCCGTCATCGCTGATTTGACGTTACTGCCGGATCAGTCCAGGCCCAGCTCCGCCACGACGGGCGCGTGGTCAGAGGGGCGCTCGAGCGCGCGCATCGGCGTGTCGACGCGGCAGGCGCGGCAGGCAGGTGAGAGCGCATCCGACAACAGGATGTGATCGATGCGCAGCCCCATCTTGCGGCGGAAGGCATTCATCCGGTAGTCCCACCAGGTGAACGAGGCAGGCGGCTGTTCGAACTGGCGGAAGCTGTCCTTGAGCCCGAGAGCGAGCAACGCCTGGAACGCCTGGCGTTCCGCGTCGCTGACCAGCACTTGCCCCTCCCAGGCCTTCGGATCGTGCACGTCGGCATCCGCGGGGGCGATGTTGTAGTCGCCCAGCACGGCGAGCCTGGGGTGGAGCGCGATCTCCGAACCCAGCCATTGGCGGAACGCCTCCAGCCAGCGCAGCTTGTACTCGTACTTGTCCGAACCCACGCTCTGCCCGTTGGGCACGTATGCGCACACGACACGCACTCCGTTGCGCGTCACCGCCAGCACCCGCCTCTGCTCATCAGCGAAGCCGGGAATACCGGCCGTCACGTCTTCCAGCGGCGCCGTCGACAGCACCGCCACCCCGTTGTAGGTGCGCTGCCCCGAAAACACCACCTCATACCCCGCCGCCCGTATCTCTGCAGCCGGAAACACCGCGTCCTCCATCTTGGTCTCCTGGAGGCACACCACATCGGGCCGCTCCCGCCCCAGCCACTCGAGCAACTGCGGCAGGCGCACCTTCAGCGAATTCACGTTCCACGTCGCAAGCTTCATCTTTTCGGGGTCGGACCAATACAAAGCATTGATTATTTTTGATAAACGAAAATTTTTAGGTCATTTTCAAGCCTTTAAGGGCCATTTTCGGGCCCAAAAAGCAGCTTGGTTTCGAGTTTTTGCTACTCACACCCACGAGGGTAGCAGGTTGCCCCCATTTCACCCCCGAAAATGGCCTTCTAACGCGAAAAACACCCCTTTCTTGACATGTTTCTTATTTAGAAACATATGCCTACCTTGGTCCGACCCCAATCATGGTTTTTTGGGGTAGCCGGCGGCGTCGAGGGCAGAGTTCCACTGGCTTTCCTGCCAGCCACGGTTGGGGGTGCGGCCGACGAACAGGATGGGGACGTCGAGTTCTTCGGTGGCGAGGAGCTTCTTCATCTCGGCCTGAACGGCGGGATCGCGGGCGTCCTTCTCGGTGAAGGGGATGCGGCGCTGTTCCAGCAGGCGGCGCCCCGCGGCGCAGGGCTCGCCGCAATCACTGCTGTAGAGGGTGACGGGGAAGGCCTTCATGGCGCGCTGGACCGCATAGGGAAGGCCCGTGGTCCCGGGTGCATCGCCGAGGGATTTCTTCTCGACCGCCCGGGCTGTGCCCGGTGGAGGCTTGTCGGTGTAGTGGATTCGACCGTCGGGGTCCACCCATCGATAGAGCTTCTGCCCGGCCTGCGCTCCGTGCGGCCAGACCAGCGCCAGAGTCGCCAGGACCACGCCGCCGGCCAGCGCCCGCATCATCATCCGCACCTGCCCCAGCCCGCCCTGGACATGCGCTCAGGCGGCGACCATGCCGTTGTGGCGCAGCAGGGCGTCGATGGAGGGCTCGCGACCACGGAAGGCGACGAAGCTTTCCATGGCGGGACGGCTGCCACCGGCACCAAGGATCTCGTGCCAGAAGCGGGTGCCGATGGCCGGATCGAGCACGCCGTTCTCCTCGAACATGGCGTAGGCGTCGGCTGAAAGCACCTCCGCCCACTTGTAGCTGTAGTAGCCGGCGGCGTATCCGCCCGCGAAGATGTGGGAGAAGCTGTGCGGGAAGCGGTTGAATGGCGGCGCCTTGACCACGGCCACCTCGCCGCGCACGGCGTCGAGCAGCTGCAGCATGGTGCGCGCCCCGGCCGGGTCGAATTCGTGATGCACCAGCATGTCGAACAGCGCGAACTCGATCTGCCGGACGGTCTGCATGCCGCTCTGGAAGTTCTTCGCTGCAATCATCTTGTCGAACAGCGGGCGCGGCAGCGCCGCACCAGTGTCGACGTGCCGGGTCATGTGGGACAACACCTCCCACTCCCAGCAGTAGTTCTCCATGAACTGGCTCGGCAGTTCGACCGCATCCCATTCGACGCCATTGATGCCGGAGACCGCGAGATCCTCGACCTGGGTGAGCAGGTGGTGCAGCCCATGGCCGAACTCGTGGAACAGGGTGATGACCTCGTCGTGGGTGAACACCGCCGGTTTACCGCCGACCGGGGCCGAGAAGTTGCAGTTGAGGTAGGCCACAGGCGTCTGAAGACCGGCGCTGATGCGGCGGCGGGTGATGGCGTCGTCCATCCAGGCGCCGCCGCGCT
Organism: Burkholderiales bacterium; assembly: GCA_040373665.1. Lineage (GTDB taxonomy): Bacteria > Pseudomonadota > Gammaproteobacteria > Burkholderiales. The sequence goes on along the minus strand of JBEICA010000075.1, from coordinate 10,625 downwards.
TGGCGGCCCGGGCGTAGAGGTCGAGGTAGAACTGCCCCACTGTACGGCCGTCGGCCGTGGCGACGCGGTAGAAGTGCACGTCGGGGTGCCAGCGCGGCGCCTCGTCCGGCGTGATCTTCAGGCCGTAGAGTGTCTCCACCACGCGGAACATGCCGGGCACCACCACGTCCTCGGGAAAGTACTGCTTGACCTCCTGTTCCGAGAAGGAATAGCGCTCGACCCGGAGTTTCTCCGACACCCAGCCAATGTCCCAGGCCTGGAGATCCTCAAGCCCGAGCCGCTCGCGGGCGAAGGCGACGAGGTCGTCGTGATCCTTGCGGGCGAAGGGGCGGGCACGCGAGGCGAGGTCTCTCAGGAAGCCCAGCACCTGCTCCGGCGACTGCGCCATCTTGGGTACCAGAGACACCTCGGCAAAAGACTGGTAGCCGAGCAGCTCGGCCTGCTCGCGCCGCAGCCGCAGGATCTCGTCGAGCACGGGCGAGTTGTCGAGCCGGGGATCGCCGAGGTCGGAGGCGCGCGTGGTGTAGGCGCGGTACATCCGCTCGCGCAGCGGCCGGTGCTCGGCGTATTGCATGACCGGCAGGTAGGAGGGCATGTGGAGGGTGAACTTCCAGCCCTCGCGTCCGTCCGTCCGCGCCGCTTCGCGGGCTGCGGCCAGCGCATCCTCGGGCAGACCGCGGACCTCCTCGGGTGCGGTGACGTAAAGACAGAACGCGCTGGTTGCATCCAGCACGTTGTCGCTGAAGCGCGAGCCCAGCTCGGCCAGCCGCTCCGCGACTTCCTTGAAGCGCGCCTTCCGCTCCTCCGGAAGCTCGGCGCCGCCGAGCCGGAAGTCGCGCAGGCGGTTCTCGACCACACGGCGACGGGCGATCGACAGCCCGCCGAATTCATCGGAGGTGCGCAGCGCCTTGTACTTGCGGTAGAGGCCCTCGTGCTGCGACAGCTCGGTGCCGTACTGCGCGATCTTCGGCAGGTTGCCGTTGTAGGCCTCGCGCAACTCCGGACTGTTCATGACCGCATTCATGTGCGAGACCTGACCCCAGGCGCGGTACAGGCACTCGTTGGCGTCCTCCAGGGGCTGGACGAAGCGGTCCCAGCCTGCGGCCGCATCATCTGCCACCAGGCGTTCGACCAGCGCGCGGTTGTCCGCAAGCAACTGATCCACGGCGGGCGTGACCAACTCGGGGCGGAAATCGTTGAACCGGGGCAGTCCGGAGAAATCGAGCAGCGGATTCATGGAGGAGAGCTTCATCGAAGTTGTTGGATTCTCACCGGTGGACTGCGTATCGGAACAGCCCCCGGCGAACAGGGCGCCCCGCGAGCCGCGCGGGGCATGCTTCACGCGACCTTCAGTCGCCGTGAACGACCCGACCGCCCACCAGGCAATATCGGACGCGACCGCGCAATTCGTAGCCTGCGAACGGGGTGTTGCGCCCGCGACTGACGAAGTCCGCGGGCTGCACACGCCACCAGTCGTCCGGATCGAAGACACAGATGTCCGCAACAGCGCCGAGTTCCAGGCGTGGCACCGGCAGGCGCAGGATGCGGGACGGCCCGACCGTCACCGGCGCGAGTTTCTCCGCAAGTCCGGCGTCGCCCGGCCGCATCAGGGTGAGCGACAGGAGGGTCTCCAAACCGCTGGCGCCCGGGTCGGCCTCGGAGAACGGCAGTTCCTTGCCATCCTCGTTCACCGGGCTGTGGTCGGAGCAGATGGCATCGATGGTACCGTCGGCCACACCGGCCACCAGGGCGTCGCGATCGCGCTGGCTGCGCAGCGGCGGCGACAGCCGGCAGTTGGTGTCGAAGTAACCGATGTCCATCTCGGACAGGTGGAGATGGTGGGACGACACGTCGCAGGTGACGGCCTGACCGCGGGCCCTGGCCTGGCGCACCATCTCGACGCTCTCCCCGGCGGACAGCCGGCACAGGTGCAGCGCCACACCGGTCTCCCGCGCCATCAGCAGGAGCGAGGACACCGCCAGGGTCTCGGCCAGGGCCGGCACCCCGGGCAGGCCCAGGCGGGTGGCGACCTCGCCCTCGTGGGCAACGCCCAGACCCATCAGCGAGGCGTCCCGCGGGCTCATCCACACCGACAGGTCGAAGGTGGCCGCGTACTTCAGGGCACGCAGCAGGGTGGCGCTGTCCTCCACCGCCCCGTCGCCCTGGGAGAAGCCGACACAGCCGGCCCGGGCCAGTTCGACCAGACCCGCCAGCTTCTCGCCGGCCAGGCCCTGGGTCAGTGCGCCCAACGGGTGGACACGAGCCAACCCGACGGCCGCGGCACGACGGGTGAGCATCTCGACCAGACCGGGCTCGTCCAGGGGCGGATCCATGTCGGGAGGACAGGCCACGGCCGTGATCCCGCCGGCGACCGCAGCCGCCAGTTCGCTGTCCAGAGAGGCACGATGCTCGAAGCCGGGCTCGCGCAGGCTCACCGCCAGGTCGATCAGCCCCGGAGACACGGCCAACCCGGTGGCGTCGATGACACGCTCCGCCGTGAAACCTGCGGGAGGTGCGCCGACGCCCGCCACGACGCCGTCGGCGATGTGCAGGTCGGCCACCCGTTCCCCGCCGGTGGCGGGGTCCAGCAACAGCCCTTGTCTGATGGTCGTCCGCATCGCTGCTACCCGTTACCCGCGAGGATGGCCATGACGGCCATGCGCACGGCGATTCCGAAAGTGACCTGGGGCAGGATCACCGACTGCGCCCCGTCGGCCACGGCAGAGTCGATCTCGACCCCGCGATTCATCGGCCCGGGGTGCATGACGATCGCGTCCGGCTGCGCCAGCGCGAGACGTTGGGGCGTGAGCCCGTAAGTCCGGAAGTACTCGCCGGCCGAGGGCAGCAGCGCCCCGTTCATGCGCTCGTTCTGCAGCCGCAGCATCATGACCACGTCCACGCCCCGCAGCCCCTCCTCCATGTTGTGGAACACCCGCACGCCGAGCCGCTCGACCTCGGCCGGCATGAGGGTGCGCGGCCCGATCACCCGGATCTCCGGCACGCCGAGGATGTTGAGGGCGTGGATCTCGGAGCGCGCCACCCGCGAGTGCAGCACGTCGCCCACGATGGCGACGGTCAGCCCGGTGAAGTCGCCCTTGTAATGGCGGATGGTGTAGACGTCGAGCAGCCCCTGGGTGGGGTGGGCGTGACGTCCATCGCCGGCATTGATGACGTGGATCTCCGGCGCCACGTGACGGGCGATGAGATACGGCGCACCGCTGGAGGCGTGGCGCACGACGAACATGTCGGCATGCATCGCCGACAGATTGGCCACGGTGTCGAGCAGGGTCTCGCCCTTGGTCTGGGACGAGGTCGCGATATTGAGGTTGACCACGTCCGCCGACAGCCGTTTGGCCGCGATCTCGAAGGTGGTGCGGGTCCGGGTCGAGGGCTCGAAGAACAGGTTGAACACCGACTTGCCGCGCAACAGGGGGACCTTCTTGATCTCGCGTTCGGTGACAGAGACGAAGGACGCAGCGGTGTCGAGGATGTGCTTCAGCACGTCGCGCGGCAGGCCTTCGATGGACAGCAGGTGCCTGAGCTCGCCGTTGGGCCCGAGTTGTGGATTCGATTGCATGCGTGTCAGCGCGGAGATGTCATCGGGACGCGGGATCCGGAGCCGTGCCGCCGCCGCCCTCCAGCGCCAGCGACAGGCGGCCTTCGCCGCTGCGGTGCAGGACGATCATCGGCCCCTGGGCGGGCATGTCGATCACGCCGCCGATGAACTGCGGGCAGATGGGCAGCTGGCGCCCGCCGCGGTCGAGCAGCGCGGCCAGTCGCACCCTGCCGGGGCGGCCGTAGTCGAACAGCAGGTTCAGGGCGGCGCGCGTGGTGCGGCCGGTGTAGAGGATGTCGTCCACCAGGACGATGTCGCGCTCGGCCACGTCGAAGGGCAGGCGCGAGGACTGGACACCGGACTTCAGGCCGCGCTTGTGGAAATCATCACGGTAGAAGGCGACGTCCAGTGTGCCCAGCGGCACGTCCAGACCCAGGGCCCGATGCAGGCGCTCGGCCACCCAGACCCCGCCGGTGTGGATGCCGACCAGACCAGTACCGGGCGGCAGTGCCCCACGCATGCGCTCCGCAAGCTGCTCGAGCAGGGATTCGGCGTCAGGCAGCAGCATGGCAACCGTCCAGGAAGGATTGGAGTATCTGCTGGGCTGCGACGCTGTCGAGGTGGCGCTTCTGCCGGATGCCGCGGATGCCGCTCTCCGACAAGGCGCTGCTGGCCATGGCCGAGGTCAGCGATTCGTCGACGATGCGCACCTCCAGACCGGTGCGGCTGCCGAGGCGCGCGGCCCAGGCCTCGATCACCGGTGCCAGCGGATGGCCGGTACCGTCGGGGCGCGGCGGCGGCAGGCCCACCACCAGAAACGCGGGGCGCCAGTCGGCGACGAGACGATCGAGCGCTCGGTCGCGCTGCTCCTCGCTGCCGCTGGCGATGGTCTCGAGGGGATGGGCGATGCCGAGTTCGAGCTCCGCCACCGCGACGCCGATGCGCGCGGTTCCGAAATCGAAGCCGAGCACCGTCCCGCGCGGCGGCACCCCGCCAGGTGCGCGGCCGAGGGAAAGGGAGTCGTCCATCACGCGTGCCCCGCCGCGTCGGACAGCAACAGCGGGTCGACGCCGAGCAGCTGCATGGCCGCGCCGAAGCGCTCACCGTGCGCGACGCCGAAGATCAGCTCCGGTGCCGCGGCCACGGTGAGCCACGCGTTCTGCAGGATCTCGTCCTCCAGTTGCCCCGGTCCCCAGCCGGCATAGCCCAGCGTCACCAGCATCTCGTCCGGCCCCTCGCCCCGGGCCACCGCCCTAAGGATGTCCAGCGAGGTGGTCAGGGCGATGTCGTCGGCCACGGCCAGCGTCGACTGCCAGGCCCCGGTCGGCCGGTGCAGGACGAAGCCGCGATCGCCCATGACCGGCCCGCCGAACAGAACCGGGCGCTCCCCCAGCACCGGGTCGCGGAGCTCCAGGTCGATCTGGGCGAAGAGCTCGCGCAGGGTCACGTCCGTGGGCCGGTTCACCACCACCCCGAGGGCACCCTGTGCGTTGTGCTCGCAGATGTAGGTCAGTGTGCCGGCGAAATTCGGATCAGCCATCGCCGGCATGGCGATCAGGAAATGGTGGGTCAGGTCGATGGCATTTCTCCGGCGGCGCGTCACCCAATTCTATCCCGGATGTCACGACCGGTCGCGCCGGGACGGAGAAGGCAGAGCTGCGTGGACACTGCCTTGGCGGCACGTCGAGACCCGGGCATGCGAAGCTCACCGGCCACCTCCACCCGCGCGCTGCCCCGGGGGACAAGGCCTTGGGCCGCACGGATCGGGCCGGACGCCTTTCCGGCGGGGTTTCTGGGCTAACATGCGGCCCGGATCCGCGCCTTCCCGGCCGTGCGCGAGGACGCCACCCCACGGAGACCGCCATCCTGGCCACCCAGACGGAACTCGCCGACTTCCTGGCTTCCGTGGAGCGACGCGCCTACAAGCAGGCCCTGTTCGCCGTGCGGGAGGAGCAGGCGGCGCTCGACATCGTCCAGGACGCGATGCTCAAACTCGCCGATCGCTACGCCTCCAGGCCAGGCGGGGAGTTGCCGCTGCTGTTCCAGCGCATCCTGCAGAACACCATCCGCGACCACTTCCGCCGGCAACGGGTGCGCAACCTGTGGACCACGCTGCTGTCTTCGATGTCCCCGGACGCGGAGGAGGACAGCGATCCGCTCGAGCGCATGAACGTCGACCACGGCGCCAATCGCGAGGGTACGCCCGCCGAGCAGGCCGAACGCGCCGAGCTGGCCGGCATGATCGGGAGGGCGCTCGAGCGCCTGCCGCCCCGTCAACGCGAGGCTTTCCTGCTCCGTTACTGGGAGGAACTGGATCTGGCGGAAACCGCTGTCGCCATGGGTTGCTCTGAAGGCAGTGTCAAGACACACTGCTCGCGTGCCACCCATGCCGTCGCGGCCTACCTGCGTGAGAGGGGGGTGAATCCTTGAACGAACAAGACCTGGGTTCGAGACTCGTCAAAGTGCTGGACGAGGACTTGCGGACCCTCGACCCGCACATCGTGCGCCGTCTGGGCGAGGCACGGTCCGCCGCGCTGTCGCGGGCGGCCCGGCACGCCCCCGCCCTGGCAACGGCCTCCGGCCCGACGTCCGCCGGCAGCGGAGCGCAGCCTGCCGATGCCATGATCCTCACCCTGGCCCTTCTGGTGCTGGCGGCAATGCTCGGGATGGTGCTGTGGTACCAGACGGCATTCCCGCCGGAATCCATTGAAGTGGACCTGCTGGCTGACGAGGTCCCGCCGAACGCTTATCTGGATAGAGGTTTTCAGCAATGGCTCTCCGGATCGCTGCAGCGCTGATCGTCCTGGCGGGCGTGCTCTGGGCGCCGGTACAGGCCTGTGCCGCCGGCGTGCCCAACTGGCTGGCGCTCACCCCCCAGCAACAGGACATCCTGAGACCGCTCGAGAAGGACTGGGACGCACTCGAACCCGAGCGGCGCGAGCGCTGGCTGGCGATGGCCCAGCAGTATCCCGGCCTGAGCCGGGACCAGCAGCAACGCCTGAAAGCCCGCATGCAGCACTGGGCCTCCCTTTCGCCGCAGCAGCGCGCCCAGGCGCGGGAGATCTTCCGCCAGATCCAGCAATTGCCGCCCGAGAAGCGACGCGAGGTGTTGCAGCGCTGGGAGCAGTACGACCAGTTCCCGCCGGAACTCAAGGAGGCGCTGCGCGCCGCCCGCGGGAAGACACCGTGAGCAGCGGTGTTTCCCCTGAAGCCGCCACAGGCGTGGCACCCCTGCCCGAACTGGCCCGGCTCTGGCCGCGTTTCGGGGCCATCGTCTACGACGGCGTCCTGCTGTTCGGGATCCTGTTCATCACCTCCTGGCTCTTCACCGTCCTGACGGGAGACGCCACCCGGGGCCCCGGGCGCATCGCCCATCAGGCTTTCCTGACCGTGGTCATCGGGACGTACTTCGTCTATTGCTGGCGCCGCTCGGGCCAGACGCTCGCCATGAAGACCTGGGGCCTGCGGCTGGTCACCACCTCCGGGCAGGTGCCGACCCTGGGTCAGGCCATCGGGCGCTACGTCCTCGCGCTGGCGGGCCTGCTGTGCCTGGGCGCGGGCTTCCTGTGGGCAGCCGTGGATCGGGACCGGCAGTTCCTGCACGACCGCCTCATGGGCACGCGCATCGTCCGCGCCCCGATCTGATCGGCGGCAACCGGACCCGCACCACACGGGCATCCAGGCGCCGCAGCCTCGGGGCCGCCGGGGACCCGGACTTCACCCGGTGGGCACGGTCGACGGGCGCCGTCGGATGACTCCGCATCATCCGGCGGGGCACGGTTCACACGCCGGGGGGGCTACCTCCGCTCCATCCGCCACAGCAACACGCTGCCGACCAGGAGGAACAGCGCAGTCGGGAAGGCGGCACTGAACAGCGGTGGCCAGGCGTTGAGCAGACCGAGATGGCCGAACAGCCTCGAGGCCAGATGGAATCCGAGCCCGAGCATGATCCCGGCGAAGATCTTGCCGCTGATGCCTCCGTCGCGTACGCGCAGGTAGGCGAAAGGCAGGGCGAGCACCATCATCACCACCACCGCGAGCGGGTAGACCAGCTTCGAGTACAGCGCGATTTCGTGCCGTGCGGTGGTCTGGCCGTTGTCCCGGAGGTGCCCGATGAAACCGTGCAGATCGAGCAGCGACATCCGTTCGGGCACGACCATGAGGACATTCAGGATCGAGGGGTTCAGCACCGAGTGCCACTGGACCTCATCCAGCCGGCCCGCCTTGGTCCGATCACCAAGGAAACGCGTGGTGGCGACATCGCGCAGGAGCCAGCGGTCGCCGCCGCGATACGCCCCCGATCGTGCCTCGCGTATCGACACCATGCGGTAGTCCTTGTCGAACTCGTAGATGCGGATGCCGGTCAGTTCGGCGTCCGTGCTCACCTGGGTGACATTGACGAAGCTGTTGTCGTCCTTCACCCACAAGCCGGAGCGGAATTCCTGCGCCACCACCCCGGTGTTGGTGGCCTTCAGCAGCAGGCGCTGGGCGGCTGTCTCGGAAAGGGGCGCGACGAATTCGCCAATGAGAAAGGTTGTGGCGGCGAACACGATGCCCAGCGGCAGGATGGCGAGCACCATGGACAGGGCGGAGACGCCGGACACGCGCATCACGGTGTATTCGGAATGCGCCACCAGTTGCGCCATGGCAAACAGGGTGCCGAGCAGAGCTGCGATCGGGAACAGCTCGTAGACGTGCCCCGGGATGGACAGCACGACCTTGATCACCGCGAGCGACAGCACGTAGCGGCCCCGCCCGACATCGCCCAGTTCCTGTATGAAATCGAAGAACGAGAACAGCATCAACAGGGCGGCGAACACCATCAGCGTCGACATCACCACCTGGCGACCGACGTAGCGGCGCAGGGTCCTCACGCCCGCCTCCTGGGCCAGAGGGGCGCCACCGCCAGCCGCCGCCAGAACAGCCAGGCCAGCAGGGCCAGCATGGCGGCATGGACCCCGGTCCAGCCCAACCAGGCCGGGATGCGCTCCTGCGCCACCCAGGACTGGAATACGGACAGCAGATTGCTGTAGACCATATAGAGGAGCATGGCCACGATCAGGTTCAGGGATCGCCCCGCGCGCGGGTTGACGAAACTCATCGGCACCGCAATGAGCGAAAGGATCAGGGCGCTGATCGGGATGCCCAGACGCCAGGTGAGCTCTGCCTGATTCAGCGGACTGGGGTCACGCAGCAGGTCCTCGGTGGGCACGGCGCTGCGCGAGGGGATGTATTTCTTCGCCTCCTTCGTCTCGATGCGCACGGCGTAGCGCTCGAACTCGGTGATGCGGTACTCGGCCGAACCGGGCTCACCCTCATAGCGCCGGCCGTTGAGGAGCACCAGGAAGCGGTCGCCGTTGTCCAGCGTCTCGGCGTATCCCCGAGAAGCCACCATCACGCCGGCGCGGCCGTTCTGGCGCGAGTGCACGAACACGTTGGCGACCATGGCCAGGTCGGGGGTGAGACGCTCGACGAAGAACACGCGTTCTGCGTGCTTCGACTCCTTGAAAACGCCGGGGGAGATGATCGACACGTCGTCCCGGTTTTCCATCTGGTGGCGGTAGACGTCGGCCTTGCGGACCGCCCACGGCGACAGCACCAGGGACAGCAGCGCGATGGTCAGCACGAAGGGCAGGCTGAACATCAGCACCGGACGCATCCAGGACAACAGGCTGCGCCCGGAGACGAACCACACCACCATCTCGGAGTCGCGGTAGCTGCGCGTCAGCGAGGTGAGCACTGCGATGAACACCGTGAGGGCCAGCAGGATGGGCAGGTAGCGCAGCGCCGCCAGACCAAGCAGGATGAGCACGCCGTCAGGCGGAATCACCCCCTGGGCCGCCCAGCCGAGCATGCGGATGAGCTGGGTGGTGATGGTGATCATGAGCAGCACCGCGAACACCACCGCACCGGTGTTCATGAACTCGCGGCGCAGCGCGCGGTGGAAGAGCACGTCTTTGACTTTTCTCGGAGGCGCCGGGGATAATTTTTAACTTCGGCGCGTCCGGTCGTATGGTCTTTTTTTCGCGCCAGATCAATCCTAACAGGAGAGCCCGTGGAATTCAGCCTCAAGAACACCCCAGCCGAACGCGTCCGCAGTGCCTGCGTCATCGTCGGGCTCTACGAGGACGACACGTTCTCGCCCTCGGCGAAGGCGATCGACGACGCCTCCTCCGGTTATCTTGGGTCGCTGCTGCAGCGCGGCGACCTGAGCGGCAAGCGTGCGCAGTGCGTGCTGCTGCACTCGGTGCCGTCGGTGGCCGCCGCCCGGGTGGTGGTGGTGGGCCTGGGCAAGGCGGGCGAACTGAACCTCAAGGGTTTCCGCGAGGCGCTGGCCGCCGCCATCAAGGCTGCGACCTCGGGCGGCGCCAAGGAGGCCGTGGCCTACACACTGGAGTGGGACGCCCCGTCGCTGAGCACCGCCGACCGTGCGAGCCACACGGTGCTGGTGGGCAGCGAGTCGGCCTACCGGTTCGACCGGTTCAAGAGCAAGAAGGACCCGGGCAACGGCGTGCTGGAGCGCCTCGGCGTCGGCGCCGTCGCCAAGACCGCCCAGGCCGAGACGCGTGCCGTCGCCCAGGCCGCCGCCCTCGGCGAGGGCATCGCCCTGGCGAAGGACCTCGGCAATCTGCCCGGCAACGTCTGCACCCCCTCCCACCTCGCGCGCACCGCCCGCGATCTGGCCAAGGCCCACGGCTTCAAAACGACGGTGCTGGAGCAGAAGGACATCGAGAAGCTCGGGATGGGCTCCTTCCTGTCGGTGACCCAGGGCAGTGCCGAGCCGCCCAAGTTCATCGTGATGGAATACATGGGTGGCGCCAAGAAGGACAAGCCGGTGGTGCTGGTGGGCAAGGGCATCACCTTCGACACCGGCGGCATTTCGCTGAAGCCCGGCGCCGACATGGACGAGATGAAATACGACATGTCCGGTGCCGGCAGCGTGCTCGGCACCTTCAAGGCCATCGCGGGCATGGGTCTGCCGCTGAATGTCGTGGGCCTGATCCCGACCTGCGAGAACATGCCCAGCGGCACGGCGGTCAAGCCGGGGGACATCGTCACCTCCATGTCC
>JBEICA010000395.1:0-2510 GCA_040373665.1 Burkholderiales bacterium | reverse complement strand
GGCTTGGTGGCCCACTTGAACTCGCCGCCCGTGTTGTCCTGGGCGATGGACTGCACCAGCTCGGCCTGTTCCTGCACGCCGGCCTGGGTGCCGTGGAACTCGACGAACAGGGTGTTCTTGACCGGGTAGTCGAGCCTGGAGAACTTGTTGACCGCATCCATCTGCACGTCGTCGAGCAGTTCGATGCGCGCCACCGGGATGCCCAGCTGGATGGTCTGGATCACCGTGTCGATGGCCCCTTCGAGGGTATCGAAGGAACACACGGCGGCGGCCATGGCCTCGGGCAGGCCGTAGAGGCGCAGGGTCACCTCGGTGATGATGCCCAGCGTGCCTTCCGAACCGACGAACAGGCGGGTGAGGTCGTAGCCGGCGGCGGACTTGCGGGCACGGCGCGAGGTGCGGATGATGCGCCCGTCGGCGAGCACCACGGTCAGGGCCAGAACGTTTTCGCGCATGGTGCCGTAGCGCACGGCGTTGGTGCCCGAGGCCCGCGTGGCGGCCATGCCGCCCAGGGAGGCGTCGGCGCCCGGGTCGATGGGGAAGAACAACCCCAGGTCACGCACGTGCTCGTTGAGCTGCTTGCGGGTGACGCGGGCCTGCACCGTGACGTCGAGATCCTCGGCGTTCACCTGCAGCACCTCGTTGAGGTTCACCAGGTCGATGACGACCCCTCCGTGCTCCGGGATGACCGCGCCTTCCAGCGAGGTGCCGGTGCCGTAGGCGACCACCGGCGTCTGATGGCGGGCGCAGACCTGGACGATCTGCGACACCTCCTCGGTGCTGTTGGGGAAGGCCACGGCGTCCGGCCGGTGGGGGATGTGCCAGGACTCATCCTTGCTGTGATGGTCCCGCACGCCGGTGCTGGTGGAGAGACGATCGCCGAGGAGGGCACGAAGTTCCTCGATGGCGGGCTGGACGTTGGCCTGTACCGCAGTTTGCACGTTGAACCCCATGTGAGTGGTGGGATAGCAGCCCGATGCCATGGCAACCGGACGGCGTTTCCGCAGGAAACCTATCGTCCAACTTCTCGCAGGGGCGCGCAAGCCTGACGTCGGTCGCGCCAGGCGCCGTGCTCAGCCCGGCTGGCCGCTGAACAGTGCGGCGAACTCTCCGTAGCCTTCCGCCTCCAGGCGGTCGGCGGGTATGAAACGCAGCGCGGCCGAGTTCATGCAGTAGCGCAGGCCGGTGGGCGGCGGGCCATCCTCGAACACATGGCCGAGGTGGGAGTCGCCATGGCGCGAGCGCACTTCGATGCGCACCATCCAGAACTTGCGATCCTCCCGGGTGACGATGTGCTCCGCCACCAGGGGGCGGGTGAAGCTGGGCCAGCCGGTACCCGAGTCGAACTTGTCCAGGGAGGAGAACAGCGGCTCGCCGGAGACGATGTCGACGTAGATGCCGGGCTCGTGGTTGTCCCAGTAGGTGTTGCGGAACGAGGGTTCGGTGCCCTCGTGCTGGGTCACCTTGTACTGTTCCGGGGTGAGCTGCCGGCGCAATTCGTCGTCGTCGGGTTTGCGGTAGGTCTTCATGCCCTTTCTCGGTGTCGGTGAAGTCGCGGGTTGGCGCAGTGCCGTGGACCGGCGTGGCCGCAGGTCGGTTCCACCTGTCACGGAAGACGCGGTCGGAACCCATGCATTGGCGGCAAGGTTAGCGCACGCCGCGCGGCAGTGTGGCCCGAAAAAAAGGGGCTCCTTGCGGGAGCCCCGGAAAACAATCCGAACCGGGGGAGCGACCGTCGCCCCCCGGAATCCGAGATCAGGCCGTGGTTTTCTTGGCGACGTAGCCGTAGGTCGCGTTGGACCGTCCGGTGTCTCCGCCCATGGCCAGGTACTCGGCCTTGATGTCGGCCAGCTTGTCCGGCGGGAAGGCGGGGCCGGTGGCGACCTTCATGTCGAGGCCATAGAGGTGGGCGGAGTTCAGGCCGAAGATCTTCTGCTTGACCTCGCTGTTGGGACCGCCGAGGCGGGTCTTCCAGCCCTGCTTCTTCATGATGTCCTCGGGGATCTCGAGGCGACGAAGAGCCTCGATCTGCCACTGCGGGCTGCCGTACCACACCGAGTCCGTACCCCAGACCACACGCTCTGCTCCCATGAGGTTGACCAGCTGGCCCATGAGGGCACCGCAGAAGCGCGGGTTGGTGACCGCGGTCGAGGCGAAGGTGGTACCGACCTCGGCGTAGACGTTGTTCACGCCGAACTTCTCAGGGATCCGGGCCAGATCGGTGGCCCACTGGATGTAGCCGGTCTTCTCGAACTCGGCCATCTCGCGGTCGGGTGCATCCGCCAGCCACGGGCGGATGGCCGCGTGATAGATGACGAAGTTCATGCCCGGCCAGTCCTTGGCGGCCTTGCCCAGGTCGTTCACCGTGGCGCTTTCCCAGGTGCCGGCGAAGGCCTTCTCGTAGTCGCGCGGCATCAGGCCCTGGTGGATGCAGAGGGGGTTGATGCCAGACTTGATGGCCTTCTCGTAGAAGGGATACATAAGCTTCTCGTCGTCGAGACGACAGTCGT
>JBEICA010000183.1:0-6938 GCA_040373665.1 Burkholderiales bacterium | reverse complement strand
CTGCAGGTGGCCGTTGGGCAGCACACCGGTGACGATGACGGTGATCGTGCCGGAGAAGTCGTTGGTGTTCTCAGTCGCCCCCTTGCCTCCGAAGGCCGCGGCGGACTGCGCCTGCACGCCGGCGCGGCCGAAGGAGTTGGGGCTGACCAGGGGCAGCGCGCTGACGGAGGCGTCGATGCTGCCGCTCTTGTCGATCGAGCTGGTGCTGGACTGCGCCGCGCTCACGCGCTCGACGATGTTGACCGTCAGCGTGTCGCCGACCAGGCGCGCCCGGTGGTCCTCGAACAGCGGCCGGTACTGCGCCGCCTGGAAGATCGCGCCGTTGAGCGCGGGCGCGGGCTGCGGCGCGGCCGTCGGCGCCGCGGGGCGGGTGTCGGCCATCTCCACGCGCGGCGCACGCACCGCGGCGCAGCCCGCCAGGGCCAGGGCCAGCAGCAGGAGCGCCACGCTGGTGAGCGGGCGCGCGCCGGTGAAGAACGATGACAGGGCGGTCGGCAGGGGGCGCATGGTCAGGACTCTCGGATCTGCGGGGTCGGCGGTCGGGTGCGCAGGACGCGCGATCACACCTGCGACAAGCGCTGCAGCATCTGGTCGCTGGTCTGGATGGCCTTGGAGTTCATCTCGTAGGCGCGCTGGGTCGTGATCATCGAGACCAGCTCCTCGACCACGTTCACGTTGCTGCCCTCGATGTAGCCCTGCTTGATCGCGCCGATGCCGTTGGCGCCCGGCGCGCCGGTGCTCGGCGTGCCCGACGACGCGGTCTCGGCGAACAGGTTGCCGCCCAGCGGGTCCAGCCCGCCCGGGTTGACGAACTGCGCAAGCTGCAACTGACCCACGCGCTGAGGCTCGGCCTGACCCTGCAGGCTGACGGAGACCACGCCGTCCTTGGCCACGGTCACACTCTTGGCGCCCACGGGGATCGTGATGCCCGGCTGCAACGTGAAACCGGAGCTCGTGACGAGCTGGCCCGTGCTGCCGACCTGGAAGGCGCCGTCGCGCGTGTAGCCGGCCGTCCCGTCGGGCATCTGCACCTGGAAGAAGCCCTGGCCTTCGATGGCGAGGTCGAACTGCCCCCCGGTCTGGGCCATGTTGCCCTGGGAGAAGTTGCGCGAGGTGGCGGCGGCGCGCACACCCAGGCCGAGCTGCAGCCCGGTGGGCAGCTGGGACTGCTCCGAGCTGGCCGCGCCCGACTGGCGCAGGTTCTGGTACATCAGGTCCTCGAAGACCACCCCGGAGCGCTTGAAACCGTTGGTGGCCACGTTGGCCAGGTTGTTGGCGATGGCGTCCAGCTTGGTCTGCTGGCCCTCCATGCCGGTCTTCGAGATCCACAGCGATCGCATCATGGCGTGCCCTCCGGGTGATGGCCTCGGGCGCCGGGGACCGACCCGCGCGCCACCGCGTCCGCGATGCGCACCTGAGGTCAGGCCCGGCCCCGCCGATCGAGGCTGGACGCGATGATCGCGAGAACTTGAGCCCTGACATCCCCGGATAAGGCCCCGGGAACCGGGCCATTTGCCGCGCGAGCCGGTGACCGGTGGCAGGATCAGGGCGGCAGGATCACGGAGGCAGGCCCGCCGCCAGGGCCGCGAGCGCGGCCGCTACGCTGACGCCGACAGCAGCTTGGACGCCGCCTGTTCCTTCTGCTCGACGCTGTGCACCGCCTTCATCTGCTGCTCGAACTGGCGCGCGGCGGCGATCATGGCCACCATGGTCTCGATCGCGCTCACGTTCGAGCCCTCGAGCGCGCCGCTCTGCAGGCGGGCGTTCGGGTCGGCCGGCAGGTCGCCGCCGGCCCCGCGGAACAACCCGTCGGGGCCGCGCTGCAGCGGCTCTTCGGGGGTCACCATCTTCAGCCGCCCTACCGGCTGCGGCGCGCCACCGGCCGCCTTGGCGGTCACGGTGCCGTCGGAGGCGATCTCCACCGCGGCATTGGCCGGGATGGTGAGCGGACCGCCGTCGCCGAGCACGGGGCGGCCGGCCACGTCGACCAGCACACCGTCGGCCCCCACCTCCAGGGAGCCGGCACGCGTGTAGGCCTCGGTGCCGTCCAGACCCTGTACGGCGAACCAGGCCTTGCCACGCGCAGCAACGTCGAGCGTCCGCCCAGTGGTCTGCACCATGCCGGGCGAGGTGTCGTGGCCGATCGTCGTCTCGAGGGCGTAGACGCGCGTGCTCGCGCCGTCGCCGCGCACCGGCACGGCGCGCAGCGCGGCCATCTCGGCCCGGAACCCATTGGTGGAGACGTTGGCCAGGTTGTGCGACAGCACCTCCTGGCGACGCATGGTCGCCTGGGCTGCCGCCATCGACAGGTAGATCATGCGGTCCATGGACTCTCCCCTGGGCTAACCTCAGTGCTCTGTACGCGCGCTCACCGGTCCGTCAGCGCATGTTCACGAAGGTCTGCAGCACCTGGTCCTGCGTCTTGATGGTCTGGGCGTTGGCCTGGTAGGTACGCTGCGCGGTGATCAGGCTGACCAGGGCCGCGGTGAGGTCGACGTTGCTTTCCTCCAGGGCGCCGGCGGAGATCTCGCCAAGGTTGCCCGAGCCCGGCACGCCGGTGGTCTTGGCACCGACGTCCGGCCCCTCGGCCCAGACGTTGCCGCCCATCGACATCAAGCCCTGCGGATTGCGAAAGCTCGTCAGCACCACCTGCGCCGTCTGCTGCGACTTGCCGTTGGAGTACTCTGCCGTCAGGATGCCTTCCTTGTCGAAGGAAAAACCGGTGAGGGTGCCACGGGCGTAGCCGTCATCGATCTGGTTCGTGATCGCGTAGTCGCCGGCGCGCTGGGTCGCCCCCTTCAGGCCGCGCTCGGCATCGGGCCCGAAGTTGATGGCGATCTGCTGATCCACCGGCGGAACAGCGGTAGGGTCCGCCACGCCGCCAAACTTGTAGGTGATGCCCGAGCCCGCACCACCGTTACGCAACGCCTCGCGACCGTTCAGCAAAGTGCTGAACGTGGCGCCGTCGATCACCACCGGGTTGACCGCCGCGGGTGTGAGCCCGTTGCCGTCTTCGGTGAATACCAGGGTGGGGAGGGCGGGGGTCGTTGCCACCTTGACGTTCTTGGTCTGGTCCACCGGGTCGGGGGTTGTGATGTGGACCTCCCAGGTGTTTGCAGCGCTGGCGACCTTGCGGAAGTGGTACTCCAGCTCAACCGACTGACCGGCGTTGTCGAACACCTTGAGCGTCGAGGAGTAGTTGTAGGTGGTCTCGTCGATGTCGGAGAAGGCGGCGATGGGGGCGGGATCAGCCGCGTCAAGGTTGATCTCCAGACCGATCGTCGTCGTAGGCTCGGGCGGCAGTACAGCGTCTGGCACGGTCAGCGGCACGGGCTTGCCCGCGGCGGTGATGACACCCTCCTCGGCCTTGTAACCCAGCAGACGCAGGCCGTCGTTGGTGATGATGTTGCCCAGGCGGTCGGACTTGAACTGCCCGTTGCGGCTGTACATCACCGGCGTGTCGCCCCCCGCGGCTGCCTGGCTCAGGTCGGCCACCTGGAAATAGCCGCCGCCGTTGATGGCGAGGTCGAGGTTGTTGCCGGTGGTCGTGATGCTGCCCTGCGAGTGGTCCTGCGTCACGGCCGACACGCGGGTGCCGATGCCCACGCTGCCACCACCGCCAGCGGCGCTGGAGTAGAGGTCGGAGAACTCAGCGCGCGAGGACTTCGAGCCGATGGTGTTGGCGTTCGAGATGTTGTTGCCGATCACCTCGAGATTCTTCGAAGCGGCGCTGAGGCCGGACAAACCTTGCTGGAAGCTCATGGGGGGTCCTTGACTGCGTTGGGGGGTAGGGCGTTGGAATGGAGCGAGCCGGGGGGATGAAGAGGCTCAGTTGAAGGCCTTGATGCGCTCAAGCGGTGTCGCACCGCCGCGCGCCAGTTGCAGCACCAGGCCCTGAGGCGTGGTGGAGACGGCGGTGACGACATCGCCGGCATAAAGGTCCGCGGGCACGTTGGCGGCCCCGGAGGTGGCGCTGACCCGGTACTTCAGGCCCTCGGCCGACGTGCCCTCCGGAGCGGCCCAGCTGAACTCGACTCGGCCAGAGGCGCGCGCCCCCAGGTCGATGCGCTGCAGCATGTGCCCGGACGGGGCCAGCACCTCGACGGTCACGGCGTCCGCCGGCCCCTTGAGGTCGAAGCTGCCGCGGGCCACGCCGTCGCGCACCGGCAGGGCGTCCCCACCCGTCCAGACCTCGCGCCCGACCAGCGCTGCGCCCTGCAGCGCCTGCGACTGCCGCATCTGCGTCGCAAGGCCCTGCAGCGAACCCTGCAGCGCTGTCTGCAGGCCGGTCAGGCTGGCACTGGTGTCGAGCTTGGAGAGCCCGGCCACCATCTTGGTCATCGAGTCGTTCAGCTTCTCGATCCCCGCCACGGTGTTGATCTGCGCCATCTGGGTGGTCATCTGCGCGTTGTCCATCGGGTTCAGCGGATCCTGGTTCTGGACTTGCGTCATCAGCAGCTTGAGGAAGCGGTCGCCCGCGTCCTCGTTGGCCTTGGCGATGGTGACCGCGGCCCCCGGGGTACCGTTCTTGGCCGCGCCGGTGGTGCCGGATGCGGCAGTGGTCGAGGCAATAGTGGTCATAGCGGGGGCACCGGTGGAGTCGGGGAGAGGCGGGTGGCGGGGCGCTCGGCGGCGATCACTGGCCCATCTGCAGCGTCTTCAACAGCAGGCCCTTGGCCGTGTTCATGACCTCGATGTTGTTCTGGTACGAGCGCGAGGCAGAGATCATGTTCACCATCTCCTCGATCGCGCTGACGTTGCTGTAGTTGACGTAGCCGTCGGCGTCGGCCCCAGGGTGCTTGGGATCGTGCACGCGCCGCCCCGGGGTGTCGTCCTCGCGCACGGTGGTCACGCGCACGCCGGCCGCGCCTTCCGCGCCCAGGGCGCCGCCGGCGCCCATCAGCTCGGTCTGGAACACGACCTGGCGCGCCTTGTAGGCTTTGCCGTCGGGGCCGGCCACGGTGTCGGCGTTGGCCAGGTTGGACGCCACCGTGTTCAGGCGCTGGCTCTGCGCGCTGGCCGCGCTGCCGGAGATGTCGAAGACCTTGAACATGCTCATCGTCAGGACTCCTAGCCGCCGTGGTGGCTGCGCATCGCGTCGAGCATGGTGCGCACGCTGCCGTTGATGAAGCGCAGCGTCGCCTCGTACTTGACACTGTTGTCGGCGAAGGCCGCGCGCTCGCGGTCCATGTCCACCGAGTTGCCGTCCAGATTGGTCTGCGACGGCGCGGCATAGCGCAGCACTGCCGAGGCACGCCGTGCCCCGGCATCCGCGTCGGCGCCCGCCCCGGGTGCACCTGCAGTGGCCTCGCGCAGGGCCTGCGCGAAGTCGAAATCGCGCGCCACATAGCCAGGCGTGTCGGCGTTGGCGATGTTGCCGGAGATCAGGCGCTGGCGTTCCGAACGCAGTACCAGGGCTTCGGTCTGGAAACTCAGGGCATCGGTCAGGCGGTTGATCATGGTGGCCGGGGCTCGTGGGGCCGTCAGGCTTGCTCACAGGCTGGCGATTCTCGGCATCGGACCTGCGGGCCATCGATCGAAAAGCCGGGATCCAAGACACCATTTCCAGCCCCTCGGGCGGCGACGCCTTGTCTACATTGGCCGGCGTGGACCCCGCCCTTCCCTCCCCTGCCCGCCCTGCGCCCAGATCTTCGGCGCGCCTGCTGGCCGCTGCAGCGCTGGCTTGCGCTGCAGCGCTGCCACCAGCCGCCACCGCCACCGCCCTGGATCCGGCTTGGGTGAGCACGGCCGAGCAGATAGCCACCGAGGCCGCACGCGCCGCATTCGGCACGCGCGTGCCGGTACGGGTGGAGGTCATCGCCGGTCAAGCCGACCCGCGCCTGCGCCTGGCCCCGTGCCAGCGCTTGGAGGTGCACTGGCCTGCCGGCCAGCGGCCCTGGGGACGCACCCGCATCGGCCTGCGTTGCGCCTCCGGGCCCGTGGCCTGGAACATCACCGTGCCGCTGCAGGTGCGGGTATGGGCGCCGGCGGTGGTCGCCGCGGTGCCCATGCCGGCCGGCACCGTGCTGGAACAAAGACACCTGCGCATGGGCGAGGTCGACTGGGCCGAGCGCGACACTCCAGTTCTGCTCGACGCGGCCGATATCCTGGGGCGTAGTTTGGCTACGGCAGTGCCCGCCGGGTCGGCCGTTCGCGCGGAGCAACTGCGGCGACGCCAATGGTTCGCTGCGGGCGACCCGGTCCGCGTGGTCGCGGCCGGGCCCGGCTTCGCCGTGAGCGGCGAAGGCGTGGCCCTGACGCCGGGGCTGGAAGGCCAGGCGGTGCGTGTGCGCACCGAGTCGGGCCGTGTCGTCACCGGCATGGCGGCCGGTGACAGGTTGGTGGAGGTCAGCCTGTGAGCGCCCTTCCCGGGCCCTCACCGCGCGCGTCGCCGAGACCATGCGCCTTAAAAGGCTACAGATTCCCCGCGATTCGACCGATAAAGCGAGGCAAGGGAAGCCAGAATCGCTGGCAACATGGAGCACACCATGAAGATCGGACCGCTTGACACGAAGATTGCCGCGCCGCCCTTGGCCGGCGAGCGCAAGTCTGCATCGGCCTCGAAGGCCGACGGGGCCAGCCCGAGCGCCATGGTGGACTTGTCCTCGGTGGCCACGATGAAAGTCGACGCCGAGGGCGAAGGTTCCTTCGATGCGGCCAAAGTGGCCCGCATCGCAGAGGCCATCCGCGAAGGGCGACTGGTCATCAATGCCTCGGCCATCGCCGACAAACTGCTCGCCAACGCACAGGAGGTACTGGACCAGCAGCGCCGCTGAAGATCCAGCCGACCGAACGCCCCTGCCCCACGATCGCCCGACGCCAGCCCGCCCTCCCATGCGCACCGCCACCGTATCCACCATCGACCTCGAAGCCCCCCTCGGTCGCGTCGAGGAACGTCTGCACGAACTCCAGGCTGCCCTGCGAAGCGAGGACCCAGT
>JBEICA010000156.1:0-8234 GCA_040373665.1 Burkholderiales bacterium | reverse complement strand
CGTCGAGGTGGGGGGGACGGTGGGCGACATCGAGTCGCTGCCCGTCCTCGAGGCCATCCGCCAGATGAGCCTGCAACTGGGCCGCAACAACACCTGCTTCATCCACCTCACCCTGGTGCCCTACATCGCCTCGGCCGGCGAGATCAAGACCAAGCCCACCCAGCATTCGGTGAAGGAACTGCGCGAGATCGGCATCCAGCCCGACATCCTGCTGTGCCGGGCCGACCGGCAGTTGCCGGAGGACGAGCGACGCAAGATTGCGCTGTTCACCAACGTCGAGGACCGCGCGGTGATCACGGCGATCGACGTCGACCGGATCTACAAGATTCCCGGTGTGCTGCATGCCCAGGGCCTGGACGACATCGTGTGCCGCAAGCTGGAGCTCGAGCTTCCGCCCGCCGACCTGTCGGAATGGGACCGCCTGGTGCACCTGCTGGAGCATCCGGACCACGAGGTCGACATCGCCCTGGTGGGCAAGTACGTCGACCTGACCGAGTCCTACAAGTCACTGTCCGAGGCGCTCACCCACGCCGGCATCCACACAGGCGCGCGCATCAACATCCATTACATCGATTCCGAGAGGCTCGAGACCCAGGGCACCGACATGCTCGAGGGCATGGACGCCATCCTCGTGCCGGGAGGGTTCGGCAAGCGTGGCGTCGAGGGGAAGATCCGGGCGATCCGCTTCGCGCGTGAACGCGGCGTGCCCTATCTCGGCATCTGTCTCGGCATGCAGCTGGCGGTGATCGAATACGCGCGCGACGTGGCGGGCATGGCCGGCGCGCACTCCACCGAGTTCGAGTCAGCGCCGGCCTACCCGGTGGTGGCTCTGATCGACGAGTGGCTCGACCGCGAAGGCCGGGTCGAAGTGCGCAGCGAGCAGTCCAACCTCGGCGGCACCATGCGCCTTGGCGGTCAGGACGCGGAGCTGGCGGAAGGCTCGCTGGCCCGTCAGGTCTACGGCAGCGCGCGCATCTGCGAGCGGCATCGGCATCGCTACGAGGTCAACAACAGCCTGCTTGACCGGCTCACGGCGGCCGGCCTGCGCGTCAGTGGCTGGTCCGTGGGGCGGGAGCGGCTGGTCGAGATGATCGAACTGCCCAGCCATCCCTGGTTCGTCGGCTGCCAGTTCCACCCCGAGTTCACGTCCACGCCGCGTGCCGGCCACCCGCTTTTCAAGGCCTACATCGAGGCGGCGATCCGGCACCGCGCCGCGGTCCCCGCGTCCGGGTCCGCGCAGGGGGCGGTGGTCTGATGCCGTGCTCGCAAATGGCCGTGGGTACCGTCCGGGGGCAGGCATGAGGCTCTGTGGTTTCGAGGTCGGTCTGGACCGGCCGCTGTTTCTGATCGCCGGCCCCTGCGTGGTCGAGTCCCGGCAGCTGGTGCTGGACACGGCCGGCCGACTCAAGGAGATCTGCGCCGGACTCGGCGTGCCCTTCATCTTCAAGGCCTCCTACGACAAGGCCAACCGCAGTTCCTCGCGCTCCTACCGCGGTCCGGGCCGGGAGGAAGGCCTGGAGATCCTCGCCGAGGTGAAAGGCAGCCTCGGCCTGCCGGTGCTGACCGACGTGCACACCGCCGAGGAGGTGGCCGAGGTTGCCGCCGTGGTGGACGTGCTGCAGACGCCCGCTTTCCTGTGTCGACAGACCGACTTCATCCGCGCCGCGGCCTCCGCCGGCAAGCCGGTGAACATCAAGAAGGGTCAGTTCCTGTCGCCCTGGGAGATGCGCAACGTGGTCGACAAGGCGCGCGAGGCCAGCGGTCAGGACAACGTGATGGTGTGCGAGCGCGGCTTCAGCTTCGGCTACAACAATCTGGTGTCCGACATGCGCAGCCTCATGGTGATGCGCGAGACCGGCTGCCCGGTGGTATTCGATGCCACCCATTCGGTGCAGCTGCCGGGCGGGCAGGGCAGCGCCAGCGGCGGCCAGCGGGAGTTCGTGCCGGTGCTGGCGCGGGCGGCCGTGGCGGCCGGCATTTCTGGCCTTTTCATGGAGACGCATCCCGATCCGGCGAAGGCGCTGTCCGACGGGCCGAACGCCTGGCCGCTGCGCCACATGGAGGGGCTGCTGGCCACCCTCAGGGAACTGGACGAGCTGGCGAAGCGGCGTGGCTTCGCGGAGGACTGGATCACCCAGCCGGCGACGACGCCCTGAAGGCGCGCGCGGCACAACCTAGGAAGGCGGCAGAACATGAGTTCGATCGTGGATGTGGTGGCGCGTGAGATCCTCGACTCGCGTGGCAACCCGACGGTGGAGGCCGACGTGCTCCTCGAGTCCGGCATCAGCGGCAGGGCCGCGGTGCCTTCGGGAGCGTCGACCGGTACGCGCGAGGCGATCGAGCTGCGCGACGGCGACAAGTCGCGCTTCGGCGGCAAGGGGGTGCTGCAGGCGGTCGAGAACGTGAACACCGAGATCTGCGAGGCCATCATCGGCCTCGACGCGACCGAGCAGGCCTTCATCGACAAGACCATGATCGACCTCGACGGCACCGAGAACAAGTCGCGACTCGGCGCCAACGCCCTGCTGGCGGTGTCGCTGGCGGTGGCGAAGGCCGCCGCCGAGGAGGCCGGACTGCCGCTGTACCGTTATCTCGGTGGCGCCGGCGGCATGCAACTGCCCGTACCGATGATGAACGTCATCAACGGTGGTGCCCACGCCAACAACACTCTCGACCTGCAGGAGTTCATGATCATCCCGGCGGGGCTGCCGAGCTTCCGCGAGGCGCTGCGCTGCGGTGCGGAGATCTTCCAGACCCTGAAGAAGCTGATCGACGCCAGGGGGGATGCCGACCACGGTCGGCGACGAGGGGGGGTTCGCCCCCGACCTGAAGAGCAACGAGGCCGCGCTGGCGCTCATCCTCGAGGCCATCGACGCGGCCGGATACACCGCCGGTGAACAGGTGCTCATCGGGCTGGACTGCGCCAGTTCGGAGTTCTACCGCGAGGGGCGCTACCACATCGCCTCGGAGGGGCTGCAGCTCACGTCCTCGGAGTTCGCCGACTACCTCGGTGCATGGACCGACAAGTACCCCATCGTTTCGATCGAAGACGGCATGGCGGAGGACGACTGGGACGGCTGGAAGATCCTCACCGAGCGTCTGGGGCGCCGTGTCCAGCTGGTCGGTGACGACGTCTTCGTCACCAACACGCGCATCCTGCGCGAAGGCATCCGGCGCGGTGTGGCCAATTCGATCCTCATCAAGATCAACCAGATCGGCACCCTGACCGAGACCTTCGCCGCCATCGAGATGGCCAAGCGTGCCCGCTACACCAGCGTGGTGTCGCACCGGTCGGGCGAGACCGAGGACACCATCATCGCCGACATCGCCGTGGCCACCAATGCGATGCAGATCAAGACCGGGTCGCTGTCCCGGTCCGACCGGCTGGCCAAATACAACCAGCTGCTGCGCATCGAGGAGGATCTGGGTGATTCGGCCTCCTACGCCGGACGGGACGCGTTCTACCACATCGGATGAAATCCATCCGCCTCCTGACGCTCGCCCTTGCGGGTGTGGTGGTCCTGCTGCAGAACCCCCTGTGGTTCGGCAGGGGGGGGTGGCTCCGGGTGAACGAACTGGAGGCCCAGGTGGCCGCCCAGCGCAAGGTCAACGATGGTCTGCGGACTCGCAACGACGCCCTGCTGGCCGAGGTCAGGGACCTCAAGCAGGGCTATGACGCGATCGAGGAGCGTGCCCGGGCGGAGCTCGGCATGATCCGCGGCGACGAAGTGTTCTTCCAGGTGCTGGAGACGGCGCCGCGCATCACTGCCGCGACCGGCGCAACCACGGCCAAGGGGGCGCCTCCGGCGTCCGGGCCACCGGTCACCGAAGCGGTACCGGCTGCGGCGGCCCGCTGACACGTCGCTGGCGGCTCGGCATCACGCCCGGTGGGTCATGGGCCGGCAATCAGGTGCGGGGCAGATCTTCGGGTGTGTTGATGTTCCCGAAGCACTCGGGCTGCTCGAAATCGACCACGGTGCAATCCACCGATTCCAGCCAGTCCAGAAAGCGACGCCCCCCGCCTGCGAGGAACGTCTCCAGTCCCTGACGCAACTCGCGCCGGCACAGGCAGAACACCGGATGCAGCCGGCCGCCCGCGCGGGCCACCGCCGCTTCGGCACCCGCGGCGCCCAGGCCCCGCGCCAGACGGACCGCGAGGTCGGCCGGCAGTCCGGGCACGTCGCAGGGCACGCTCAACACCAGTTCATGTGACGCGGCGGACAGCCCGGCGTGCAGCCCGGCCAGCGGCCCGGCGAAGCCTCCGATCCTGTCCTCGAGCACCCGGTGGCCGAAGGCACGGTAGCGTTCCAGGTTGCGGTTCGCGCTGATGAGGATCTCGTCGACCTGGGGCACGAGCCGGGCCAGCACATGGGCCACCAGCGGCTGCCCGTCGAGCATGACCAGCCCCTTGTCCGCGCCGCCCATGCGGCGGCCCAGACCCCCGGCAAGCACCACGCCGCTGACGGCGATGCTCATGGGTTGGCGCCGGGATCCGCGCGGGAATCCCTGCCTTGTTGATGGGAATGGAAGCCCGGTATGATCCCTCGACGCTGCACGTCCTGGCGCGAGGGGTCCGGGCTCGAGCGCCATCCATCCGTGCGCAGCGCGGCGGTCGACCGAAACAATCCGCAAGACAAGAGGAGGGGCCGGCCCATGGCTGGGTTGCTCGACAAGGAACGAATCATTGCACAGCCCGGCTTCAACCGCTGGCTGGTGCCGCCTGCGGCATTGTGCATCCACCTCTGCATCGGGATGGCCTACGGCTTCTCCGTGTTCTGGAAGCCGCTCGGCGGCGCGCTGGTCGGCGAGGATGGCAAACCCCTCGCGGCGTGCGCAGCCGGCGCCACCACCTTCGGCGAGAAGCTCAGCGGCACGGCGCGCGCGCTCACCGCCACCGATTGCAACTGGACCCAGTTCGATCTGGGGTGGATGTACACGTTGTTCTTCGTTCTGCTGGGGTGTTCCGCAGCCCTGTGGGGCGGATGGCTGGAACGCGCCGGCCCGCGCAAGGCCGCCTTCGTCTCCACCCTGTGCTGGTGTGGCGGTCTGCTGATCTCGGCCCTGGGGGTTGCCTCGCACCAGTTGTGGATGATGTGGCTGGGATCGGGTGTGATCGGCGGCGTCGGGTTGGGACTGGGCTACATCTCACCGGTATCGACCCTCATCAAGTGGTTCCCCGATCGGCGCGGCATGGCCACCGGCATGGCCATCATGGGCTTCGGCGGCGGGGCTATGGTGGGCTCGCCGTTCGCGACCTTGCTGATGAACAACTTCAAGACGCCGACCGAGCCCGGCGTGTGGCAGACCTTCGTCACCATGGCCGTGGTGTACTTCGTGTTCATGATGATCGGTTCGTTCGGCTACCGCGTGCCTCCCTCGGGCTGGAAGCCGGAGGGCTGGACCCCACCTCCGGTGGAGCCCGGCAAGTCGATGATCTCCCAGAACCACGTCCATCTGCGCAACGCCCACCGCACGCCCCAGTTCTGGCTGCTGTGGATCGTGCTCTGCATGAACGTGTCCGCCGGCATCGGCATCATCGGGGCGGCGTCACCCATGCTGCAGGAGACCTTCGGCGGCCTGCTGTTCGGCGAGCCCGGGGTGGGTTTCGGGCAGTTCAGCGACCAGCAGAAGGTGGCCGCCGCGGCGGTCGGGGCGGGCTTCGTCGGCCTCATCTCGCTGCTCAACATCTTCGGCCGCATCGGGTGGGCCTCGTCTTCCGACAGGCTCGGACGCAAGGCCACCTACGTGATCTTCTTCGTGCTCGGCGCGGTGTTCTACGTGACCGCGGCATTCGCGGCCGAGTGGCGATCCATGGCCTTGTTCGTCGGTGCCTTCTGCATCATCGCGTCGATGTACGGCGGCGGTTTCGCCACCATCCCCGCCTACCTGGCCGACATGTTCGGCACCCAGTTCGTCGGCGCCATCCACGGCCGTCTCCTGACCGCCTGGTCGACGGCCGGCATCCTCGGCCCCATGGTGGTCAACTACCTGCACGACCAGCGCAAGGAGGAGGGGGTTCCCTTCGACCAGATCTACGGGCCGATCTTCTACGTGCTCGCGGCCATGCTGGTGATCGGCTTCATCGCCAATCTGCTGGTCCGTCCGGTGGCTGCGCGCTGGCACATGAGCGAGCAGGAACTGGCCGAGGAGCGCCGCATCGCCCACGAGAAAGCCGCCGCGGCCGCGGTCGGCCGCTCCGGCGGCGCGGGGTCGGCCCAGGGAGGGCAGGCTGTCGCCATCGGTTTCTGGCTGCTGGTCGGCATTCCCCTGGCGTGGGGGATCTGGGTCACCGTGACCAAGGCGCTCAAGCTGTTCCACTGAAGGCAGTGCCGGGTCCCGAGTCCCGGGATCCGGGACCTCGGCCCCAGGCGGCTCGGCCGCCCATTGCCCACCGCCTGTTGCCTATCCCCCATCGCCTATCGTCTATCCCTTATCGCCCTCTCCACCCTGCCCAGCAACACCACGAGGGTGTCCAGAATGACAGCCGCCCCGATCGCGCGCTGCAGGGGCATCGCCGTGAGGTAGCCGGTCTTCAGGCCGGCGAGCAGGGCAACGGCGCAGCCGAGCCCGACCGCGACGAGCACGGCGTGGACACCGGGGCGTCGACCCCACGAACAGCGCACCGCGAGGCTCGTGCCGATGACCGCGCTGATCCAGCCACCGGCAGAGCCGACGAGGATGTCCACAGGCCAATGCACGCCGACCACGGCACGCGACAGGCCCGCCAGCGCGGCCAGTGCGAGCGCCGAGAGCCAGACCATACGGCCGCGGTAATGCAGGCACAGCAGTCCGGCCGCGAGGAAGGCCGTGGTGGTATGTCCGGAGGGAAAGGCGTTGCTGCGGTGCGCCGGGCCGATCACCGTGAAGCTCGTGGCATCCAGCACCGCAGGTGGCCGCGGGACCTCGAAGAAGGGTTTGAAGCCGTGCACCATCAGCGTGGCCGGAATGGCGCCCAGGGCGATGGCCCAGGCCAGATCCGGTCGGCGCAGCGCGAGCGGGGTGAGCAAGGCGATGGCCACAGCCGTGTCCCCGAGGATGGTGAGGAGCGGCCAGGGCGCCGTCCCGGTCACGGCGCTGACGCCGTTGATCAGGCGGAACAGCGTGACGTTGGCATCCGCAGCCCACAGCAGTCCCGCCAGAACCAGTGCAATGCCGGGCGGCAGCCACAGTCGGGTGTTCTTCACCGCGGTCCTTCGAGCACGCGCACCAGTGCGATGCCGTTGCGTCGATACAGGGTCTCGTAGGCGGGCAGTTCACCCAGGCGCTTGACCTTGGCCAGCGCGATCTCACCGGGTCGCGGATCGCGTTTTTCCACCAGCGAACCGGAATAGACGATGAAGCTGGGGGTGTCCAGTCCCCACATCACCACCTTGTAGCCACGCTCGCGGGCCAGCAGTGCCGCTTCCTTCACCGGCTGCTGCTGGGCGGCGCCGACCATGGGCAGGATGAAGGCGGCCAGCAGCGTGGCGCTGCCGCACCCGGCCAGGAGCAGTCGTTCGGGGATGGGCAGGGCGGTGCCTCGGCGCATCAGCACCACGCAGGCCGTCGCCAGCCCCCCGACCGTCAGGTACCAGCCCGTTCCGAAATGGTTTCGCAGGTCGGCGAAGGCCTCACGGTAGTAGGCGTCCGGCACACCGGCCACCCAGCGATCCAGCAGCGCCGGAACGGCCAGCAGGCCGGCGAACAGGAGCGCCGGCGGCAGCAGGGCCAGCCGCGCCGAGCGCAGCGCCCCGGCCCGCAGGGCCATGGCGATGAACACCCCGGTGTAGCCGTAGAACGCGTAGTGCGGCAGCTTGGTGCCGGACAGCGAGAAGAACGCCAGCACGAACCCGAACCACAGCAGGCAGAAGCGGCCGAGATCGTCGCGCCACAGGGTCGGCAGGTCCCGCAGGACGCGCAGCAGCGGTGCGAGAAAGGGCAGGGTGGCGACGAACAGCCAGGGCAGGTAGAAGAAGGCGCTGCCACGGAAGCCGTGCATGGGCGCACTGAAGCGGTCGACGTTGTGCTTGAGCAGGAAGCCGCGCACGAACGCGTCCCCCTCCTTGGCGTACTGGGCGATGTACCACGGCGCCGCGATGGCGAGCATCAGCGCGATGCCGGCCGGGTCGAGCAGAGCGCGAAGCCACACGCGCAGTTCGCCGCGCGACAGGCAGAACAGGAAGGTGGCGGCCGCGGGCACCAGCACCGCCACCGGTACCTTGGCCAGCAGGCCGAAGCCCACCGCCACGAAGGTG
>JBEICA010000446.1:0-1576 GCA_040373665.1 Burkholderiales bacterium | reverse complement strand
GCCGAGCAAGGCAGCAGCGAGGTCAACCGGCCAGGGCATGGGCGTCGCCAGCAGGACGAGCATCAACGCGACGAAGCTGAGGGCGATCGCCACCACACGCACCGTGTCCGCCCGGTGCGATGGCCGGATCCGCAACCCGCGGGTTGCCGGTTGATCAGACACGCCGGAAGACGAGCGTCCCGTTGGTCCCACCGAAGCCGAAATTGTTCTTCACCGCGACATCGATCTTCATGTCCCGCGCGGTGTGCGCGCAGTAATCCAGATCGCACTCGGGATCCGGGTTGAAGAGGTTGATGGTCGGCGGCGACACCTGGTGGTACAGGGCCAGCACGGTGAACACGGACTCGATGCCACCGGCCCCGCCCAGCAGGTGCCCGGTCATCGACTTCGTCGAATTGACCACGAGGCGGCGTGCGTGATCGCCGAAGGCGAGCTTGATCGCACGGGTCTCGTTGACATCGCCCAGCGGGGTGGACGTGCCATGCGCGTTCAGGTAGTGCACCTCGTCGGCGTGGGCGCGCGCGTTACGCAGCGCGGCCAGCATCGAGCGCCTGGGGCCGTCGACGTCGGGAGCGGTCATGTGATGGGCATCGGCGCTCATGCCGAAGCCTGCCAGTTCCGCGTAGATCCTGGCGCCCCGCAGGCGGGCATGCTCGTACTCCTCCAGCACGAGCACGCCGGATCCTTCGCCCAGCACGAAACCGTCGCGGTCCCTGTCGAAGGGACGCGAGGCCGCCTCTGGGGCGTCGTTGCGGGTGGACAGCGCGCGGGCCGCCGCGAAACCCCCCACGCCCAGAGGCGACACCGTGCTTTCCGCGCCGCCGGCCACCATCACGTCGGCATCGCCGTACTCGATCATGCGTCCGGCGTCGCCGATGCAATGCAGGCCGGTCGTGCAGGCCGTCACGATGGCCAGGTTGGGCCCCTTGAAGCCGTACTTGATGGAGATGTGGCCCGACACCATGTTGATGATCGAGGCCGGCACGAAAAAGGGAGAAATGCGGCGCGGGCCCCGCTCGCGGTAGTCGCCGTCGGTCTGCTCGATCATGGGCAGTCCGCCAATGCCCGAGCCCACCATGCAGCCCATGCGCTCGGCCTGCTCCGGTGTCAACGCATCGCCCGTGGGAAGACCCGCATCCTGAACGGCCTGCACAGCAGCAGCCAGGCCGTAGTGGATGAAGGTGTCCATGTGCCGGGCTTCCTTGCCGGGAATGTAGTCCTCGACCTGGAAGCCCTTGACCTCACCCGCGAAGCGGCAGGAGAAAGCCGAGGCATCAAAGCGCGTGATCGTCGCGATGCCCGATTGGCCGGCCAGCAGCCGCGACCAGCCCTCGGCCACGGTGTTGCCCACCGGGCTCACAAGCCCCAGGCCGGTGACGACGACGCGCCGGCGCGTCATGCCTTCTGGTGCTTGACCGCGTAGTCGATCGCCAACTGCACCGTGGTGATCTTCTCGGCTTCCTCGTCGGGGATCTCGATGCCGAACTCGTCCTCCAGCGCCATGACCAGTTCCACCGTGTCCAGCGAGTCGGCGCCCAGATCGGCCACGAAGGCCTTCTCGTTGGTGACATCGTCG
>JBEICA010000307.1:0-4217 GCA_040373665.1 Burkholderiales bacterium | reverse complement strand
CCCTGGAGCGAGCAGTTCCGCGAGGTGGTAGCGGCAGAGGACGCTGAGATCAGCGAGTTCCTCTTTGCCCTGGTTTCGTCAGGAGTACTGGATGGCCGCGTTTAGCAAGTGCATCACCACCACCGAACTGTTCAGCCCGAAGGATGTGGCTGAGCTCGAGCGCGAGATCCGCCGAGTCGGTGGCAATGGGAACGCCGCAGCCATCGCTGCCGCCAAGGCAATCATGGGACGGGCGCAGGAGATGCGCGCCATGATCATGGACGCGGCCGGCATTGAAGAGCCGGGGATCAAGGCCAGCAATCGGGCGCAGACCGACACGCCTGCCTTCAAGAAGTGGTTCGGGGACTCGAAGGTGGTGGATGAGAACGGCGATCCGCTGGTGGTGTATCACGGGACACGACAAAAGTTCAGTGAGTTTTCGCATTTTGTCCGCCGCCGAAGCGGCGCTATGGGGACGTTTTCCTTTTCGGCCTCGCCCGCCCTTGCTTCGAGCTACGCGCAGCGTCGAGATGGCGGATCTAGCCCGAACGTCGTGCCTGCTTATTTGTCGCTGCAAAACCCCCTTGTCATCGACGCGTTGGGCAGCAACTTCGGGGCAGTCCCCGCTCCGTTTGCAGGTCGGGCTTTTAACTCCAAGTTCGGCCAAGACGCCAGCTTTGATGAAGGAGACGCGATAAGCATCGACATGCTTGCGCTGCTGGCAAAAGAGAATGGTCACGACGGGTTGATTGTCCGCAACGTCCAAGACGCTGGGCGGCCCAGCGATTGGGGCGAAGTGTCCACAACATTTATGGCCTTTGAGCCCACGCAGATCAAGAGTGCCATCGGCAACAGCGGAGAGTTCGATGGCACTGACCCGGACATCACCGCCAGCAATCGGGCGCAGACCGATGACGATTGGAAAAATTCTCCCAAGGTTGTGTTGTACCGATCGGCTGACGACACATACATTGCGCGTGGATACAGCTTTTCAGAAACCAAAAAAGCCGCGCAAGATTACACAACAAATCCTGGTTTTGGCGGCAAGAATTTGTACAAAGTAAGCGTCCCGACTGGCAATGTGCTGGACCTTACGTCATCAAAGTCACCATGGAAAGACTTAGCAAAGGCAGCAAGCGTCGATGTTGATCCTGATGAGTTTGATGGATACATTTCACGCGCGATCCCTGCAAAGCCAAGCCTCGCGGACGCGCTGGCCGACGCTGGTTATGACTGGGTGAAAGTTGAAGATGACTTTCCTGCGGGGTCAATTACTTGGCAAGTGTTGTCTGATCGTGCCGAGTGGGCGGTTTCTGACATCTTAGATCCCCCTCAAGACGATACCGACATCACCGCCAGCAATCGCCGCGTGCCCATCGTCGGCCAGAGCATGACGCTGCCCGCCACCACCAACTTCGACGCCGGGCGGATCAAGTTGCAAGACGACGCGCTGCGGATGAGGCGCGTGCTCGAGAGCGTCAAGGCTCAGGGCGGCAAGGTGGGCGAGGGCCAGAACTTCTACGACGCCAACACCCTCATGCCCGGGCGGATCCAGGCGGCCATGGACGACTTCCGGGACGATGTCGTCAAGCCCCTGATCGACAAGGCGTCGAAGGCCAAGATCGAGATGGACGAGCTCGCGCTGTACGCCTACGCCAAGCACGCCTCGGAGCGCAACGACTACATCGCCTCGATCAACCCGCGGCTGCCCGACGGCGGGTCTGGCATGAAGACCGCAGACGCGGCGGCGATCCTTCAGCAGGTTGCCAGTTCGGGCAAGCAGGCCGACTACGACTCCCTGCACGCGGACCTGATGTCGATCACCTCGACCACCCGCCAGTTGCTGCTCAACGAGGGCCTGATCACTCAGGACGAGTTCGACAAGATGGACCAGGCCTACGAGTTTTACATCCCCCTGCGGGGGTGGGAGAACGTCGTCGAGGAGACCGGGGCAGCCCGGCCGGGCGTGGGCCGGGGGGTCAACATCCGAGGCAAGGAAACCATCCGCGCGCTGGGCCGCACCTCGCGCGCCGGCGGGCTGATCGAGAACGCGCTCCGAGACTATGAGCGGGCGGTCTCGCGCGTTGAAAAGAACGATGTCGGCAAGGTCCTGCTGGACTTCGTCCTCTCCAACCCGGACCCGGATCTGTGGGGCGTGGATGTCGTCAAGCGCAGGCCGGCGTTCAACAAGGCTCAGGGCGTTGTGCAGTTCACGAACGTGGTCGAGACCGGCGAGAACACGATCGGCGTGAAGGTGGCCGGCGAGCAGGTCTACATCGAACTGGCCGACCCTGCGCTCGCGCGCGCGCTGCGCCAGGCCTGGAAGGATGAGACCAGCGGCCTCGAGCGGGCGACCCTGGCGATGACCGGCTGGTGGAACAACTGGCAGCGGGCGGTGCTGACCCGCTACAACCCGGCGTTCGCGGCCATCAACCTGCCAAGGGACGCCCTCTGGTCGGGCACCTTCTCCGCGCTGGATGAGCTTGGGGTCAAGGGCCTGGCGAAGTACGCCCTTGCGTTCCCGGCGGCACTGGTGGCCTCTGGGCGATCGGAGCTTGGCATCCCGGGGAACTCTGCCACCGCCAAGATGTACGAGCAGTTCCGCGCGGCCGGCGGGATCACGGGCGGGTTCTACATGCGATCCGTCGAGGACATCCGAAAGGATCTGCGGCGCGACCTGATGATGGCCGGGCCAAAGGCCAAGACCTACCCGATCAAGGCGGCGCGGTTTGTCATGAAGTCGCTCGAGTTCCTGGGGTCGGCCAGCGAGAACGCGACCCGGTTCGCCCTCTACGCTGCCGCCAGGGAGGTTGGCCGATCGCCGGTGCAGGCCGCCCTGCTGGCCAAGAACGGGACGACCAACTTCAACCGCAAGGGCGAGTGGGGCGGGGCGCTGAACAACCTGTACCTGTTCTTCAACGCCGGCGCTCAGGGCACCACCCAACTGGCCAAGGTGCTGAAGAACCCGGCGGTCCTGTCCGCGATGGCCGGGGTGGCCGGGGTGGGCGCGATGCTGGCGCTCTACGGTGCGTCAGCCGGCGGCGATGACGAGGACGGCGAGGCGTACTGGGACAAGGTGCCCAGCTATGTGAAGGAGCGCAACCTGGTCATCATGCTGCCGCCAGGTGACGCGCTGGGCGACGGCATCACGCGGATCGGCAAGCGCGGCCGGTACATCACGGTGCCGGCGCAGTACGGATTCAACATCTTCCCGAACATGGGGTACATGACTGCCGATGTCTGGCGCAACAGCCAGAACAAGGCCCGAGGCCTGACGCCCACCAAGGCGGCCCTGCACATGACCTCGGTGGTGTTCGGGTCGATCAACCCGTTCGGCGGCTCTGTGGACCTCACCGACGGCGTGCAGGTCCTGCTCGCGGCCATGCCGACGCTGGTCGATCTGCCGATCCAGATCGTGAACGAGCGCAACACGTTCGGCACCCCGTCCTCGCCGACCAAGTACGACTCCCGCCCCGACTCCGAGCGGATGTTCACCTCGCTGCAAGGCACCGCGGTCCAGAAGGTGGCCAAGAAGGTGAACGAACTGGGCGGCGGCAATGAAGCCAAGACGGGCAAGGTCATGGGCGTCGAGACGTCGGTTTCGCCGGGGACGATCAAGACCCTTGTGTCTGCTACCACCGGCGGTCTGGGTTCGTTCGTGACGCAGATGGCCGACTCAATCATCGCGCTGAGCAGCGACACTGAGGATCTACGAGCAAAAAGCATGCCAGTCCTCAACCGGTTCTACGGTGAGGTGGATGAGGATGCGTCGATCCGCACCGCGGCCGAGCGTCGTCGCGAGGTCGGCGCCTTGATCGAAGAGGTCAAGCGCCAGCGCAAGGAGGGCATTGAGCCCGAGCTCGACGCAGAGGCCAACCGCCTCCTAGACCTGGCTGGACTGCAGGAACGGCAGCAAAAGGAGCTCTCGCGCATGCGCAAGGAAGAGGTCGAGATCATCCGCGGCGACTCGACGGACGCGGAAAAGAAGGTCGAACGCAAGCGGATCCAGGCGGACAGAGATCGTCTTTCGATCGAGTTCAACCGGGAATTCCTCAGGGGTTTGGCCGAGTCGGAGTGAACTATCAGCATTGTGAAAGGTGAGCCATGATTGAACTGTTGGGCGGTGGGGTGCTGGGATCGATTCTGGGCGGCCTGTTTCGGCTGGCCCCTGAGTTCCTGAAGTACATCGACAAGAAGAACGAGCGCGCGCACGAACTGTCGATGTTCGATCGTCAGTG
>JBEICA010000422.1:0-2062 GCA_040373665.1 Burkholderiales bacterium | reverse complement strand
GTTCTCCCCGGCCGGGGCGCGGTTGGCGCCCCCGGGCCGTTTTTCGTCGGGGGCGTCGGATAGGTCAGCACACCTCTGCGGGCCCGCAGGGTCGCGTCAGGTCTCTGACAGTGCCTGGGCGATGCGCGCCGCCGCCTCGCTGCACTCGGCCAGAGGCGCCACGAGCGCGATGCGCAGGAAGCCCGCTCCGGGATTCCCGCCCACCGTCTCCCGCGCGAGGTAACTGCCGGGCAGCACCGTCACGTTGAAGCGCTCGAGCAGGCGCCGGGTGAATTCGGTGTCATCGCCGGGCACCCGATGCCAGAGATAGAACGCGGCGTCGGGCATCGCTGCGCCCCACGGTTCGAGGATGTCGACCACCGCGCGGAATTTTGCCGCGTACTGGCGACGGTTTTCGACCACATGGGCTTCGTCGTTCCACGCGGCCTCGCTGGCGGACTGGACCGTCAGGCTCATGGCGCTTCCGTGGTAGGTGCGGTAGAGGAGGAAGGACGCAAGGAGCTGCGCATCGCCAGCCACGAAGCCGCTGCGCATGCCAGGGACGTTCGACCGCTTGGACAGGCTGCTGAACACCACGAGACGGGGGAACGACGGCCGGCCAAGGCGTGCCGCTGCCTCGAGCGCCCCCAGCGGCGGTCTGCCCTCCTCGAAGTAGATCTCCGAATAGCACTCGTCCGCCGCGATCACGAAGCCGTACCGGTCTGACAGGTCGAACACCGTGCGCCACTCATCCAGGGTCATGACACGTCCGGTCGGGTTGCCGGGGGAGCACACGAACAGCAGTTGGGTGCGTGACCAGACGTCTGGGGGAACGGCCTCGAAATCGCAGCGGAAGCCGTTTTCCGGCCGCTGGTCGATGAAATGCGGCTGTGCACCAGCGAGCAGGGCCGCACCCTCGTAGATCTGGTAGAAGGGGTTGGGCATGACCACGACCGGCTCCCGCGCCGCGCGATCGATGATCGCCTGGGCGAAGGAGAACAGGGCCTCGCGGCTGCCGTTGACGGGCAGAACCTGGGTGGCCGCGTCGGGAGCGGCGATGCCGTAGCGGCGTGCGATCCACCGGGCGATGGCTTCGCGCAGACTGGGGCGGCCGGCCGTGGCCGGATAGGCGGCCAGTCCGTCGAGCCCCGACCGCACCGCATCGAGGATGAATGCCGGGGTGGGATGTTTCGGCTCGCCGATGGAGAGGTTGACCGGGGCGAGGCCTTGGGCCGGCTGGATGCCCGCGAACAGCCGGGAGAGCTTCTGAAAAGGGTAGGGCTGCAGGCGCGAGAGGTCGGGATTCATTCGAGATCCGGGATGCCGGTGGCGTGTCCGAGGGTGGGATTATAGGGATGCCGGGCGCGTCTTCGGAGGTGTGGATCGGTTACAATCCACCCGCTCCTGGAATGGTGGTCGGCCCGCCCGGGTCGCCGAGCGCACCGCCGCAGCCGCATGGTCCCCGAGGACGTCGTCATGCGGCTGTTGTCTGGCAGGAAGGACTGCCGCAGGCGTGTAACGGGGTTTGGCGTTGCGTCTTACACACATCAAGATCGCGGGTTTCAAGTCTTTCGTCGATCCAACCCACATTGCCCTGCCTGGGCAGCTCGTGGGGGTGGTCGGGCCGAACGGCTGCGGCAAGTCCAACGTGATCGACGCCGTGCGCTGGGTGCTCGGGGAGTCGTCCGCCAAGCATCTGCGTGGCGAGACCATGCAGGACGTCATCTTCAATGGCTCCGGTCAGCGAAAGCCGGTGAATCGCGCGAGCGTCGAGCTCGTGTTCGACAACAGCCTCGGCAAGGCGTCCGGCCCCTGGTCCAGGTACACGGAGATCTCCATCCGCCGGGTGCTGGAGCGCCAGGGCGACTCGACCTACTACATCAACAACATCGCCGTACGTCGCCGCGACGTCGCGGACATCTTCCTGGGCACGGGCCTTGGCGCGCGTGCTTACGCCATCATCGAACAGGGGATGATCTCCCGCATCGTCGAGGCCAGACCCGAGGAGTTGCGGGTGTTCCTCGAGGAGGCTGCCGGCGTCTCCAAATACCGCGAGCGTCGCCGGGAGACCGAGAACCGCCTG
>JBEICA010000399.1:0-2433 GCA_040373665.1 Burkholderiales bacterium | reverse complement strand
GAGCTCGTCGACCAGCGAGACATCGATGCACTCAAGACCCGCGTCATCGACTCCGGGCTGGACATCGCGTCCCTGGTGCGCGTGGCCTGGGGGGCGGCGTCGAGTTTCCGCGGCTCGGACAAGCGCGGCGGAGCCAACGGCGCCCGCATCCGTCTGGCGCCGCAGAAGGACTGGGCCGCGAACGACCCGGCCGAGCTTGCGGCAGTGCTGCGCCAGCTGGAGGGCATCCAGACCGAGTTCAACACGGTGCAGTTCAGCGACAAGCGGATCTCCCTCGCCGATCTCATCGTGCTGGCCGGCTGCGCCGCGGTGGAGGAGGCGGCGCGCAGGGCGGGGCACGCCGTCGAGGTGCCGTTCTCGCCTGGACGCACCGACGCGACGCAGGAGCACACGGATGTCGAGTCCTTCGCCGTTCTGGAGCCGCCGGCCGACGGATTCCGCAACTTCGTGGGCGATGGCGTGACCGCCGCGCCGGAGGAGCTGCTGGTGGATCGTGCCCAGCTGCTCACCCTCAGCGTACCCGAGATGACGGTTCTGGTCGGCGGCCTGCGGGCGCTTGGCGCGAATACCGGTGGTTCCAGTCACGGGGTCCTCACCGCCACCCCGGGCATCCTGAGCAACGACTTCTTCGTCAACCTGCTCGACATGGGCACCGAGTGGGTGCCCTCGGCATCCCGGCCCGGCGTGTATGAGGGACGGCTTCGCGGCACCGGGCAGGTGCGCTGGACCGGCACCCGGGTTGACCTGGTGTTCGGGTCCAACGCGGAGTTGCGTGCGGTTGCGGAGGTTTATGCGGCCGACGACGGGCGCGAGAGGTTCGTCCGGGACTTCGTCACCGCCTGGGCAAAGGTCATGGACCTCGACCGTTTCGACCTGACCTGATGTGTCGGGCCTGCGAGCCCGCATGGCGTGTCCGGAGACATCGGCCTGATCGCGGATGAGCGCGCGCCGGCTGGTGTCTTCTCGAGGGGGTGTTCGGGACTGCGTGTGGCCGTCCTTGTGGAAGGGGGGGCAAAAGGCAAGACCTGACCCCAAACGGTCTGGCCCCAAACGGTCCGGGTACGGAGGTGGTTGGGGTTTGGTGGTGGGCGCGGGCGGGATAGACTGAGCCCTGTCTGGAGCGTTTCCTATCTCGAGGTGCGTGATGATGCGATTTCGCGGGTTGGTGCGGCGGCTGGTGCCGATGATGGCGCTGGCGGTGTCCTGGGCGTCGGCGCAGGCGCAGGAGGTGGTGCGCGTCGCGCACTTCGATCCGCTCAGCGGGCCGTTCGCGCTGGTCGGGCAGAGCATCGACCGGCACTATCGCGCCGGGGTCGACGAGATCAATGCGCGTGGCGGCGTGCTGGGCGGGCGCAAGCTCGAGGTCGTGTCCTTCGACACCAAGGGCAGCCCGCAGGAGGCGGTGCTGGCCCTGAAGTCGGTGATCGACCAGAAGATCCGCTTCGTCGCCGTGGGTTCCGGGTCGCACATCGCGCACGCGGTGATCGACACCCTCAACAAGCACAACGCGCGCAACCCGTCCGAGGCGGTGCTGCTGCTCAACATCGCCGCCCAGGACCCGGCGCTCACCAACGAGAAGTGCAGCTGGTGGCACTTCCGCTGGGAGGGCAGCACCGACATGCGGGTCAACCTGCTCACGGACTTCATCGCCAGGCAGAAGACCGCCGCAAAGGTCTATCTCATCAACCAGGACTACGCTTTCGGCCAGTCCATCGCCAAGGCCGCGCGCGAGATGCTGGCGCGCAAGCGCGCGGACGTGCAGGTGGTGGGAGACGATCTGCACCCCCTGGGGAAGGTCAAGGACTTCGCCGCCTACGTGTCGAAGATCAAGGCGGCCGGGGCGGATGCGGTGCTGACCGGCAACTGGGGGCCCGACCTGTCGCTGCTGATCAAGGCGGCCAGGGAGGCGGGGCTCGATGCGGTGTTCTACACCCTCAACGCCAACAACGCCGGCGTGCCCACCTCGATCGGCGCAGCGGGAGACGGCCGCATCCGGCAGGTCACGACGTGGCACGCCAACATCACCGACAACCGCCTCGACAAGGTCGCCGCGGATTACCGCAGGCGCTACAAGGAGGACTTCTGGATCAACCTGCCGCGCCTGCAACTCGACATGCTGGCCCGTGCCATCGACACGGCCGGCAGTGCGGAGGCGTTGAAGGTGTCTCACGCGCTGCACGGCATGCGCTTCGCCGGTGACACCGGCGAGGTGTTCATGCGCCCCCAGGATCACCAGCTGATCGCGCCGAACTACATCGCCACATTCTCGGCGGTCGGCGGGGCGGTGAAGATCGACGCCGAGGGCACCGGCCTCGGCTGGAAGACCGATGTGCGCTACGAAAACAAGGATGTTGCACTGCCCAGCACGTGCCGAATGGAACCGCCGCGCGGATGATGCGCCCGCCGCGCATGCGGCGGACCGTCATTCCTGGT
>JBEICA010000404.1:0-2387 GCA_040373665.1 Burkholderiales bacterium | reverse complement strand
CCTGGTGATCCGCCACTACCGAGCGCATGCGGGCCGCGCGGCCCTGGGCTTCTGCGTGTCCATCGACCACGCGGACTTCATGGCGGCTTGCTTTGCGGCAGCTGGCGTCGCGGCGGCGGCGGTGCATTCCGGGGCGAGCTCGATGGACCGGGTTGAAGCCGTTCGGCAGCTCGCACAGGGCCGCCTGGCCGTCCTGTTCACGGTCGATCTCTTCAACGAGGGCGTGGACATCCCGGCCGTGGATCTGGTGATGTTCCTGCGGCCGACGGAGTCGATGACGATCTACCTGCAGCAGCTCGGGCGCGGTCTGAGGCTGCACGAGGGCAAGGCCCATCTCACGGTGCTGGACTTCATCGGCAACTACCGACAGGCCCACCTGAAGCTGCCGCTGCTGGTGGGGCAGGACCTGACCCAGGACCAGGATCCGGGCCGCGCGCTGAAGGCCTTGACGCGATGGCAGGTCGACGGGATCCGCCCCGACGGTGTGCCGGATGGCGTGGAGGTGACGCTCGAGCCGGTGGCGCTTTCGGCCTTGCGCGAATCGCTGCAGCGCGCCAGCCCGCTGCGCCAGCTGGTTCTGGACGACCTGCAGGAAGTCGCCGACAGGCTGGGGCAGCCGCCCACGCTGACGCAGTGGCAGGCGCTCGGGCGGTACTCCCTGCGCACCGCCTGTCGCGCACTGGGCGTGGATCGCTGGCACCGCGTGCTGCAGGCGGCCGGCCTGGCCAGCGACGAGGACCGGGCCCTGGAGACCGCCGTCGGCGGCTTCCTGCTCGAGATCGAGACAGCCGTCATGACCAAGTCATTCAAGATGGTGGTGCTCGAGGCGATGTGCGACGGGCAGTCGTTTCCAGCCTCCATCCACGGCGCCGACCTGGTCCGCGCCTTCCGCGCATGCTTCAGCGAGGAAAGACACCGGGACGACGTGGCCGGCACGGAGGTCGAGCAGGTCATGGCGGTGGACGACCGGACCTGGTTGCGGTACATCGAGAAGAACCCCATCGCCGCATGGGTGGGGCGCAACACGGGCAGGCCATCCGTCTTCTTCGCGTGGCAGGAGGCGACTGCGACCTTCCGCTACATCGGCCCCCGCCCTGCCGAGCCGGCCCTGGAGCGGCATTTCGCCCGCGCGGTCCTCGACCGGGCCTCGGCGCGGCTCGCTGCCTATTGGCAGCGCCCGGGGCCCGGCAGCCTGGTGTTTCCGGTGATCCCCGCCGGGAGCGCCACCGCCGTCCCCGGGGCTGCGGCCGGCGCCCACAAGGTGTGCATCATGTTCGGCCATCACCGACAGGGCTTGCCCAACGGGTGGCATCTGGTCGCCATCAACGGCCGCCACCTCTACGGCAACTTCGTGAGCGTCGCCCTCAACGTGCTGAAGGCCCAGCCCGTCGAGGCGCGTGACGAGCCGAATCTGCTGACCGACGAACTGCGCACGCTGTTCGGAGGATCGTTCCCTCCAAGGGCACGCGTGCGCCTGGTGAGGCAGACCGGGACGGCGGTCTGGGAGATCCGCGCCGCGTAGGCTGATGGCGGTTCCGAATGGCCAGATTCGATATGCAGAGGGGGGCGCGGAAACCTGAACACGGCGCAATGTGGAAGCGCTGCCCCGATGGGCGAGGACAGCGCCGACGTTCGCGGGCCATTGGCGGCCGGCGGCGAACCACCCTCTCCCGTCGTGGCTTGCTGACATCAAGCCTCCACTGACCGGTCAGACAAAAGGCCACTGCCTCGCCCACTGACACAAGCCTTCTGGACAGTCCGCGGTCGATCAGCCGCGCGTGGATCGGCTTCGGACCTTTGACGTCCCCACGCCCATCGCCACCACGGGTTCTCCCGCTTCCTGCGCGCGTTCCCTCAAGAAATCGCGAAGCCGGGAGGCGGCAGGTGGCAGCGTCACCTCGTGCCGTGAGCAGATGACGAACCGGCGTCTGGCCCACGGCTCGTCGAGCCCGACCGTCACGACACCGTCAGCTCGCGTCCTTTCCACCACGGCGCGAGGAATCACACTGATCGCCAGACCCGCCGCCACGACCCGAAGCGAAGCGTCGAACGTGGAGACGATCGCCCGGTAGTTGATCTGCCCGCCTACTTGCGCGGCTGCGCGTGCCAGCATGGCGTGCGCCGCTGTAGCGGGTGGCAGCCCGACATGCTCATAGCGCAGCGCCTCGGCGTAGCGTACGCGGCCCTTCGCCGCCAACGGGTGATCGGCGGCCATGGCCAAGGCCAGCTCGTCGGTCCGGTAGGGGTGCTGCTCGAGCCCGTCAAGCGGTGCCGTGTCCCAGCAGACTCCCAGTGCCGCGACGCCGTCGCGCACGAGGCGCACCACGTCCTGCGAGAACCGCTCCTCCACGACGACGCGGATCTCTCGGTATTTCGGGATGCGCATG
>JBEICA010000403.1:0-2391 GCA_040373665.1 Burkholderiales bacterium | reverse complement strand
GCAGCAGCATGAGGCCGTCGGCCATGAACGACCACATGCCATCGCCGTGGGGCTGAACTGCGGCGCCCAGCCCTTCGAGCCGCTCGGTCACGCGGTCCACGGCCACGCGCACGGCATCCGGATGCGGTGTCACCAGGTCGAGGCCGGGGCAGCGCGCCAGCGCCTCTCCCACGCGCAGGCCGGGCCGCACGCCCTGGTCCCATGCTGCCGTCGTGCACGCCCCGATCACCTGCGCATCGCCGGGTGCCGGGCCCAGGGCGATGGGGTCGTCCCATGCCACCCGTGCCTCGATGACCGCGATGCGCAGGGGGAAGAGCGGGATGAGTGCTGTCACGATCATGCGAACGTATGTTCGCATGATGTGACGACTCACATCAAGTGGCGCGTCCGGTTAGTTCGAGCCCCCGCCCGCGCCCGCGATCTCGTCGGGGCTCACCGCGCCGGTGGGAGCGGTCACGTTCACCGGCGCGTTCCAGTTGCTGAAGGTGATCGCCCCCTTCGTCCCCTGGCTCGTCAACTGCACGGGGTAGGGCTCGCCCACGGTCTGGACTGCCAGCGTTCCCTTGTCGCCGCCGTCCGCAACCGTGACGAACACCACAGGAGTGCCCTTCACGTCGCCGGTGCCCTTCACGGTCGACGTGCCCTCGGGCGCGAGGAACGATGTGAGCAGGGCATCCTTGTCGGAGAACCCGCCCAGGTCAGACAGCAGGTCGTCGTCATCGCCGGGCGACACCTTTATCCACTTGCCGCCGATGGCAGCACTCGCATCGCCCGGGCCGAGGATGGCCTCGGCGCCTGCGAGGTCGATCTTGTAATACAG
Source organism: Burkholderiales bacterium (assembly GCA_040373665.1). Taxonomy (GTDB): domain Bacteria; phylum Pseudomonadota; class Gammaproteobacteria; order Burkholderiales. The sequence continues at coordinate 1,571 of JBEICA010000403.1, read as the reverse complement.
GGTGCCACCGGTCACGCGGATCTCCATCGAGAAGCCGTTGATCGACATGGTGCCCGTGGAGGCGTCTGCTCCCAGCACCAGGTCGAGCGAGGTGCCCTCTTCACCCTCCTCGGCGATCGTGCCCTTCACGGTCACCGACGATGCGGCCTTCGACGCCGTCAGGCTCTTGGAGAGGATCTCCCTGGCCGGGAGCTTCTCGATGCCGTTGGGCGCTTGCGTGGCGGCGTCGGCCGCGGACGCGGCGGTATCCGACGAGCCCGACCCGCATCCGGCGAGCACTCCGCCGCCAGCCAGAAGTGACAGGGAAACCGCTCCGGCGGCGATTCGTCGAATCATCATCGTGCGGTCCATGTCAGTTCCTTTCTGGTGGCGGAGTGCCTGCGCCGGTCGCGGGCTCGTCCTACGGGCCTGTCAGCCCCCCAGCTTCGCGAGCTCGCCGATGTCCACCACGTCGGTGGGCGCGGTCACGCTCACAGGCGCGTTCCAGTCGGTGAAGGTGATCTCGCCCGACCCGTCCGCGCCGTTACCCTTGATCTGCACGGGGTAGGGCTCGCCCACGGTCTGGATGGCCAGCGTTCCCTCGCCCTTGGTGTCCTCGAGGAACACCACCGGGGTGCCGTTCACCTCACCGGTGCCCTTGACGGTCACCTCGCCATCGGGCGAGAGAATGCCATCGAGGAGGGAGTCCTTCTCGGCGAACGTGCTCAGGCCCGACAGCTCGTCGCTGCCGCTGTCGGCCGGAACCAGCAGCCACTTGTCGCCGAGGAGTTCCGTGACGGCCGTGGCCACCTCGGGGCTGTCGTCCTGGCCGGCGATCTTGGCGAAGTCCTCGCCGCTCAGCTTGAAGTACGACTTGCCGCCGACCACGCGGATCTCCGCCGAGATGCCCTGCGCCTTGATGGTTCCGTCCGCGGCGTCTGTTCCGAGCACCAGGTCGAGCGAGACCTCCTGGCCCTCCTGCGTGATGGCGCCGCTCACGGTGACCGACGAAGCGGCCTTCGTCGCGGCCAGGCTCTTGTCGAGGATCTCCTGTGCCGAGAGCTTCTCGATGCCGTTGGCGGGAAGGGTCGAGGTGTCGGCCGCGGCAGTGGATGCGGCGGTATCCGACGAGCTCGATCCGCAGCCGGCAAGTACTCCACCGCCGGCCAGCAGGGACAGGGCAACCGCTCCCGCGGCGATCCTGCGCGTAATCGTACGTTCCATTTTCGTGACGATCCCTTCGTGTTGTCTATGAACGGTGATCGGCGATCATCGTGCGCGGGGCAGGAACAGCGCGCTCAACTGGCTGATGTCCACCACGTCGGTGGGCGCGGTCACGCTCACCGGCGCGTTCCAGTCGCTGAAGGTGATCTCGCCCGCTGACTCCGCGCCGTCACCCTTGATCTGCACGGGGTAGGGCTCGCCCACGGTCTGGATTGCCAGCGTGCCCTCGCCCGTGGCGCCCTCGAGGAATACCACCGGGGTGCCGTTCGCATCGCCGGTGCCCTTGACGCTCGCCCCGCCATCGGGCGTGAGCATGGCCTCCAGGAAGCCGTCCTTCTGGAACAGCGCACCGAAGGTCGCCAGCAGCG
>JBEICA010000260.1:0-5127 GCA_040373665.1 Burkholderiales bacterium | reverse complement strand
TCCACCGCCGAAATCTTGAAGCGACCGGCCGATCCGCGCCCCGCAGGTCTGTCCAGCATGCTGCTGAGGATCTCCGTCTTGAAGCGGCCATTCTCCTCGAACCGGATCAATGTGATCTCGGTATGCGTACGCCCCTCCTCCTGATCCGTCCTCTTGACCAACCAACTCCCCACGAGACGGCCCGCCGTGTTCGGCTTCACTGCAGCCACCACGGGTGGCCGGACAGCCGGATCGAGCCGCAGAACTGCCCCCCCTGGCGCGACGGTGGCGTTCTGCGCGGCCGCCCAGCCCGCCATCATCAGCAGCACCGCACCGGACATCGCGTGACGGATCCGGAGATCGTGATTTCGATATGACATCTTCCCTTTCCTCCCAGGCGGTGCGTGACCTTTCCCTCCAACCATCCGCAGGATAAGTGTCCGCCTCCGGTAGCGCGAGCGGTACGTGCTCAGGCAAGGCCTGCGCCAACCCACCCCCTCCACCGGTGCAGTCAGCCCTCTCGCACGCGTCCAGGATCTGCCTCGCCCGTCGCCACGCTGGCCAACATTCGATGCGATACGTCATTGCCCCTTCGAACGCAGGGGTGTATGTTCGATGCACAACATGTGGTTCTGTGACCAAACCGGCAAGGCGGCTCCGCGCGAAGCAAAGCCCGGAGCACTTAACCTGCAGGAGACCAGTCCATGCATCCCTTCGTCCGAGCAGCCGCCGCCGCTGGCTTCGCTCTCGCCAGCGCCGCGCATTCCGCCACGCCAGTGGCCACCTGGCACTTCGACAACTCCCTGGCGGCCGCCGAGGCGGGCGTCCCTGCCCTGACGGCCATCGATCCACTCGGCAGAAGCGGCTTCGTCATGGACACCGTGTTCGGCGAGAGCCGCTGGGTCTACCGCTTCGACGGCAACCGGACGCCGGCCGAGCAGGCGGGGTTGTACGTCTCGACGACAGCCCTGCTCGACAACAACGACGCCTACTCCGTCGACCTCGTCTTCCAGTTCGAGGCCGACCAGTCCTCCTGGGAGAACATCCTCGGCGTTTCGAACCGGCAAAGCGACAACGCCTTCTATGTGGCCCCCTCCAACAAACTGCAGGTGTGGCCCATGAGTACCGGTCCCAGTACCTTCACGTTCGGGGAGTACCACCGCGCCACCCTCACCAACAAGGGCAACAACCGCGTCACCGCTTACCTCGACGGGGTGTTCCAGTTCGACCTGGAAACCACGTCCATGAACTTCTCCGCCTACGCGTCGGCGAACCCCGCTCGACTGATCCACTTCTTCGCCGACAACGTCGCCGGTGGTGGACAGCAGGAGTATGCAAACGGGCGCGTCGCGCTCATCCGGCTCTACGACGTCGAGTTGACTGCCACCCAGGTCGGCGATTTGCCCCTGCCGCCTCAGCCAGCCATTCCGGAGCCTCGTACCTGGGCGTTGATGCTGGCGGGTGCGGCCGTGGTGGGCGTCGTCACGCGACGACGCTCCCTGCCAGGGGGCTGACTCGGCGCGGGCGTGCCGCCGAGGCACGAAGGCTGCTGCCTAAGAGCACCGTCTGGTCCGCCGACCTCCCTCCTGTGGGATCTCATTGCCAGATTGGGTTCGCGCAGATCGTGAACTTGGGCGCTGCGGAAGGAAACATGGCCCTACGCCCCAACTGCGGCCGACTTGTACCTCAGCCCCCCTTGCGCACACTGCTGCTGATACAACAACAATGCCGGGAGATCCTCATGCTCATTCGCTCAGTGATCAGTCTTCTTGTCGTCGCGTTGTCCGCCGCCATCTCATCACAAGGCTGGGCCGCAAACGTGTTTGGCCCGTCCGCTTATCTCTCTTCCGCTGACATCCCTGCAGGTTTCTACCAGGGGGGCGCGCCTCTTGTCCTCGACGACCTCGAGGACAACAGTCTCGATGCGAGCCTGTCGGCCAGTGCCGGGTCCATCATCGGCCCCGCGCAGTTCGGTGGGCTCGTCGACTCCGTCGATGCCGACGACGGAGCCATCAATGGCAACGGTCAGAATGGACGGTCGTGGTTCAATGGCAGCGGAGCGAACGGTGTCACCTTCACCTTCGTCGGTGCAGGCCCCTTGCCGACGGCCTTCGGCATCGTCTGGACGGACGGCAGCGGCACCATCACCCTGCAGGCCTTCGACGGTAACGGTGTGAAGATCGTCGATCAGGTTTTCAGCGGCATTCCCGATGGCTCATTCTCCGGCACCACCGCGGAGGATCGTTTCCTGGGCGTCACAGACCCTGGAGGCGTCAAGGCGATCCGCGTCAGCAACTCATCGGGCGGGATCGAACTCGACCACATCCAGTACGGCACCATGATGGCGCCCGTGCCCGAACCGACTACCTGGGCTTTGATGCTGCTGGGCCTGGCAGGTACCGGGTTCGCAGTCCAACGACGCCGCCATCGCTGAAAACCGGCAAGCCGCGACTCGCGCGGTGCGACGGACCCGGTTCTGACGCCGCCGCTTCGGCGAACCCCGTCTGGTCCTGGCAGCAGTTCCCAGCCGATTGGGCTGAAGCGGCAGCGTCGGGATTGCCGCAGGTGCTCAGACCTCATTCTTTGCCGCAGCGAAGGGGTTCGAGCCGCGGCCACGGAAACCGCCCACAACGACATAGAAGAAAAAGCCAATCAACGCCAGTTGGGGAAAGAGGCCCCCCCTCGGGGTCGGACCTCGAAGGGCCTCTGATTCATATGGAAAAAATGGCGAAATCCAGCTGCTTTTTTCCGTTAGAAGGCCATTTTCAGGGGCAAAACTGAAGAGCTCTGCCCCGGTGGCCAAAGCTCTGGGCACCGCCGCGGAGAAGACCTGGAGTCGTGTTCTCGTCCCTTACGCATCAGGCGATTGGACTGCAGAGACCTCAAACGCCCCGCCTCCCGGAGTGCCAGGTCAGAAGCGCCCCAAGCCCTTGCCCTTGATCAAGGCGAAGTCGTCAGGGAGGCGATGCGAGAAGGGTCCCACCAGGAGATACACAACAAGGGTCCCAAGCGATATCTGCAGGAACAGTTCGGCCTTGCCCGGGTCGATCGTCCAACGTGTCGTGAGCTGCACATAGCCGCAAGTCAGCACGGACAGGGCGATGCCCGCCCGGACGGCGGTAGAGCCTCGCGCGGATTCAAAAAGCCGACTCACGGGAGGAATCGCGGACAGGAGAATCTTGAACGGCAGCAGGATCATTTGAAGACCAGCGATGAGGACCAGCGTGGCGGCAACACGCACACCCCAGGTCAGCAGCGTCCGATCCCGCCAGGCGTTGCGGAACATCTCCTCCTTGCTCACGGCACCCTCGCGCAGTTCGTCGATTCCCGAGAACGCCCTCGTGAAAGACGCGCCCTTGCGCATGACACTGGCGACGCGCCGGTCGAACGACGGCACTGCGCCAGCCCGCAGTTCATGCCAGCCATCGAAAGGCCGGAATGTGTTCCCCCACTGGCTGGCCAGGATGCTGACCGCCCCAGGTCGCCGCACCGAATAGCTGATCCGCATGTCGCCGACCTCGGGCGCCGCCGGATCGCGACCGATGTAGAACTCGCCGTTCGCGATCTTCAGCGTGCCGTCGCGCACCTTGGGGTGGTCACGTATCGCCGTGACATCCAGGTCTTCTGGCTCGCCCACGCGTCTGATCTGCACCAAATTGAGGCGGAAAGCACCGACCGTCACATCGTGCGCCTGCCAGGACTCATTCGCATAGGGCATCGACGGTGGATTGCGCTTCGGCTCCGCCCCGCGGAAGGTGCTCGAATCGATCCAGTTCGTTGACCATCGTGTCGCGTAGTCGTACTCCTTGACGGTAGTGGTGCCACCATCGTCCTTGGTCGTCTCGCGTTCGCTGACCTTCTCGTACCATTGGTACATCTGCACAGTGCGCGTCAGCTGCGCTCCCTCGGCAGACACGCCGAACTCTGGGTCGGTCAGCACTTCCCGCACAACCGCCGGCCCCGTCACATGGATCAGCTTCCCCTCATTGGCAGGATCCACGACGTCGGCGCTCACCTCGACCGCCAGTTCGCTGCCGACCGCCAGAGCGCTGAGCCGCTGGGCATCGGAAAGCTCGTTGTAGTGATGAGCCCCAAGAGCGCCCAGGCTCAGGATCACGCCAACTGCCACCGCGACGGGCGTCAGCACCACCCACGCGATGGGTCTGCCCAGGGCGCTGCCATCATCTTCATCGAACACATCGCGGCCGCCACCATTTCCACCGCCAACCCCGCCGCTGCTGCCCTGCTCATCTCGCCTGCTGCCGTTGAACACCGAACCCTCCCGTTTCGACCGCGACACGGCGTTGAAAAGAGCCACCAGCGTGCAGTTGTGAGGGACTACGACACCCGCCTCCACGCTCTTGAGAGAATCCTCAGGGTCGGGCCTCAGGGTCATTTCGGGGCGTGAAATGGAGGTGCTCTGCCCAACGACACCCGCGCTCGCTCACTTTGGCCCCTCTGTTCGGACAGCACCACGCACGAGGGGGGGCAGGGCTCGCTGTTTTTGGCCCCGAAAAGGGGTCCGCCAAGCGGTGAAAAAATCTATTTTCCGGGCAATTTCTCCCAAAAATCAGTGGCCATTCGAGGTCCGACCCCGAAGGCTTCTTTCATGGGTGGGCCGGAGTCGCGTGGACTCAGAAAACGACTGGGTTAGGCTGAGCCCATGTCGATTTTCCTTACACCCGAGGCGTAGCCGTGACCCGCATGCCCCACTACTCGCGGACGGCGACAGCCAAGCCTCTGGTTTCAATAAACATCTTCAGGGCGCTCATCGCGACATCCCCACTCGCACGCTGGTTGCTGCCGCCTGTTGCTTTGAATCAAGACAACGAGGCGTGTCCGCATGGATGTCCTGAGCTGCAGCCGAGGTTCGTTTTGTTCCTGTACCCGTTGGATTGCTCATGCGGCAGGCGGCGCAATCCTTGGCATGCTGGCAGGCGCCGTAGCCGCGGCGCCCACGGTCTACCTCGAGGGCGTCACCTATGACGTCAGCGCGGGTACCCCACCAAGCTTCCAGAACTCGGGATCCGTGAGCATCGACTCATGGTCCAGCGAAGTGCTCGGGCCCTGGGGCGTGAGTCTCGATGAGGCGGGCCACTACCGCGGCAAGCCCTTTCTCTCCACCATCGAGGCCGATCTCTCCACCGG
>JBEICA010000056.1:0-15975 GCA_040373665.1 Burkholderiales bacterium | reverse complement strand
TCGCCGTATCCCCGGTCCACGCCCTGATGGCGGGCCAGGCACCGGACACCCCCGCGCTCCGCGTCGAGGCCATCGGCCCCGTCTCACCCTGGCGCGCGACCGTCAGCGTCGTCGTCGGGAGCGCGGCGTATTCCGGCGTCGTGATCGCACCGCGCTTCGTCCTCACCGCCGCGCACGTCGTCGGAGGCGCCAGCCCGCAGGACGTCCGCGCAGTGCTCAATCTCGCGCCGGGTGCGCAGACCAGCATCACTGCCGAATCCATCGTGCGGTTCCCGACCGCAAACTTCCCCTACGACGACCTCGCCGTCATCAGACTGCAGAGCCCGGTCCCTGCCGAGGTCCTGATCCATCCGGTGCGGGAAGCACCGCTGGAAGCCGGACAGCAGGTCACCCTCGTGGGACACGGCGCGTCGGGCAATGGCAACGTCGGCGTCTCGGTGCCTGGGTCTTCCTCGGTGCGACGGGTCGGGCGCAATGTCGTCGATTCCATCCGCGACACCACGGACGACAGCGGTCGGACCAGCGCGTTCTTCCTGTTCGATTTCGACGGCCCGAGCGGCAACGGCTCCCTCGGCGCAGGCACCCTGGGCAACGCGGTCGAGACCGGCGCTGCGGGCGGAGACTCCGGCAGTCCGGTGTTCGCCGACATCGATGGTGCCACCTGGCTGGTGGGCCTCACCACCTTTGTCGCATCCACGGCACAGGGCGTGCCGGTGGACTATCGCTTCGGCACGCTCGGCGGCGGCATGGTGCTGTCGCATCCGCGCTTCATGGCGTGGCTGCGGACTGTCACCGGCAACACGCTGGTGACCACGCCGGCAGATACGGATGTGCCACTGCCCCCTTGGGCGCTGGGCGCTCTCGCCGCCGCATTGACCGCGACGTTGATGCGCGCCCGGCAGGCATCGGGCACTGGAAGCAGACGATCGTGATGCCCCACGTCGCCGCAGGCCGATGGGCGCTCGGCCTCAGGCTCGCCATCTTCGCTGGCTGCTTCGCCCTAATACAGCATCTCTACGCCCGTGCTGCGGGGACCGCCGTCGAGACCGTCATCGTCAACCACCTCACCGTGGGCACCGCCGCCGCCATCCTCGACTGGGCTGACCCCACCCTGGGCGTGATGGCCAGCGGCTCGCGTCTCACTGCGCCTGGCGGTGGCATCAATGTGCTCAACGGATGTGAGGGCACCGATGTCGCCTTCCTGCTCCTGAGCGCCTTCCTGGTGGCGCCGGTCCCATGGCGGCGGCGTCTCTCGGGAGTTGGCGTGGGCCTCGCGCTGCTCTTCGTCCTGAACCAGCTACGCGTCATCGCCCTGTTCCACACCGTGCGCTCGGCGCGTGAGTGGTTCGACGTCCTGCACGGGACGGTCACGCCATTGGTGCTGGTCGCTGCGACGGGGGCCTTTTTCGCTCTGTGGATCGGCGCGACGAACTCACGCCGGGACGACGACTCGACATGACGAGGTCTACCCTCGTGCCTGGCGGGCGCGTCGCACGCCGCCTGCTGCTGGCCACCTGTCTGCTCCTGCCGGTCGCCGTCGTGAGCGCGGATGCAGTGGTCGGCCTTCTTCTGCCGGCATATCGCGTGGCTTTCGAATGGTTGGCGCCGGAATTCCGCCTGCTCGCCCTGGAGACCGGCGCTGACGGCGGCCACCGCGTTCTCCTCGCGCGCGTGACCATCGCGGACATCCTTGTCGTGGGGCAGCACGCGGTCTACCCGGACGCGCGCGGCGTCGCGACCGCATCGACGCCGCTCGCGCACGCTCTGCATCTGCCATTGGCCGCCATGCTCGTCGCGTTCGCCTTGCCGCGCTCCACGGCACAGGCCGCGCTGGGCGCGCTCGCCGCCGGTGTGGCCACCGTGCCGCTCCTGCCCTTCGATCTCGCGGCGATCCTTGCGGCCAATCTGTGGCAACTGGTCATCGACCGGTACGCCCCAGGGACAACATCCCCCCTCCTCATCTGGGCAGGCTTTCTGGGGGGCGGCGGTCGGTGGATGATCGGCGCCTTGACGGGCATCGCAGCAGCCCTATCGCTTAGCCTCACGGGTGGGGTCAACGCCGCTTTCGCACAGGAATGGCAGCAGCGCCGAGACCAATACGTCTGGCGCCTCTTCCGCGAGGTAGTGCCCGCAGGCAAGCGGCCCGCCCCGAACGTCATCCGCCACCGCTCTCCAGCAAGCCAGCGCGTCGAACTGGCGACCGATGACACCATGTTCCCCCCATAACACCAGCAACGGGCATTCCAGACGGCGACCAGCACCCACGTCGGCTTCGTCGTGTACCAGGTCGATGCTCGCGGCGGCGCGGTAGTCCTCGCAGCAGGCGTGGACGGTGGCAGGATCCGAGAAGCAGCGCTCGTACTCCTCCAGCGCGTCAGGTTGGAACGGCGCGAGCCCGGCATGGCGTCCGCCCATGTGGTGTCGCAGGAACTGCGCCGGCGCGGCACCGATCACCGACTCCGGAAAAGGCGCCGGCTGGATCAGGAAGAACCAGTGGTAGTACGCGCGTGCGAAAGCCATGTCCGTGGCACGGTACATGGTCACGGTCGGCGCGATGTCCAGGACCGCCAGCCGCGCGACCCGGTGGGAATGATCGACCGCCAGCCGGTGGGCAACCCGCGCCCCGCGGTCGTGGCCGCACACCGCGAAGCGCTCGAAGCCCAGGGTGGACATCACGGTGGCCTGGTCAGCGGCCATCACCCGCTTGGAATAGTTGAGGTGCTCCGGGTCTCCCGGCGGTTTGGATGAATCACCATAGCCACGAAGATCCGTGGCGACCACCGTGAAACGTTCGGCAAGTGCGGGCGCGACCTTCCGCCACATCAGGTGGGTCTGCGGGAAGCCGTGAAGCAGAAGCAGCGGCGGACCGGAACCACCGATGGCAGCGAGGATCTCGGTACCGCCCGCATCGATCAACCGATAGTCGAAGCCTGCCAGCGATGGCCGGCCCGACGGGCGCTCCGCGCCTCTCACGCCAGCCCCAGGAGGTGGCATCCCACGAGCACCACCGGCGGGATGAGCGCGGCTGCGGCCAGATCGAGCACGGCCCCGTGCCTGGCCATCTGCGTGATGCGCACACTGCCGGAACCGTAGACGATGGCGTTGGGCGGCGTGGATACCGGGAGCATGAAGGCCATGCTGGCGGCAAAGGCGATGGCCATGGCCACCGGCGCCGCCGGGACGCCAGCTGCCTGCGCAGCGGCGATGCCCAGCGGCGTCAGCATGGTGGCGGTGGCGGTATTCGAGGTGGTCTCGGTCAGCAGGATGGAGATCCAGCAGAACAGGCAGGTCAGTGCGACGAGCGACGTACTCCCTGTGAAGCTCACCAGACCGTTACCCAGCGATGCCGCCAGACCGGTCCGGAACATCGCTCCACCCAGGGCCAGTCCGCCGCCGAACAGCATCAGCGTGCCCCAGTCGATGCGCCCGGCCACCTGCCAGGTGATCGGACGGCGGCCGGTCACCGGCTCCGGGGGCATCAGGAACAGCAGCGAGGCACCCAGTATCGCCACCACCGACTCCGGGATCTTCTTCTGCAGCATCGCAGCCACCGGATCACTCGTGCCGAGCACGGCGGCGACCGCGCCGGGCAGGACCCAGAAGAACACGGTGATCGCGAACGCGGCGACCACCTGACGCTCGCCGCGGGACATGGGCGTCCCGACGGCCTCACCCGCCAGCACCCGACTGGCCTGTGGCTGAGGCTCCACATCCGGCGGCAGCACCCACCGGAAATACACCAACAGGAACCCGAGGAGAGTCAGCGCCAACGGCACACCAATCGCCGCCCAGTGCAGGAACGGAATGCGCTCGTCGGTGAGCTTCTGCAGCTGACCGATGGCGATCAGGTTGGGAGCGCTGCCCACCGGCGTCATCACACCGCCGATGGATGCCGCCCATGCCAGGCCGAGCATCAGGGCGGTTCCGAAGCGCAGACGTTTCGGGTCGCGGCCCGCCCCCCGGGCCATCGCCGCGAGCACCGAAAGCGCGATCGGGTACAGCATCGCTGTCGTGGACGTGTTGTTCATCCAGGCGGACACCCCGGCGCACAGCAACACGAAGGCGACCAGCACCCGCGCCGGCGAACCTCCCACCCAGCGATGCCCAAGCACGTGGCCCGCAACCCGGCGGTCGAGCCCGGTCTCGGACATCGCCTCGGCGAGCAGGAACCCGCCGAGGAACATCATCACGATGGGGTCGCCAAAGGGCGCGAACATCTCCTGCGCCGTGCCGATGCCCATCACGACGGCCAGGGCCGGCGCGAGCAACGCAGTCACGGGAATGGGCACGGCCTCAGTGATCCACCACACCAGCGCAAGCACCAGCACCGCCGCGAGCCGGGCCGCCTCCGCAGAGGGAGCAGGTACCGGGAAGACCAGCAGCGCCAGGAAGGCGAGCGGCCCGAGCCACAATCCCACGCGTTTGCGCATGAGTTCGAATCGCGCCTCGGCGGCGGCGAGACGGTCATCCTGCTGCGAGTCTTTTGTCATGCATCGTCATCCGTCGGGGTTGATCCCTGCGCCAGCCTCCGGCAACCGTGCAGCCGCACCGACCCACATCGGCCCTCGCCTGCAGGAGGACCCTCCTCGTGCAACGCCGCCGCCACCATCCGGCGCGCGAAGGGGATGCGGGCAACCCGTGCCATGAATCCCCGGGGACGGGGCACGACGGCGAATCGGCTGCACAAGATCGCGCAGGCACCGATGTTGTGTCGAAGCGAATCATGCCTGAAGGCAGGTCGCCACCGCGACAACGCCATGGTGCAGGGCCGGTCATGTCCCCGGACACCTCATGAGGCCACGGGATGATGACGCAACGCCTCGAGGGAAGACCGGGGCTCGCGGCCTTGAGCAGGTGGCAGTCCGTCGCAGCGAAGCCGTCGCGCGCCGTCCTCCTGCGCACGCGGGAAATCCCCGGCAACAGCCCGCTCAGCCAGCGGCAGTCACCAGGATCAGCGCTGCCACCACCAGAACCAGCGTGCCGGCGACCCGCTCGGTCCACAGGGCGAAGACCGGATCGTCGACGAGATGGGCCGCACGCGCACCGAGCCAGCCGTAGGCCGCGAGGATGAAGAACTCCGGAATCATCGAGCCGGCCGCAAGCCAGAACATCTGTGATGGCACGGGAAGACGAGCGTCGACGAACTGCGGCAGGATCGCCAGGAAGAACACCAGCACCTTCGGATTGGCCAACTGGAGCGTGAGACCTGCCAGCCAGGTCGCGATGGCGGATGTCGCCTGCCTGCCGGGATCGTTGATGCGCAGGGGACTCGGCTGACCGCACAGTGTGCGCACACCGATCCAGGCGAGATACGCAGCGCCCGCCCATTTGACCACCCCGAAGAACACCGGCGAGGAAACCAGCACCATCCCCAGTGCCGTCGAGGAAAGGGCAAAGTAGATCGCGTTCGCGGACAGGATGCCCAGCGCCGCGTGCATCGCGCGGCGCGTGCCATGACCCATGCCGTGCGCGACCACCAGCAGCACCGCGGGCCCTGGGGAGAGCGAGAGCGCGGCCTCGGTCAGGACGTAGAGCCAGAAGGTGTCCTGGTTGATCGAATCCAGCATGGAACCGAAAGGCCGTGGCAGGGGCGGCGGATGATGCGGCAAAACGCCGCACGATCCAAGTCTGCCGAGGGCCAGTCGGCGCGGGGCGGACGGTCCGCGGCACGCCCGCCGGGACCACGGCTAGAACGTCCCCGGATACGCCCCGCCATCCGTCAGGAAGTTCTGCCCCGTCAGATAGGACGCCTGGGCGCTGCAGATGAATGCGCACAGCGCGCCGAACTCCTCCGGTGTGCCGAACCGTCCGGCGGGAATGGTGCGCAGCCGCGACGCCTTCGCTTCCTCGAAGCTCATGTTCCCGGCCTTCGCCATCGCCTCGACGCGCGAGAACATGGTGTCCGTGCCAAACAGACCGGGCAGGATGTTGTTGATGGTCACGTTGTGCTGCACCGTCTTGCGCGCAATGCCGCCGACGAATCCCGTGAGTCCGGTGCGCGCGCCGTTGGACAGGCCCAGGATGTCGATCGGCGCCTTCACGGCGCTGGAGGTGATGTTGACGATGCGGCCGAAACCGCGGGCGATCATGCCGTCCACTGTGGCCTTGATGAGCTCGATGGGCGTCAGCATGTTGGCGTCGATCGCCGCGATCCAGATGTCCCGGTCCCAGCTGCGGAAGTCCCCTGGTGGCGGACCGCCCGCGTTGTTGATCAGGATGTCGGGTTCAGGGCAGACGGCCAGCGCCGCGGCCCGTCCTGCGGGTGTGGTGATGTCGGCGGAGACCGCATGGACGACCGAACCGCTGGCGGCGTGGATTTCCGCCGCCGTCCTCTCCAGCGCTTCGATGCCTCGCGCGACGATGGTGACTTCGACGCCCTCCTGGGCCAGCGCCGCCGCGCACCCCTTTCCCAGGCCCTTGCTGCCGGCGCACACGATGGCCCTGCGGCCACGAATTCCGAGATCCAAGTTGATTTCTCCAGAGGGGTTGAGACAGGGTGGTTTCGTTGCGGGCGGCCCGTCGTCCGGGCCGTTCACTCACTGCGCCGCGGGGAACCAGTCACGCGTGAGCTCCGGCTCGCTCGCGATCCAGCGCCGTGCCGCCTCGCGCGGCGTCAGGCGGTCGACGTTGACCATGCGGTCCATGGCAGTCACGGCTTGATACGGATCGACGGATCCGCGTAATCGGGTACCGCCAGGAACAGGCGCGCATCACGATAGAGTTCCGCGACCACGAAGGTGTGCGCCCTGACCTTCTCGTACAGCGCCGCGTGGGCGTTCGGCAGCCACGAGGCCGCGAGAATGTCCACCTCCCCGGTTCCCAGCCTCGGGTAGATTTCCCCGTGGGAGCCCTGGGTCACGACGAACGGTTGCCCGGAACGCTCGAGCACCTCCTGCACCACGCCACCCGTGACGGCGTAGAAGCTCAGATCCACCTGGCCGAGCACGACCGGGTCGGCGCCGGTGGCCGACAACGGCAACACACCGACCAGACCCAACAACATTGCACGAAGCCTCTTCATGTCGTCCTCCCTGCGCGCCGGCGCGACCATGGATGGCCTGAGTCTCGGCGGCAGCGGGCCCCGTGACAAAAGACTTATGCTCACCATCACATGAATTAATCTCATGCATATGAGCGAGCGCCTCCCTCACCTCACGGCATTGCGCGTCTTCGAGTCGGCCGCCAGGCATGGCAGCTTCCAGGCGGCTGCGGCTGAACTGGGGCTCTCCCCCTCCGCCGTGAGCCATCAGATCCGGGCCCTGGAGAGCTATCTCGGGCTCAGGCTGTTCGAGCGACGGCTGCGGGCGGTGGCGCTGACCGAGGCCGGGCAGGCGCTCTGGCCCAGCCTCGAGCGCGGTTTCCGATCGATCGAAGCCGGGGTGCGCGAGGTTCGCAGCCTGCAGGCGCCGGCAGCGATCGCCGTTTCGATCGGACCAGCCATCGCCGCCAAATGGCTCGTTCCCCTGCTGCACCGCTTTTCCGAGCGTCATCCCAACATCGCGATTCAGGTCAGCACCGACAACAAGCCCGTGGATCTGAGACGCGAGGCCTTTGACGTTGCGATCCGCCACGGGCGTGGCAGGTATCCCGGCCTCGAGTCCATTCGACTGTTCGGTGAGGCCTACACGCCCATGTGCGCGCCAAGCCTGCTGGAAGGCACCAGTGGCCGCATGACCCTGCGACAACTGCGCGACCAGCGGTTGTTGCACGACGACCACGCGGCCTTTCCGGGTCGGGCCGTGGGTTGGCCGGAATGGTTGGAGGCCGCCGGGGCGCGCGGCATCGATGGCGCGGCCGGCGTGCGCTATCGCCAGACCGACCACGCGATCCAGGCGGCCATGGCAGGCTCGGGCATCCTGCTCGGGCGGGTCGCCATCGCCGCCTTCGATCTTGCCGCCGGCCGCCTCGTCCGGCCTTTCGATCTCACCCTGCCTTCAGCCTACGGCTATCACTTCGTCACCAGTCCGGGGCGGACCCGGGAACGTGCCATCGCTGCATTCCTCGCCTGGCTGCAGGAGGAGGCCGGCAGCACGCCGAATCTTCCTGCCTGACGGGTTTCATGCGGACCACACGCCCGGATCGTTCATCGCGCGGAGCGGGTTGTGATCCGACCGGCACCGCACGACGCCAGGCAGGCGGCACCGCAGCCGATCAGGGCAGAGCCGCGCATTTTCACCCCCGAAAACAGCCCTGCAAGGCGTCAATGCGGCCTTTTTCGGGCATTTTTTGCAATACAAACAATGGGCTCTCGAGGTCCGACCCCCACATGGTGGGCGCGGGCATGGACACGACGCAGTGCATGGCGCGAACATCGCGGTCGGACGCGAATACGTTTGGGGAGATGTGGTGATTCCTCGACTGACCGTGGCAATGCTGCTGGCCGGCAGCTTCAGCATGCTCTGCACCGCGGACAACGCCATCGACGAACTGTCGGCGGGCACCTTCACGGTGTCGCGCAGCGACGCGGAATCGTTCGTGCAGCCCGCACCGGCGTTGTCCGAACGCCAGCGCGAGGTGTTCTTCCGCGGTCTGGCCACCTTCAACCGTCGCTGGGTCGTCCCTGGTCTGAGCACCGGCGACTGGGGCGTGGGCCCGACTTTCGTGGCGGACCGCTGCAGCGCCTGCCACGTGCGCGGCGGGCGCGGGACGCCTCCGGACAGCGATAGCCGCCAGCCGCTGTCCACCGTGTTGCGTCTGAGCGTTCCGGGGACCGACCCGCACGGCGGACCAAGGCCGCATCCGCACTATGGCGACCAGTTGCAGAACCGCGCGCTCCAGGGTCAGACCCTCGACCTGATGCCGGCGTACCAGCCGGTCCCCGCGGAGGCCGACATCTACCTCGAGTGGAGTGAACATGCCGTCACACTGGCCGACGGCACCGTGGTCAGGCTCCGGCGGCCGAAGCCGGTCATCGAGAACCCCGCCTTCGGTGAACTGGGGGCCGACACGCTCACGTCCATTCGCAACGCCCCGCCGTTCTTCGGGCTCGGACTGCTCGAAGCCATTCCCGAGGCGTCGCTGCTGGCAATTGCCGAAAGACAACGCACCCTCGGATACAACGGCCGCCCCAATCGCGTGTGGGACGATGCCGACCAGCGCACCGTGATCGGACGTTTCGGGTGGAAGGCCAACCAGCCTCACCTGCGTCAGCAGATCGCCGCGGCCGCCATCGGCGACATGGGCGTAACCTCCGCGCTGTACCCCAAGCAGAACTGCCCGGACATCCAGACCATCTGCCGGGCGGAAGTGCCCGGCAACGAGCCTGAACTGTCCGACGTCTCGTGGAGTGAGCTCGAAATCCTGTCGCTCGGGCTCGGCGTCCCGTCAAGGCGCAACTGGAACTCGGCGGAGGTCCAGCGCGGCGCAGTGCTCTTCGAGCAACTGCAGTGCGCCGTCTGTCACACGCCAACCCACATCACGGCCGACTACGTCGCGCGTCTGCCGCAGTTGTCCCGCCAGACCATCCACCCGTATACCGACCTCCTGCTGCACGACATGGGCCCCGATCTCGCGGACGGTCGCCCCGATTTCGAAGCCGGCGGCAACGACTGGCGCACGCCCCCGCTCTGGGGCATCGGGCTGTCCAAGACCGTCAACGGCAGCACCACCCTGCTGCACGACGGCCGCGCCCGCAACGTCACCGAAGCCATCCTCTGGCACGGCGGCGAAGCCCGGACGTCCCGCGACGCCTTCCAGCGCCTGCCCCGCCCTGACCGCGAAGCCCTGCTCGCGTTCATCGACGCGCTGTAACCCCCCTTTTGGGGTCGGACCAAGGCAACCCTCTGTCTTAATGTGGAAATTTCCTGAAGAACCCCCCTTTTTCGAGCTTGGAACCCCATTTTCGGGGGCAAAATCGCGCCGCGCTGCCCTGACGCCTCCCCGCCATCCGGAGGAGGCGTTGAGGCCTCCAGAGCCTCCAGCGTCGGGCACCCCAATCACAGGCACACGTTCGCGGATCCTCCCGCAGGCCATCGGGAATGCTCGTCTTACCCGACGCGCACTCAGCACACCGGGGGAAACTCCCGGCGCGAAGTTTTGTCCCCCCTTTGGCCTGGCATGCGCCTCATTGCCGCGGACCAGGAGCACCACCGCCATCGGGATACAGACCGACGCGGAAGGTCCAAGGGGCGTATCCTCGCCACTCCTGAGAACTCTGCCGGCGCCCGCACAGGCGCGCGAGTTCGGGGAGCGATTCAGTCGTCAAAAGGAGGCAGGGAAGATGCGCGCGATGTTCACAGGACGGCTTTTCGTTGCAATGCTGGCGATGTTTGCCGCGTTGCTGGTTGTGGTCGAGGACGTCGAGGCACGGCGCATGGGCGGAGGCCGGTCCGTGGGCCGACAGTACGATCGGTCCAGCCAGCGTGAGGCAACACCGCCGGCCAAGAACCCCCAGCAGGGTGCGCAAGCGGCGCCCCGAAATCGTTTCGGCGGCATGCTCGGCGGGCTCGCGGCGGGACTTGGCATCGCTTGGCTGCTGTCCCACTTCGGTCTTGATGGCGCCTTCGCGGAGGCGCTCGGTTCGATTCTGCTGCTGGGCGGACTGGCCTTTCTGGCCTTGTTCCTCGCGCGAAGATTCGGCCTGCTCGGTGCACCTCGCCCGGCGTCGCCCGCCTATGCAGGAGCCACAAACGGCGCAGGCAGCAAAGGGCGCGGTTTCGAGCCTCCGGCCTCACGGGCTCCTCTTGAGCGGCGTGGATTCACGCCCCTCAGCGAACCGACCCTCGTGACTCAGGCGGCCACAGGCGATGCGGTGAGTGTCACGGGCCACCCCCTGCCACCGGTCGGTGGCACCGTTGCCGGGCTGGCTGGTCCGCTGTCTGCTGCCGACATGCGGGGAGACATTCCCGATGACTTCGACGTCGAGAGCTTCGTGCAGGCCGCGACGGAGCAATTCGTGCGCCTTCAGAGCGCCTGGGATGCCGGCGATCTCGCCAGCCTGCGGGACTTCACCACGCCCGAGCTCTACGCCGAATTGAAGTCGGACATCACAGCCCGCGGCGGCCGCCCGAACCATACCGAGGTGGTCTCGCTGTCTGCCGAAGTATTGGGCGTTCGTGACATCGGCAGCGCCGTGATGGCAAGCCTGCGCTACTCCGGCGTCATGCGTGAGGACGACGCGGCAGCGGCCCCCTTCGAGGAGGTGTGGCATCTTGTCCGCTCCAAACGCGGCCGCGATGGTTGGCTGCTTGCCGGCATTGAACAGACCTCAAGCCCGGATGGCACCGAGCCCTGGGGTCGAAGCGCCAACAAGCACTGACGCAGAGCAGCGCAGCGGCCCCACACGCCTTGAGCAGCGACTGGCAGTGCGTGGCGAGGAGCAGCCGCTGGATACCTATCGACGAAGCGGCGGTCAGGGGTGATCTCCGCCGCTGCGGTATTCATCCCGCACTTCCGTCCGTCGCAAATCATCCCTGTCCGGCCCTGCCGCCGTCGTGGCGTCTCACCCTCGGTCGCAGGTCGACACCTCGGGGCAGAGCTCGAGCATTTTGACCCCGAAAACCACCCTCTAACGCCGAAAAATGGCCATTTCTGGCCTATATTCCTTTATTAATCAATGACGTTTTCAGGTCCGACCCCGGACGGGGGGGGGGTCAGACGCGGCGGGCGATGATGACGGCGCCTGCGGATCCGAGTCCCACCACGGCGCACCAGACCGTGAGCAGCCATCCGCGACGCGAGGGGGCTGCGCGCAGCGCTTCGTCGCGGTGATGTAATTCGTCATCTCGGAAGGCGGACAACTGTTCCCGCAGTGCGTGGTCCGCAGGCAGGCGCAGGATCTGCTGCAGGTAGTGCCGGTCCACGAAGGACTCGACTGCCGCGATGGTGGCGTACACGGCGCCCGGTCCCGCGACAGCCGGCAGCGCGCCGGTGAGCCAGCCGGCAACACGCCAGAGGGGCAGCAGGCGGGTGCGGGACGCCGCCGGCACCAACGCTTCCATCGCTTCGAGGTGCGTCAGTTCCGTCGCGAGGTGGCGCTGCGCGAAGTCCCGCACCGCCTGGTCCCGGCTCACGGCAAGAATGCCCTGATAGATGCACACCGCGCCTGTTTCCCCTGCATGGTCAGAGCGCAGCTCTCGCGTCAGCCAGCGCGTCTCGCCCGCTCGCAGGCGGGCCTGGAGCGCTGGGCGCAGGCGCAGGAAACCGCGATACATCCCCTCGAGCAGCGAGGGTAGCGGTGGCACCGCCGCCAGACGCGCGAGCCAGCGCCACCGAGGCAGGCGAGCCCACATGGCGATGAACGCGCGCGCTCCCGATACCACCGAACCATCCGGCGCGACGACGTGCATGCGAACGAGCGCCTCGCGCCGTGTCAATCGATACGCCACGGGCCCGTCGGGCAGGGCCGAAACATCCACCCAGGCCAGGGGCTGCAGAGCGGGCAGGTCACGGTAGTGCGCGATCTCCCGTGCGCATAGCGGGCATGCGCCGTCATAGAGCACGACGAGCGGCCGGCCCGACAGCGAGTCACCACCACCCTCCCGCCCAGCGTCGCACGCCTGCGACTCGTTACCCAGCATCGACTTCCCTTACGGTTGTTGCGGACTCCACCCTGACACAAGCGCCGTGCCGCCAACGGACCAGAGCCGTCGGTGGCGATACGGGCTCTGCCTCAGAACCCGTTGACGTTGCCCTTGACGATCGTGCCCGTTCCCTGAGCCTTCCCGTCCTTGATCCACTTGACCTGTTTGCCTTGCACTGCGGCGCGCCAGCAATCCTTCGGCTGCCCCTCATAGACCCAGCACATGCTGTCACCTTCGATGCTCCACGTCGCCCGGTAATCCGCGCCCCGGACAGTGCCGTCCTTGGCGTAGAACTCGGCGTAGCGCCCTGACGAATCCATGGATCCGTGGACCGTGTTGCCCGCCAAGGCCTTCCTGAGTTGCCCGCCTGTCGCGAGCGGCGGGAGGTCGGCTGCGTGACTGAGACTCGTGGCGACCACCAGCGAGACGAGGGCGAGTCGATGCATGAAACCTCCATCGGAGAAGAAGTGGGAGACTCGGACGATGCCCGCGTCAGAGCCGGCACCGCCGACCCAAGTTCCGCCCGGACCCGTCAGATCGTCATGTTTCGCTCGGTCGCGGGCTTCGCGTATGTCGCCTTCCAGCATTGGTCCTGATCCAGTGCGACACGAGAGACACTTGCCTCCCGGTCCGATGGACATCACCCTACGCATCGCGGCCGACCTCCGCCATGCGGACCCTGGCCGCGCGCCGACCACCACCGGAGCCGGTCCATGATCTCCCTGCGTCATCTCGCCCTGTTGCTAGCCGCCGTGACCGCCTGCCTGCCCGCGATGGCAGTCGAGCCAGGGGCCCGCGTCGACGACTTCCGCTTGCTCGACCACCGTGGCGATTCACACCGGCTCTACTACCATGCCGATGCCCCGGCGATCGTCCTCATGGTCCAGGGCAATGGCTGCCCGGTCGTGCGACAGGCCTTGCCGGCCCTGCGGAAAGTGCGCGATCAGTTCGAGCCCCGCGGCGTGGTGTTCCGCCTGCTCAACGCGAACCCCCAGGATTCACGGGAGGAGATCGCCGCCGAGGCACGGGAGTTCGGCATCGACATGCCCATCCTCGTCGATGGCGGCCAAGTCGTCGCCGAATCGCTCGGCGTCACGCGTACGGCCGAAGTCCTCGTCATCGACCCGCGCACCCGTACCCTGGCTTACCGCGGCCCGGTCGACGACCGTCTCGCCTATGGGGCGCAGAAGCCCGCAGCCTCGGCCCACTACCTGGTCGATGCCCTCGAGGCGGTGCTGGCCGGTCGCCGTCCGGCCGTGGCGCGCGTCGAGCCCGTCGGCTGCCTCGTGGATCTGCCCCGTCATGAGCCCGCGCCGTCCTACGCGGCGGACGTGGCGCCTCTGCTGGCCGCGAAGTGCGCCGGCTGTCACCGCCCGGCAGGTATCGGCCCCTGGGCCATGACGGGTTACGACAAGGTGCGGGGTTTCGCTCCGATGATCAGGGAGGTCCTGCGCACGCGGCGCATGCCGCCATGGCATGCAGACCCGCACTACGGGTCCTTCGAGGGCGACCGCTCTCTCACCGAAGCCGAGCGCCGCACCCTCGTGCGCTGGGTGGAAGCGGGCGCGCCCCGGGGCGAGGGAACCGACCCGTTGCTGGCCGTGACGGCAGCATCGGACGAGTGGACCCTGGGACCGCCCGATCTCGTCGTCGAGGTGCCGGCCTTCGACGTCCCCGCCACCGGCGTGGTGGACTATCGCTATCCACGCGCCGCCAATCCGCTTGACCACGATGTCTGGATCCGCGCCATCGAGATCCACCCGGGCGACCGCGCCGTGGTTCACCACGTTCTGGCCGGCGTCGACGACCCAGGTGCGGGCAACCGTGACTTCGTCGAGCAACTTGCCGCGCTAGGCGGGTATTCGCCCGGCCGGAACCCCCTGCCCTATCCGGGAGACGCCGGTGTCCTGTTGCGGAAAGGCGCCGGTCTGCGCTTCCAGATGCACTACACACCCAACGGCCGCGCTGTCCGCGACGCCACCCGCATCGGCCTGTACTTCCACGCCACCCCGCCGCGTCACGCGATGCGACTGAAGTTCGTGCGCGCCTACGACCTGCAGGTGCCTCCGCGGACTCCCGACCACGCCGTCACGGTAAGCCACGTGTTCGACCGCGACGTCGTCCTCTACAGCGTCATGCCCCATGCGCACCTGCGCGGCAAGGCCGCGCGTTTCACCGCCGTGCATCCCGACGGCCGGGAGGAGGTCCTCGTCTCCGTGCCTGAATACGACTTCAGTTGGCAGTCGGTCTACCAGTTTCGCGAGCCCAGGATCCTGAGGGCCGGCACACGCGTCGACTTCCTGATGCGCTGGGACAACTCCGCCCGCAATCCCGCCAATCCCGACCCTGACCGAAGCGTTCCCTGGGGCGATCAGACCTGGGACGAGATGAATGCCGGGTGGATCCGCTACCGGGAAATGCTGCCCGGCGAGCTGGCAGGGATGGCACATCGGGGTCGGGCCTCGACGGACCATTGATTCCTATAAGGAAAATGTTGGAAAACGCGCCCGTTTTTGTGCTTAGAGGGGCATTTTCAGGGTCGAATTGATGTGCGATACCGTGTAAACGGTACGAACTGAAGTTCAACCAGCCGGCCCCGGCGCCCTGGCTGCGACACACCCGATCCTGGTTGCCGCCGCCCCTCGCGGAGGGGCAGAGCCCAGCGGTTTTACCCCCGAAAGTGACCCGCTAAGCCGAAAAAATGCCTGCTTTCAAGCACTTTTCCTTTGTGAATCATGGGCCCTTGCAGGTCCGACCCCAAGAAAGGGGGACCCCGAAAGAGCGGGTACGCCCCAAAAAAAGGGACGGATCTGTTACTCAGAGCAGACGAACAGATCGGGGCGCCCCATTCTCTGCAGGAAGCCAGCCTGGCGGGATCGACCGGTGCAACAGTGAGACCGGTCTTCGCGATGCACCCCGGCACCCGGGCGCGCACAGTACAGAGGCCTCACCACCACCCCGGTGTCATTCTCGAGCGCGGTATTGATGACCCGGTACCACTGATACCCCCAGAACCACCTGTGAACGGCCCGATCCCACTCCACGCGGCAGCGCCCATTCTCGGGACTGCGCCCGCACGCGACTCCGTTGGGCTCCCGCACGCAGCAGGGATCGTGGGTCAGGCTGCCGCCGTGCACCGCGCAAACCGCCCGGTCCGACACCGCCACGGTGCAGAAGGCGACCCCCTGAAACTCCCCGTTGCGGAACTGCCCGCATTGCTGTCCAGCTGCACCGAAACAGAACTCTCCCGCCAACACGGGCCCTGCCGCCAACCCCAGGAGGAGCGGCAGAAGCACCGTGGTGAGCATGGCTCGCAACCAGGTGGTGGCCCGTGGCCCGCCCGCGCGGACTGCGGTAGCGCCACCAGCGCCGGCCGTCATGGCCTTCGCGTGCTCGCTCAATGAGACAAGAGCCATCAGGTTTCCCCTTTCACCAGTGAGCGTCAGCGCTTGCG
>JBEICA010000225.1:0-6017 GCA_040373665.1 Burkholderiales bacterium | reverse complement strand
GGACTCCGGGTGGTTGATGTTGGCCGGGATGATCGCGCGCCCGCGCGCCACCTCGTCACGCACGAATTCCGGCGTGATCTCGCGTGGCAGGCGGGCACCGAAGGCCTGGCCCTCATGCTGGCGGCGCAGCAGTTCCGGGTAGGCCTCGAGGCGCTGGTTCTCGCGGATGGCAATGAACTCCATCTCCGGCGTGACGATGCCGCGCCGGGCGTAGTGCATCTGGGTGACGTTCGCGCCCGGGCGCGCGCGCCGCGGCAGGCGGTGCAGGTTGAAGCGCAGGTGCGCCAGCGACGGGTCGGCCAGACGCTCGCGTCCGTAACCCGACGTGGGGCCATCCAGCACCTCGGTGTCGCCGCGTTCCTCGATCCAGGCGGCGCGCAGGGCGGTCAGACCGTTGCGGATGTCGATGCGCGCGTCCGGGTCGGTGTAGGGACCGGAGGTGTCGTACACCACCACCGGCGGGTTGTTCTCGGCGCCGAAGGATGCCGGAGTGTCCGACTGGGAGATCTCGCGCATCGGTACGCGGATGTCGCTGCGCGAACCGGTCACGTAAATCTTGCGCGAACGCGGCAGCGGTTGGACCGCGGCGTCGTCCACGTGGGCCTGGGATGCGAGGAATTCCTTCGGTGCGTTCATGGCTTGCCTCCGTTCACCGCCTGAGCGGGTGGCCGGCGCGGACGTGCGCCGGTTGCGTGTGATCGATCGGGGAATCGTCCGCGGTGCCGCCGCGACCGTCGAGCGGGATGGCGCTCACGTCGCCTTCTGCGCGGGCCACCACCGGAAGAAGTGGTTCAAGGGTCCGTGGCCGCCACCAACGTCCAGCCAGTCGGCGGCGCGGATGGCTCCGGCGACATAGGCATGGGCGTCCGCCACTGCCGCGGCCAGGGTCTCGCGCTGCGGCAGAAGGGCCGCAATGGCCGACGAGAAGGTGCAGCCCGTGCCGTGCGTGTTGCGGGTCCGGACCCGTCGGGCCGCGTACTCGGTGCAGGTGACCCCGTCGAACAGCACGTCCGTGAGCGTCTCGGAACGGCCGTGTCCACCCTTGACCAGCACCGCGCCCGCGCCGGCGGCATGCAATGCCTCGGCCGCGGCGCGCATCGCCTCCGGCGTGTCGGCGACTTCATGCCCCAGCAGGTCTGCCGCTTCCGGCAGGTTCGGCGTCACCAGCGTGGCCAGGGGCAGCAGCCGGGCTTTCAGAGCCGCCACCGCGTCGGCGCGCAGCAGGCGGTCGCCGCTCTTGGCGACCATCACCGGGTCGAGCACGACGAACCGCGGCCGGATCCGCGCGAGCACGTCGGCGACGGTGTCGATGAGTGGGGCGCTGGCAAGCATGCCGATCTTGACCGCCTCCACCCGGACGTCATCGAACAGCGTGTCCAGCTGCTGTCGCAGGAAGGCGGGCGGCACCTCCTGAATACCGGTGACGGCCCGCGTGTTCTGTGCGGTCAGCGCCGCCACCACGCCGCAGCCGTAGGCGCCGAGGGCCGAGAAGGCCTTGATGTCGGCCAGCAGACCTGCACCGCCGGATGGGTCGATGCCGGCGATGGACAGGACGTTGGGGATGCGCGAAGGCGGGCGTGCGTACTCGGGCTGTGACATCTTCCTACGCCGGTGTTGGCCGGATCAGGTTCGAAGGGACTTTCTCACCAGGTGTGCGCGCCGGAGGCCGGGAGCTGCGCTGTTCGCCGCCCCGACCCGGGCACCCGCCCTCTCGGGCCACCCGTACCCCTGTGTCGGAACCGAGACTACCGCAAGCGACGGCGCAGGCGCAAACCGGCCGGGCGGCGCCTCCCGCCGTCGCGGGGTCCTGTGCCATAATTCCTCAAGTGCAGGGAGGTCTTGTCGATGATGTCGTCAAGTCGCCTGTGCAAGTGGTGTATCCCGTCCGCATGCAGCTCCGGAGGGTCCGGAGCCCGCCGGTCGGCTGCATCCCACCGGGCTGGAGGGGGGTGTCGGTGTCGCCGCGCTCCGTATCGTCCCGCATTGATCTCGTGAACTGGTAGCAACATGGACATCGAATTGGCTCGGGCCAACATGATCGAGAGCCAGGTGCGCACCTGGGAAGTGCTCGATCAGCGGGTGCTCGACCTGCTGTCGGAAGTCCGGCGTGAGGACTTCGTCCCGGCGGTCCATCGCGGGCTGGCCTTCGCCGACATGGAAATACCCATCGGGCATGGCGAGGCCATGCTGTGCCCGAAGCTGGAGGCGCGCCTCCTGCAATCCCTGGCCCTGCGGCCCACCGACCGCGTGCTCGAGGTCGGCACCGGCTCCGGCTACCAGACGGCGCTCCTGGCGCGGCTCGCGGCCCACGTTCACAGTGTCGACATCGTGCCCGAGTTCTGTGAGACCGCGCGCCGCAAGCTGGCGGCCGTCGGGATCACCAACGTCACCATCGAGACTGGCAATGCCGCACAAGGCTGGCCGTCACACGCCCCGTATGACGCCATCCTGCTGACCGGCTCCGTCGAGGAAGTGCCGGAGGAGTTCCTGGCCCAGCTCGCGCCCGGTGGCCGACTGCTCGCCGTGGTCGGACGGCCGCCGGTCATGACCGCCCGGCTCGTGACCTGCACCGGCCCCGGCATCCACCACGCCGAAGGTCTGTTCGAGACATCCATCGCGCCGCTGCGGCGGATGCGTGAACCCGAGCGCTTCGTCTTCTGATGCAGCAGCTCTCGCCAGTCGCCCTGCAATCCTGGATGGCCGATGGGTCGCGAGACCGGCCGGCACTGCTGGACGTGCGCGAATCGTGGGAGCACGAGCGCTGCCTGATCCCCGGCTCGGTGCCTTTGCCCATGTCCCAGGTCGTCGATCGCGCCGGCGACCTCGATCCGGGCCGCAAGTGGGTGGTGATCTGTCACCACGGCATGCGCAGCATGCAGGTCGGCATGTACCTGGAGCGCCTCGGTTTCGCCAACGTCTTCAACCTTCAGGGCGGCATCGACGCCTGGGCCCGCGAGGTGGAGCCCGGCATGGCCCGTTACTGACTTGATTCCTCTGACATAGGACTGACCAGACTCATGATCCGCAAAGCCAAACTCGTCGTCGCCCTGATCGCCCTCCAAGGCGCGGGCCTTGCCTCGGCAGCCGACCTGGTTTCTGTCTATCGTGAGGCGCTGGTGTCCGACGCGCAGTTCGCATCCGCACGCTCGGCCTATCTGGCGGGTCGTGAGAAGATCGTTCAGGGCAAGGCCGGGCTGCTGCCCCAGATTACCGCCAACGCCAGCTGGAACTACACCAACCTGGACGCCAAGTTCATCAACGGCGGCTTCCCGGGTGCCGGCGGGCAGCGCGACTTCCCCACCCGCGCGTACGGCGTGCAGCTCACCCAGCCCCTGTATCGCCCGCAGAACTACGAGACCTTCG
The DNA here is from genome assembly GCA_040373665.1 of Burkholderiales bacterium. GTDB lineage: Bacteria > Pseudomonadota > Gammaproteobacteria > Burkholderiales. The sequence continues at coordinate 2,654 of JBEICA010000225.1, read as the reverse complement.
AGCAGAGCAAGCTGCAGGCGCAGGTGGCCGAGATCCAGCTCAATGCCGCGGCCCAGGATCTCATGGTGCGCGTCTCCCAGGGCTATTTCGATGTGCTCCTGGCGCGCGCCAATCTGGCATTCATCCGCTCCCAGAAGACCGCCATCGCCGAGCAGCTTGCCCAGGCCAAGCGCAACTTCATCGTCGGCACGGCCACCATCACCGACACCAACGACGCCCAGGCGCGGTTCGATCTGTCCACTGCCCAGGAAGTGGCAGCCCTCAACGAACTCGAGGTCAAGAACCGGGCGCTCGCGGCCATCATCGGCAAGAGCCCTGGTCCGCTGGCGCTGCCGGTCGAGCCCATTGTGCTGTCCGGCCCCGATCCGGTCGACATGAACACCTGGGTCGGCCAGGCTGAGCTCACCAGCCTGCAGGTCGAGCTGCAGCGCGCCTCGGTGGAGATCGCCAAGCGCGAGGTCAACAAGCAGAAGGGTGGCCACATGCCCACTCTTGACGCCGTGGCCAGCTACAACGACACCCGGGCCAACGCCAGCACCTTCGGTTTCGGAAGCGAGGTGCGCCAGACCGTGATCGGTCTCCAGGCCAGCCTGCCCATCTATCTCGGTGGCTCCGTCGATTCGCGGGTGCGAGAGGCAGTGGCCAACAAGTCCCGGGCCGAGAACGACCTGGAGCAGGCGCGCCGCACAGCGGTGCTCAACACCCAGCAGGCCTACCTCGGCGTCACCTCCGGCCTCGCCCAGGGCAAGGCGCTCGAGCAGGCGCTGCAGTCCTCTCTGGTGTCTCTGGACTCGACCAAGGTGGGCCGTGACGTCGGTGTGCGGACGTCCGTTGACGTGCTCAACGCCCAGCAGCAGGTGGCGAACGCCAGGCGTGATCTGGCCAAGGCCCGCTACGACACCATCCTGGCCCAGCTCAAGCTCAAGCAGGCTGTCGGACGCCTGACCGTCGAGGATCTCGAGGCCGTCAACCGCCTGCTCAAGCACGAGGGCGAGTAACCCTCCCGCGGCCCGGATGGGCGCCCAGCCGCCGGCCGCTGCAGCCAAGGCGGGATTGCGCCGGCGCATCCGCACGCAGCGGGATGCGCTGTCGCCGGAGTGGCGAGACGCCGCCTCGACCGCCATCCTGCAGCGGCTGTGCAGCCTGCCTGAGGTCGACCTGGGCGCCTGCGTGCTGAGCTACTGCCCGTTCGGTGCCGAAGTGGCCATCGGGCCGCTCAACCGGGCCGTCCTCGAGCGTGGCGGCACCCTGCTGCTGCCGCGGGTTGATCCAGCGTCGCGTCTGCTCGGCATCTTCCGCGTGGGTGACCTCGACCGGGACCTCATTCCCGGCACCTGGGGCATCCTCGAGCCCGACCCCCAGCGCTGCGCGCCCGTGCCAGACCCCGCGCCCGGCTGGATTCTGGTGCCCGGGCTCGCCTTCGACCGAGCGGGTCGCCGTCTCGGCTATGGTGCGGGCTACTACGACCGCCTGCTCGGCCGACTCCCCGGCGTCCCCCGCATCGCCGTCGCCTTCTCCATTCAGGTGGTCGATCAGGTCCCCGTCGATGCCCACGATCTCCCCGTCGACATCCTCGTCACCGAAACCCAATTGACCCAATTGGGGTCGGACCAAGGTAATAATCTGATTTAAAAGAAGTTGATGACAAAAAGAGGCCTGTTTCTGAGCTTAGAAGGTCATTTTTGGGGTCAAAAATAATGTTCGTAGGAATGCTCTGACATGTTCAAGGCGCTGACGCGGCTGTTCGGTTACGAGCTCATCCATCGTCGCAAGAGCCCCACCCTCGACGCGCATCTCCGTCTCGTCCTGGAGAAACTGAACGTAGACCTCGTCATTGACGTCGGGGCCAACGCCGGACAGTTCGGTGCCGGTTTGCGTCGGCTCGGATACCGGGGGCGCATCCTGTCCTTTGAGCCCGTGACAACCACTTTCGAGCGGCTGCAGCAGCGTGCCGCCGGCGATCGCCACTGGCAGGTGTTCAAGCTGGCTCTGGGGGAGCAGCGTGAGACGCTTGCGATCAATGCATTCGAGTCCTCCGATCTCTCGTCCATTCTTGATCCGAGTGCCATGGGCGCGGCCAACTATCCTTCCATGCGGGCCGGTCGCAAGGAGTCCATTCAGGTCGACACGCTCGACCACGTTTTGGAAAGCGAGGGGTCGTCTGCTTCCCGGCTGATGCTGAAGATGGATACCCAGGGCTACGACTTGAAGGTCTACCGCGGAGCCTCGGGCAGCCTTGCCCGGGTGCAGGCCCTGGTGTCCGAACTGTCCTTCCAGCCGATCTACGAGGGTATGCCGGACTACCGACAGATGCTGGCTGAGTTCGAATCGGCGGGCTTCGCGGTGTCCGGGCTCTTCCCCGTATCGCGCAACCCTGACCTGTCGGTGATCGAGATGGATTGCGTCCTCGTGAGGCAGGTCGCTCCGACCGCGTGAGCGCGCCGCTCGGACGCCCCGTGAGAGGCGTCGGTCGAGGAATCTGTTGCCATCGCCGGCGAAGGACTGGTGTGGGGCAGAGCCCGAGATTTTCACCCCTGAAAATGACCCTCTAAGCCCTCGAAATCCCTAATTTTTGGCTTTTTTTTTCAACAAAATCATAGGCTATTCCAGGTCCGACCCCGTTGGGGATTGGTGGGGGCGGTGCATGCGGGGGC
>JBEICA010000184.1:0-6937 GCA_040373665.1 Burkholderiales bacterium | reverse complement strand
GCCTCCTTGTCCGGATCCTTGCCCATCTCGCGCGCATGAGCGGCATAGTTGCGTCCGACGCAGTAGACGCGACGCACCGGAAACAGGGACAGGCTTCCGGCGATCGGAACGCCGGTGACAGGTTGAGGTGAAAAGACGAAAGACGACATGCGAATCCCCGGGGCAACGCCCTTTCAAAAGAGGTGAAACACGCTTCCCAGCAGCCCGAGAGGCCAGCGGCCTCCGGCGAAGACCTCGTATTTTCTCGAAAAGACCTCCTGCTCGCCGAGTTCGGACGAGCGGGCAAGCATGAGATCCTGCGCCGCCATGCTGGCCGCGCCAGCAGCGACGCGGATGAGCGCAGCATCGTGAACGCCGGCTCTGGCGGCCGCTGCCATGGCTGCCCCGAGAATGATCTCATGCCCGGGGCCGACCCCCATCCCGAGGCTGGCGGAGATCCCGCTCATCCGGGATTGCGGCGTCAGGCCTTGGACAAGACGCCGACGCTCCGACTCTTCCCGCCGCCACCACGACTGATCCCACCGGGGATTGCGCAACACCCGTTCGGCATGTTCCCACGATGCAACGGCCTCGATGCGCACCGACGGATGCACACCGAGAGCGTCCAGGTAGGCCCGCGCATCGGCGACATCGCTGCGCTCGAGCGGAAGGCCACACGCAGAGAACCAGGCAGCCTCCGAAAAAACAGACAGATCAGACACCGCGATCCCTCCGGGTTGGCCCGGACCAGCATCGAGCCGGGCTGAAGACGGTGTGGCAGGCAAACCGGTGACCAGAGGCACCGTCCGGGTGCCGTCGCACGACCCGTGCGGCGCCAACGGCCCTCAATGCAGCGAAGGCATCCTCAGGCCGAAATCCTTGGCGATGAGGGTACCTGCACGGGTGATGAACTCCCGGCGCATCTGCTCTCCGGTACGACGTCTGAGACCGAAACGCAGACAGATCGCCTCCGTGGCGGGCTCCATGCCGCCGAAGATCGCCGGGACCAGGGGGAAGAAACGGTCGAGCGCGTCCTGGACCTGCGGCGCAAACCCACCCTGCAGCAATTCCAGACAGAGGTCGCGCCCGATACGCGCATGCAGACGCCCCTCCGGAAGCTGGGCACGGCCGATGTTTCGCAACGGATGGAACGAACTGGACGCGAGATCCTCGGCCTGTAGCGCCCGGGCGCTGTCCGCGAGCGCCTTGATGACGCAGAACTCCGGCCATGCCTTCAGTTCGATCCCGAACGCCGACAGGCGTACCCGCCCGGCATCCAGTCGAGTTTCGGGGATGCCCATGCGGTGCGCGAGTACCAGAAGGGTCCGGTGACGCTGCAAAGCCTCCGTGGCGAGGCGCCAACTCAGCCACTTGGCATAGGCCGTGGGCGCAAGCGCGATCGCGGGCTCGTCGAAGGAGACGGCCCCCTGCAGTTCGTTGATGGCGAGCATGCAGACCATCGTCTCCACCGCGTCCCGGTAGGATGGGGACTGGGCATTCAGATCGGCAATGGACCGGACGTCGACGACGGGGTCAGCCACCCGTAACCTCCGCATGAGGTGCGAGCCGGGCGACAGGCACGGGCGACGCGTCGGAGCAATCCGCCGGCTCACATCCCGTGATGGCCTGGATCACCAGATCGGAGAGGACGCGCGCACGGCAGGCCAGGATGACCCCGTGCGCACGATCCCTCGCCAGCAGCGCACCAGGCGAGGAAGGCAGTTCCTCCACCCGGCCGGAGACCAGCCGGCACCGGCACTCACCGCACATGCCCGCCTGACAGGCGTACGCAAACGACACGCCTCCGCCCAGGAGACCCTCGAGCAGCAATCCACCGACCGGAAGCCGGACCTCGGCAGGACGCACGCCGGACACCCGGATGCGGACCGTACGACTCTCCGTCCGCACCGACTCGTCCCGCCCCTCGCCGTTTGTGGTTAGCATGAGCCTCACTCCAGAGCACTGGCCACACCCCCTCCTCTGATCTTCGGGGACAAGGGTGGAGTCCAATGATACGTCCGCGATCGGCGATACGCTTGCCGCGGTCCAACCGAAACGCCCCAGAGGTCATGCATGGCACGCCGCCTCATGAAAGCACGCTCCGCCAAGGCAGGGCTGCCCCCCGGAGCACTGGTCTACGTCGGAGACCAGCGCCTGCAGAACACGCGCATCACAGTCATCGACTATGACGAGAGCCACTGCGTCACCCGGGACGTCGCTTCGGTGTCGGACTGCCTCGAATTCAAGGACAACGCCACCGTGTCCTGGATCGATGTCGACGAAATCGGTGAGCCCGGACTGGTGGCCAACTTCGGGCGCCTTTTCGGTTTGCACCCGCTCATGCAGGAGGACATCCTCAATACGGATCAGCGGGCCAAGGTCGAGGATCATGGCGACCACCTCTATCTGGTGCTGAAGATGCTGGAATGGCCGGACGGGCGCGAGACCATGGAGGCGGAGCAACTGTCATTGGTCATCGGCAGGCATTTCGTGATCTCGTTCCAGGAGCGTGCCGGGGACTTCTTCGATCCACTGCGCAAGCGCATCCGGGACGCGGTGGGCCGGCTCAGACGGCTTGGTCCGGACTTTCTTGCCTACTCCATCATCGACCTGGTCATCGACCATTACTTTCTGGTACTCGAAAAGCTCGGCGAACGCATAGAGGGCATCGAAGACACCGTGCTGACCCGCCCTGGCCGCGAGACACTCGGCGAGATCCACAGGCTCAAGCGCGACCTGCTGTTCATGCGCAAGGCCGTATGGCCGGTCAAGGAGATGATCACCAGCTTGCGGCACTATGAATCCCCCCTCGTCGCGCGTGGCACCCAGCCCTTCCTGCGCGATCTCCAGGATCACATCGAACAGGTCATCGAGGGGGTTGACGCCTACCACGCCCTCTTGTCGGACACCCTGTCGGTCTATCTGTCGACCCAGAGCAACCGCACCAACGCGATCATGAAGGTGCTGGCGGTCTTCTCGGCGGTGTTCATGCCGCTGACCTTCATCACCGGCATCTTCGGGATGAATTTCCAGCACATGCCGGCGCTCGAATGGGAGTGGGGATTCGCAGCGACCCTGGCCGCCATGCTCTGCCTCGGCGTCCTGATGGCGTTCTTCTTCGTTCGCAAGCGCTGGCTGTGACAGATCCGCCGGGGAAAAGCCCGACCGGGCGGATGCCGAACGAACCCCGTCTACTGCACCGCAACATCGCCTGGGTACCCCAGAGACACGCCAGAGCCGCCATAATCACAGCACTGCGGGAGGCGGCCTGCTGGCTGGAGGCGGAAGAACATGCTGCACCGCCGCATCACGGGCATGCCGGCCAGCTTGGACGTTCTCCGTTTGTCGTATTGCAAATGCCCATTGCTGAGACTACATTGCTCCCGTCCTTTGACAGGCGGCCTTTCTTCCCCGTGCCCTTTTCGGGGTGCAGGGAGTGAACAAAGTCTGCGGAAGGCAACAACGAGAGAGTTCAACCGAAGCATCTCAAACTCGGGAGAGAGTCATGAAACGATGGAGCACCCCCCTGGCGGGTAGCGTGCAAGCTCTGGCAGCCGCCGCTCTTGTGAGCGTGGCGACCAGCGCAGGCGCCGTGGACGCGGCGCGTATGCTTAACGCCGACAAGGATCCGAACAACTGGATCACGTACCACGGCTCCTACAAGGCCTGGCACTACAGTGACCTGGGTCAGATCAACGCGTCGAACGTCAAGAATCTGCGCGTGGCATTCATCCACACCCCCAGCGCCAGCAAGCGTGGCGTCCAGTCCTTCCCCCTCGCCGTTGACGGCGTGCTCTACTACACGAGCGCGTCCGGTCAGGTGTGGGCTCTCGACGGCGCCACCGGTGCGGTGAAGTGGAAGTACACCGCCAAGCTGGACCAGGAGCGTTCGGAAGGCACGTTCTACAACCCGTACAACCGCGGTATCGCCATTGGCCACGGCAACGTGTACATGGGCACCACAGACGGCCGCATGATCGCGCTCGACGCGGCGACCGGCAAGGTTGTGTGGGACAAGATGATCCTCACGGTCGAGGGCGGCAACAAGGGCTTCACGGGCGCCCCTCTCCTCGTCAAGGACATGGTCCTGATCGGTTCCAACGGCGGCGAGCTGTCCGGCTGCTGCGGCCCGATCTTCGCGGTCGACGCCAAGTCCGGCGAGGTGCGTTGGCAGTTCGACACCATCGGTGGTGACGAGCGTTCGCGCGCCAGCTGGGGCAACGACTCCTGGAAGACCGGTGGTGGTGGCGGCTGGATGACCGGCTCCTACGACCCGGTCACCAACTCGGTGTGGTGGGGCACGGCCAACCCGGCGCCTGACTACGACTGGGTCGGCGAGAACTGGAAGACCGACGGCGCCCGTCCTGGCGACAACCTGTACAGCTCCTCCGTGGTCGTCCTGAACGCCGACACCGGCGAGCTGAAGTCCTGGTTCCAGGAAATGCCTCATGACGCCTGGGACTTCGACAGCGCCGTGGGTGAGTTCATGTCCATCGAGCGCGGCGGCAAGCGCTACATGGTGCACCCGAACAAGGGTGGCATCATCTTCGTGTACAACGCCGATCCCGCGAACGCTCCGCTGAAGGTCGAGAATGCCTACATGCTGGGCAAGACCTTCAACTACATCAAGGGCGTCGATGCCAAGACCGGCCAGCTGATCGGCCGTCGTGAGCTGCCGGAAGGCAAGCACACCAACGTCTGCCCGGCGATCGATGGCGCCATCAGCTGGAACACCGGTGCGTACAACCCCAACACGGGGCTGTTCTACAAAGTGGGCCAGGAGTGGTGCTTCGACATCGAGGTGGTCAAGGCTGATCCGCCCCCCGCGTTCTCCGGTCAGGCCTACTTCGGTGCCAGCTGGACGTCCGTGCACCCCGAAGGCCGCAAGTCCTTCGGCCATGTGTCCGCACGTGACCCCATCAGCGGCAACGTGAAGTGGGAGAAGGAATACAAGTACCCGCCGCTCGCCAGCCTGCTGGCCACGAAGGGTAACCTTGTGTTCGTTCCCGGTGCCGACGGCACGTTTGAGGCCCTCGACGCGCGCAGCGGTGCCACCCTGTGGCAGCACAACAACGGTGTCGGCCATCACGGCGGCGTCATCAGCTACACGGCCGGTGGCAAGCAGTACATCGCCGTCGTGACCGGCTGGGGCAGCCACGTGGCTGGCAACTACTGCCCGCTGTTCGGCGAGCCCTTCTGCAGCATGCCCACCGATTCGGGCCAGCTGCTGGTGTTCGCACTCCCCTGATGTCCGTCTCGCGGTGAATCACGCGCCAGCCTGATGGGTGGCGCGTGGTGATCCCGAGGGAGCATCCGACGGGCGGGGATCAACATCCTCGCCCGTTTTTTCACGAGCAGTTGCAGAAATGCAGAACGCAAGGCAAGGACGCTGCGGCAGTCGGGATCCGATCTCCCGCGGCAGGAATCACCAAGGAGATGACATGAAATCAGCCGCTTCGAAAGGCGGACTCGCGGCGTTGCTCGTCGCATCCATGATGATGGGCGCGACCACCAGCGCCAGCGCCGCGGATGAGCCGTCCGTACAGGCCAAGCCCGCAGAGGCCGCCCCGGCCCCCGAGAAGCCGAAGATCGACGTGCGCAAGCTGTTCGCCACGAACTGCAGCTGGTGTCACCAGGACTACGGCCGTAAGGCCGCGGATGGCCCCAAACTCGCTGGAACCAAGCTCACGGAAGAGCAGGTGATCGAGCAGATCACAAGAGGCAAGACGCCCATGCCCGGATTCAGGAAGATTCTGTCGCGCGAGCAGATCGAGGCCCTGGCGAAGTACATCAAGGACTTGAAGGACCCCGACGCCAATTGATGGGGATTGTTGCCGGCAACGTCTGCCGCGCTGAACAACGATGACGCGAACCGGCCACTGTCTGGCCGGTTCGTCAGGGAACTCGACGAAGCTCCAGAAGGAGCTTGACGGTTCCGTGCTTCACCATGCCCTTCATGGTCTGACGGTTTGAATCCAGGGGAAGCCTTGCTTCGAGCCAGCGACCATCCGCGCCAAGGGCTCGGAAACTCAGCACCCCGGCCGCCTCGACCACCCCGGTCAACGGAACGCGCTCCGATCCGAAAGTCTCGTGGTTCGCGAGCATCAAGGTGCCGCCCTCGGCGTCGAGAACCAACTCGGCCGGACCGCTGGACATGCCGAGGTACCAAGGCCCCTTCCACGTTCCCGAGAGCGCTGTTTCAGCCGCTCTCAGGCCAGGACTGGTGGCGAACACCAGCAGCGCCAGCAAGAGTGCCCTCATGGTATCCCTCCAGCACTTGAAGCACGGATTGCTCGACAAACGCCCGCGCCCCGACCCCAGATAGCGGCAGCCTGCAAAGGCACACCGCCAGAATGGCTGGCCGAATCGTTGCCTCAACGTGCCCGATCCGCCGAGTCCTGACAGTGGACGAAGCCCTCCATCGACACGCGGTTCCTCGTGCAACACGCACATCATGACGGTACCGTCGGCATCACTGCGGCCCGTTGTGTGCCGGCCAAGCGATGCAAGCCCCGCCCTGCTGTCCCCCAACCGCCAACCGGCCAGGCAGGATTCCCCGAGGATCAGGCGACGCTGCTCTCTTCTTCGGGACGCTCCGAGGACGCTGCCGGCTCGGTATCAAAGCTGAGAAACACCTGCTCCGCCTCATCCAGGCCAACGGTAACACGCCCACCATTCACCAGTTTCCCGAACAGCAGTTCGTCAGCCAGCGCTCGCCGTATGGTGTCCTGGATAAGGCGCGCCATCGGGCGCGCACCCATGAGTGGATCGAAGCCGTTCTTCGCCAGATAGTCCTTCAGGGCGACGGTGAAGGAGACATCGACCTTCTTCTCGTGCAACTGCTCTTCCAATTGCATGAGGAATTTGTCCACCACGCGCAGGATGATCTCGTAGGTCAGGGCCGAGAAGGAAATGATCGCGTCGAGCCTGTTGCGGAACTCGGGGGTGAACAAACGCT
>JBEICA010000384.1:0-2658 GCA_040373665.1 Burkholderiales bacterium | reverse complement strand
CGGATCAGCTTCTTGAGCGTGTCGGTGTCAGGCTCCTGACCTTCGAGATAGGCCATCATCGCATCATCGTCCTGCTCGACGGCAAGCTCGATCAGCTTTTCGCGATATTCGGCAGCCTCGTCGGCCATGTCGGCGGGAATGTCTTCGTAGAAGAATTCGGCGCCCAGGCTCTCATCCTTCCAGATGATCGCGCGGTTGTGGACGAGGTCGACCAGACCCTTGAGGTCGGCTTCGAGACCGATCGGCAGATAAAGCACAGCCGGGGTCGCGCCGAGACGGTCGATGATCGACTGTACGCAATATTTGAAGTTCGCACCGGTGCGGTCGAGCTTGTTGATGAAGCACATCCGCGGCACGCCATATTTGTCAGCCTGGCGCCACACGGTTTCCGACTGCGGCTCCACGCCGGCAACGCCATCGAAACAGGCGACCGCGCCGTCGAGCACGCGCAAGCTGCGCTCGACTTCAATGGTGAAGTCAACGTGGCCAGGGGTGTCGATGATGTTGATGCGATGGTCGTTCCAGAAACAGGTCGTCGCGGCCGACGTGATCGTGATGCCGCGCTCCTGCTCCTGCTCCATCCAGTCCATCGTTGCGGCGCCGTCATGGACTTCGCCGATCTTGTAGGACTTGCCGGTGTAATAAAGGATACGCTCGGTAGTCGTGGTCTTGCCGGCGTCGATATGCGCCATAATGCCGATGTTGCGATAGCGCTCGAGCGGATGGCTGCGGGCCATGGTCTTTACTCCTGTGCCGGACGGTCCGGCGTGGGGGGTGCGAAACAGTGTTCATATGGACGTGGCCGAGCCCGAAAGGCCCGGCCATCGCCCGGAACTTCTCGCCGGATTACCAGCGATAATGGCTGAAGGCGCGGTTGGCCTCTGCCATGCGGTGCGTATCTTCGCGCTTCTTGACCGCGTTACCGCGGTTGTTCGACGCGTCGAGCAGTTCACCCGAAAGGCGGCCGGCCATGGTCGGCTCGCTGCGGTTGCGCGCGGCAGTGATCAGCCAACGGATGGCCAGCGCCTGTGCACGCTCGTGACGAACTTCGACCGGCACCTGATAGGTCGCACCACCAACGCGGCGGCTGCGCACTTCGATGCCCGGCTTCACATTGTTGAGGGCGTCATGAAAGACCGCGATCGGATCCTTCTTGGCCTTGGCTTCGACGGTCTGGAGGGCGCCATAGACGATGGCTTCGGCCACCGACTTCTTGCCATCATACATGACCGAATTCATGAACTTGGTGAGCACCACATCCCCATATTGAGGATCGGGCAGGACTTCCCGGCGTTCGGGACGACGACGACGTGCCATATTCTTCTTCCTTCGTATTCTTCAGCCGGTTCCGGAACGTGTCCGGGGCTTACTCGCTGGATTACTTCGGACGCTTCGCGCCGTACTTCGAACGGCTCTGCTTGCGGTCCTTGACGCCCTGCGTGTCGAGCACGCCGCGCAGCACATGGTAACGCACACCGGGAAGGTCGCGCACACGGCCGCCGCGGATCAGCACAACGCTGTGCTCCTGCAGGTTATGGCCTTCACCCGGAATGTAGGTGATGACTTCGCGAGCGTTGGTCAGGCGAACCTTGGCCACCTTGCGGAGAGCCGAGTTCGGCTTCTTCGGGGTCGTGGTATAGACGCGGGTGCAAACGCCGCGCTTCTGCGGGTTCGCTTCCATCGCGGGAACCTTGGACTTGGTCTTCTGCAGCACCCGCCCCTTGCGGACGAGCTGATTGATCGTAGGCATGAAATCTTCACCTAATGGCTGGTTACTCTGGACGCACCGGCACGCGTTGCTGAAGCCGCAGCTTTCGCAAAACGAAAAGCGCCGGACGGTGCACGGCACCCCCCGGACCCTTCACCGATTCGACCAGTGTTCAGGCTATATGTACCGCCCGCAAAGCCGGAGACCGGCCCTGTGAGCGAGCGCGCCCCTAGCCCGAATAGGGCACTAGGTCAACGGGTGGCGGCGCTAACCCTCAGCTGGCAGCCAGAACGAACGCCGCCATCCGTTCCTGCGCCGCGCGGCTTTCGGGAAAGAAGAACAGCGGCCAATCATGCATCAGGCCCTGCCCTTCATGATACTCCGCATCCGGTAGCTTCGCCTTGAGCGCGCGGGCGTCGGTGACGAGGACATCATCCTCTCCGCCATACATCAGGATCGGCGGCAGGCCGGCCCAGTCGCCGTGGATGGGGGATACACGCGGATCGGTGGCGGGGGCATCCTTGGCATAGAGCCGCCCGGCATCGCGGATACCCTGCAGCCGCAGGATTGAATCGCGCTTCTCGATCGCCGGCTGGTCGGGGTGGCTGCCGCTGGTGTCGAGCCAGGGGCAGATGAGCAGGAGGCCTGACGGCAGGCGCAGGCCGGCATCGCGCGCGGCCATGGCGGTCGTGGAGGCTAGGCCGGCACCCGCCGAATCCCCGCCGAGCACCAACGGGCCGTCATGTCGCTCCAGAAATGTGCGATAGGCTGAGAGCGCGAAGGTGGTTGTTTCGTAAACGCCATGTTCGGGCGCGAGCGGATACATGGGCGCCGTCACAGCTATGCCGTGCCGTTCCGCCAGCCGCGCATAAAGGTTGAAGTGCGGCGGCACGGCAGAGAAAACATAGCCGCCACCGTGAAAAAAGAAGAGGTGCGCGTAAGGTTGCCGG
>JBEICA010000335.1:0-3623 GCA_040373665.1 Burkholderiales bacterium | reverse complement strand
GGTGGTGGCGATCATGGGCGGCAGCGGTTGCGGCAAGACCACCATCCTGCGCCTCATCGGGGGGCAGGTGCGCGCCAGCCGCGGTGCCGTGCGTGTCGATGGGCGCGCGGTGTCAGGGCTGTCCCACCCCGAGCTCTATGCGTTGCGCCGCCAGATGGGCATGCTGTTCCAGTTCGGCGCCCTGTTCACGGACCTCACGGTGTTCGAGAACGTCGCCTTCCCCCTGCGCGAGCACACCCGCCTGCCGGAGCCGCTGATCCGCGATCTGGTCCTCATGAAGCTGCATGCCGTGGGCCTCAGGGGCGCGGCCCACCTCAAGCCCTCGGAGCTGTCCGGTGGCATGGCGCGACGGGTGGCCCTCGCGCGCGCCATCGCCCTCGACCCCAATCTGATGATGTACGACGAGCCCTTCACAGGCCTCGACCCGATCGCGGTCGGCGTCATCGCCAACCTCATCCGGCGTCTCAACGACGCCCTGGGCGCCACCTCCATCCTGGTGACACACGACGTGGAGGCTTCCTTCCGCATCGTGGACCACGTCTACATCGTGGCCTCCGGCGCCATCGTCGCGGAGGGTACGCCGGCGGAGATCCGCGCCTCCGATCAGCCGCTGGTGCGACAGTTCGTGCGCGGGGAGACCGACGGGCCGGTGCCCTTCCACTACCCTGGCCGTTCCTACGGCGCCGACCTCGGCCTTGGGGGGGAGGCGTGATCGGCGCTTTCGACCGCGGCCTGCGCCACCTCGGCGCGCGGGTGGTCGACGGCATCTGGAAGCTCGGGGCGGCGTCGCGTTTCACGGCGACCCTGCTGCTGCGCTCGGGCACCAGCCTGCGTCGCTTCCAGCTCACGCTCGACGAGATCCATTTCGCCGGCGTCCTGTCGCTGATCATCATCATCGTCAGCGGCCTTTTCGTCGGCCTGGTGCTCGGACTGCAGGGCTACGAGACCCTCAAGCGCTACGGCTCGGCCGAGGCGCTCGGCACGCTCGTGGCGCTGTCGCTGGTGCGCGAACTCGGCCCCGTGGTGTCGGCCCTGCTGTTCGCCAGCCGCGCGGGGTCGGCCATCACCGCCAAGATCGGCATCATGAAGTCCACCGAGCAGTTGTCGGCCATGGAGATGATGGCGGTGGACCCCTTCGCCCGTGTGCTTGCGCCGATCTTCTGGGGTGGGGCGATCTCCATGCCCCTGCTGGCAGCCATATTCAGCGCGTTCGGCGTCTTCGGCGGCTACCTGATCGGCGTGGTCATCATCGGAGTGGATGCGGGCGCCTTCTGGTCCCAGATGCAGGCCAGCGTTGATCTCTGGGATGACGTCATGAACGGCGTCATCAAGAGCGCCGTGTTCGGGGTCGCGGTGACCCTGATCGCCCTTTTCGAAGGCTACGACGCGCCGCCCACGGCGGAGGGTGTTTCGTATGCCGTGACGCGCACGGTGGTGACGTCGGCCCTCGCGGTGCTGGCGCTCGATTTCGTGCTGACGTCGTTCATGTTCACGGGAGTCTGAGATGAAACGGACAACGATCGACCTCTGGGTGGGCCTCTTCGTGGTCGGTGGGCTGGCGGCCCTCCTGGTGCTGGCCCTCAAGGTAGGCAACGCCACCACCGTGACCGCGGCCGATGGTTACCGTGTCACCGCAGAGTTCGACAACATCGGCGGCCTGAAGCCGCGGGCGCCCGTGAAGAGCGCGGGGGTGGTGGTCGGCCGCGTGGCCAGCATCGCCTTCGACAACGACAAGTTCGTTGCCCGGGTCACCTTGCTGCTCGACAAGTCCTACAAGTTCCCCAAGGACACCACAGCCTCCATCCTGACCTCCGGTCTGCTCGGAGAGCAGTACATCGGTCTGGACGGCGGCGGTGACGACCAGGTCCTCAAGGATGGGGATCGCATGCGCCTCACCCAGTCGGCGATGGTGCTGGAGAAGATGATCAGCCGTTTCCTTTACAGCAAGGCTGAGGAAGGGCCCCAGGGCGATCGCCCGTGATGGTTCGAAACTGAGGAGTTCGCGATGAGACTTGGCATGAATGCCGTGTTCGGCGTGTTGTGGCGGCTGGCGATGCTGGCCTGTTTCTCTGCGGCAGCGGCAGCGCGCGCCGACTTTCCCGCCCCGGACGTGCTGGTGCGCAGCACCAGCGAGGAGGTGCTGCGACTCGTCGCGGAGGACAAGGAGTTGCGCAGCGGCAACACCACGAGGCTGATCGAACTGATCGAGACCAAGGTGGTGCCGCACTTCGACGTGCAGAAGATGACCCGGCTTGCAGTCAGCAAGAGCTGGCGCCAGGCCACCGCCGAGCAGCAGCGCCAGCTGGTCAAGGAGTTCCAGACACTGCTGGTGCGCTCCTACGGCGCCGCCTACAGCAGCTACCGTCACGTCAAGGTGGACGTGAAGCCGCTCAAGGTGGTCGACGGCGAGGACGACGTCACCGTGAAGTCGCAGATCCTGCTGCCCGGCGGTGCGCCGCCCGTGGCGGTCGACTACCTCATGAACCGCACGGCTGACGGGTGGAAGGTCTACAACGTCGTGGTCGAAGGGGTCAGCCTCGTGACCACCTACCGCAATGACTTCGCGGCGCAGATCGAGCAGGGTGGGATCGACGGCCTCATCCGCAATCTCCAGGACCGCAACAGCCGGGCGGCCGTGGTGCCGACATCCAAGAAATGATCCGCCGCGAGGGTGACCGCCTGCTGCTCCTGGGTGAGGTCACCTACCAGACCGTGACCGGGCTGCTGGCCCAGGGGCCTGCGGCCCAGGGTGGCGGTGTCGCGGTGGTGGACATGGGCGGAGTGACCCGCGCCGATTCCAGCGCTTTGGCGCTGCTGCTCGAGTGGCTGCGTGCGGCCGGCCGCAGCAGTGCCCGCCTGCGGGTCGAGAACCTCACGCCCGACCTCGCGAGTCTTGCGCACCTCTATGGTGTGGAGGACTTGCTGGGCGGCGCGACAGGCGGGGAGCCCGAGGGCGTCGAACGGGCGGGTGCCTCTTGACCGCGCAGCCCTGCCTCGATGCGCGGAGCAGACGGTTGCCGCATCGATGAGCGTCGAGGTCGTCCCCGGCGTGCCGGCCATAGAGGTCAGCGCCCTGAGCAAGCGCTACGGCAGCCTCCAGGCGCTGGACGGTGTCGACCTGTGCGTGCAGGCGGGTGAGTTCTTTGCCCTGCTGGGCCCCAATGGGGCCGGCAAGACCACGCTGATCAGCATTCTTGCGGGACTGGCACGGGCCGATGCCGGCTCTGCGCGCATCCAGGGCCATGATGTGGTGCGTGACTACCGCGCGGCGCGTCGCAGTCTGGGCGTGGTGCCGCAGGAGCTGGTGTTCGATCCCTTCTTCTCGGTGCGCGAGACCCTGAGGTTCCAGTCCGGCTACTTCGGTCTGCGTCACAACGACGCCTGGATCGACGAGGTGATGGAACGGCTGGACCTGACCTCCAAGGCGGATGCCAACATGCGGTCCCTGTCGGGCGGGATGAAGCGCCGCGTCCTGGTTGCCCAGGCCCTGGTCCACAAGCCGCCGGTCATCATCCTCGACGAGCCCACGGCGGGCGTCGACGTGGGGCTGCGTCAGGGTCTTTGGCAGTTTGTCAGCCAGCTCAATCGCGACGGGCACACCGTGGTGCTGACCACCCACTACC
>JBEICA010000339.1:0-3548 GCA_040373665.1 Burkholderiales bacterium | reverse complement strand
CAGCAGCGCGGCGGCCAAGCCCGTGACCCGCCTGCCGTCGTTCATCACGGTCGAGGTCCTCGGCATCGGGGAGGAGGGGCGCTGATCCATCCGGATGGCCGCTCGCCGGTCATCCGCGCCCCCTTGATCCGTTGGGATCACACGGCTGTCATCTTTCCTTCACGTTTCCGCAATCCGCAGTCGCCAGAATCCCCCCACTGCCGACTCGAACCCCCGACATGAAACGACTGTTGATGACGCTCGCCGTCTGCGCGAGTGTGCTCGTACCCGCGATGGCCCACGCCTGGTGGAACCAGGACTGGACCGCCAGGCGGAAGATCGCCATCGATCCTGCCGCTGTCGGATTGCAGGGTGCCGTGAGCAACGCCCCCGTCCTGGTTCGGTTGCATACCGGCAATTTTCCGTTTGCCGAGGCGGACCTCGACGGCAAGGACCTGCGCTTCATCGCCGAGGATGACAAGACGCCGCTGGCCTTCCACGTCGAAGTCTTCGACAGCGCCAACGAACTCGCCCTGATCTGGGTTCAGCTTCCCCAGATAGCTCCAGGAGCGAAGCCGGCGATCTGGATGTACTACGGCAACGACAAGGCGCCGGCTGCGTCGAACGCCTCCGGGACTTACGACCCATCGCATCTGGCGGTGTTCCACTTCGCCGAGAAGAGCGGCGCGCCCCGGGACAGCACGGCATACGCCCAGCCCGCCACGGCGGAAGGTGCGACCCCGGCCGCCGCGGGCGTTGCCGACGGCGCCATCAGCGTCCAGGGCTCCGGACGGGTCGTGCTGGCCGATGCGCCGAGCCTCAAGGCCTCGGCTCAGGGGTTTTCGGTCTCCGCCTGGGTCAAGCCGGCGGACGGCACATCCGGTGCGGTGTTCGGCTCCACGGACGGCGCCATCGCTGTGAAGACCGAGGGCGGGCAGGTCTGGATCGCCTCCGCGGGTACGGCCTCGCCGAAGGCGCCGCTCGCAGCCGGGGCGTGGCACCACGTGACCCTGGTCATCGGGTCCGAGGCACTGCTCTACGTCGACGGTCGGGAGGTCGCCCGCGTGACTGCGCCCACGCCGGTTGCTGGTGGGTGGTCCGTGGCGTCGGGGTTCAGCGGCGACCTGGACGAACTGCAGGTGGCGGGCGAAGCGCGCTCCGCCGACTGGGTTCGGCTGGCGGCGGGCTCCCAGGGCGACGGCTCGACCTTCCTGCAGGTCTCGGCCGAGACGGAGAGCGGCTCGGACGAGGAGGGCGCCTCGTACCTTCGAATCCTCCTCGGCGCGGTGACCCTGGATGGCTGGATCGTCATCGCCATCCTCATGGTGATGATGGTGATCAGCTTCTGGGTGATGGCCGCCAAGGGCGTGGTTCTGGCGCGTATCGAGTCCGCCAACAAGGCGTTCCAGAACAGTTTCGCCAGTGTCGGATCGGACATCCTCTCGCTGCAGATGGGCGAGCGTGAGGCGCGTCACGCTTCCCTTGGCCGGCTCTACGCGGCTGCCGCAGCGGAGCTTCGCAAGCGGGTCGACGGCCAGGACGGCAGGACGGTACTGTCCGCGCAGTCCATCGATGCCATACGGGCCACGCTCGACGCTGGTGTCATCCGCGAGAACGCGAAGCTCAACAGCCAGATGGTGCTGCTCACCATCGCCATTTCGGGGGGGCCATTCCTTGGCCTGCTCGGCACGGTGGTGGGGGTGATGATCACCTTCGCAGCGATTGCGGCGGCTGGAGACGTGAATGTGAACTCGATCGCGCCCGGCATCGCGGCGGCCCTGGTGGCAACCGTCGCCGGCCTCGCGGTCGCGATCCCGGCCCTGTTCGGCTACAACTACCTCGCTGCCCAGGTGAAGAACATCTCCGCCGATATGGCGGTGTTCGTGGACGAGATCGTCAGCCGCATCGCGGAAAAGTACGCGCCCTGAGGAGAGCACGGTCATGTCCGCGAAGGTTCAGGACGGCAACGAGCCGTATGACGAGATCAACGTCACGCCGATGCTCGATCTGGCGTACGTGCTGCTGGTCATCTTCATCATCATGACGACAGCCTCGGTGCAGGGCATCAAGGTGAACCTGCCCAAGGCGTCGAACACGCCCAGTCTGGCGAAGCCGACCACCAAGGCGGTGACCATCCGCGAGGATGGCCAGATCTTCCTCGACACCTATCCGGTGACCATGCCGGAACTCGAGCAGCGGCTGACCCAGCTCAAGGCGGCGAACCCCTCTTTCCCGGTGGTGATCAAGGGAGACGCACGGGTGCAGTACGAAAAGGTGATCGAGGTGCTCGATCTGTGCGGCCGTCTCGACATCACGCAGCTGGGCCTCGTGACCCAGCGGCTGGTGAAGTAAAGGGCTCATGGCCTCCGAGCGGACTCGCGCCCGGCTGAGGGTGGCGATCGCTGTCCTGGTCGGTGGCGCTGTTCTCGCGGGTCTGGGCTATGGCATCAAGAGCCTGCTCGGTGGCGGTGGCAAGGCGCCGAAACCGAGCATTCAGACCATCGCGGTGCTGCGTCCCCCCCCGCCTCCGCCACCTCCGAAGCCTGAGGAAAAACCTCCCGAGCCGGAGATAAAGAAGGAGGAGGTTAAGCTCCCCGACCCCGAGCCGACCCCCGAGCAGCCGAATGACCAGCCACCGCCGTCCCAGGATCTGGGTGTGGATGCCCAGGGCGGTGCCGGAACGGATGGATTCGGTCTGGTGGGCAAGCCGGGCGGCAGGGACATCACCACCATTCCCGAGCAGACCGGCGGTGGCGGCGGCTCCCGCTTCGCGTTCTTCGCCACCCAGGTGCAGAACCACCTGCAGGAGGAGCTGCTGAAGCAGGACAGGCTGCGACAGTCCGATTACCGGGCCGTTGTCCGGATCTGGTTGAGCGCCCGTGGTTCCGTAGAGCGTGTCGAACTGGTGGACGGGACCGGCAACGTCGATACCGATCAGATTCTGCGCTCTGCCCTGCTGGATATACGTCCCCTCAAACAACCGCCCCCTGCCGACATGCCGCAACCCATCCGGTTGCGGCTGATGTCACGCGGTGCGGGCTGACCACCTGCGACACATGACAACTCCCACTCGCTTGACCCCGAGGCGCCACATTGTTCCTGCCGCCTTGGTTGGTACCCTCGCCCTGATGCTGGCTGCCCAGGTGTCGCGGGCCCAGGATACGGTGCAGGAGGGCGCCCCGAGAGCGACCGCCCAGGGTCCGAAGAAGCGCAAGCCGACCGCGCCGGCCGCACGGGCCGTCATCCAGGCCCCCGCTGCAGCCGACCCGGCTGCCGAGGCCGCGGCCCTCCTGGAGCAGATCCGGCGCGAGCGTGCCGAGCTCGAGGCCGCGCAGGCCACCACGACGCGGCTGATTCGTCTCATGGTCGAGGAAGGTGTCATCACGCGGGATCGCGCAGAGCAGTTGCTGCCCGAGAGGCAGCGCGGAACGCTGGCCGACGTCGAGGTGCGTCCGTCCTCCGCTCCGCCGGTGGCCGCGGCCGCCACTCCGACGCCGGCGGTGGCGCCAGAGCCGCCGCCCGCACCCGCACCCGCACCCGCACCCGCACCCGCGCCGGGTGTGGTTCGT
>JBEICA010000338.1:0-3553 GCA_040373665.1 Burkholderiales bacterium | reverse complement strand
TGCCGGTCCCGGACTCGCCGTTGATCAGTACCGTGGCCTGCGACTGGGTCAGCCTGCCGATGGCGCGGAACACCTCCTGCATCGAGGTGGCCTGTCCCAGGATTTCGGGCGCGCTTTCTTCGGCGCTGGCGGGTTCCTCGCCCTGGTCGACCTCGGTCATCGCGCGCCGGATCAGGTCCACCGCCTGATCGACGTCGAACGGCTTGGGCAGGTACTCGAAGGCGCCGCTCTGGAATGCCGACACGGCGCTCTCGAGGTCCGAATACGCCGTCATGATGATCACCGGCAGGGCCGGGAAACGCACCTTGATCTGTTGCAGGAGCTCGAGCCCCGAGCCTCCGGGCATGCGGATGTCGCTGACCACCACCTTGGGCGGCGGACCGGACAGGGCGGCGAGAGCCTCCTGGGCGCTGGAAAAAGTCTTGAAGGGAATGTTCTCGCGCGTCAACGCCTTTACGAACACCCAGCGTATGGAACGTTCGTCGTCGATGATCCAGACAGGTCTCATGGTCAGGCTCTCGGTGTCCGCGAATCTTCGCCGCTGTTGATGACGGTGTCTGTGAGCGGGAGAAGGATGCTGAAGCAGGTGCGCCCCGGGCGGCTGTCGACCTCGATGACGCCGTGGTGCTGCTGCACGAAAGTCTGGGCGATCATCAGGCCCAGACCGGTGCCATCCTCGCGGCCGGATACCAGCGGGAAGAAGATGCGGTCACGGATCTGCTCCGGAATGCCGGGCCCGTCGTCGATGATGTCCAGGCACAGCGCCAGCCGGTAGAGCTTCTTCGCGATGGTGACCCGGCGCAGTACGCGCGAGCGGAACTGGATGATGCCGTGGCCGTGCATCGCCTGGGCCGCATTGCGGGCGATATTGAGCACGGCCTGGATCAGCTGTTCGCGATCCGCCACGATCGATGGCAGGCTGGTGTCGTAGTCGCGGTCGATGCTCACGCCGTTGAACTCGGCGAGGATCAGGTGGCGGACGCGCTCCAGCACCTCGTGGATGTTCAACTCCACGAGCATTGGCAGGCGATGCGGCGTGAGCATCCGGTCCATCAGCACCTGTAGCCGGTCCGCCTCCATCATGATGACCTGGGTGTATTCGCGCTGCTCCGGCTGCGCGAGCTCGCGTTCGAGCAGCTGCGCCGCACCGCGCATCGCACCCAGGGGATTCTTGATCTCGTGAGCGAGGTTGCGCACCAGTTCACGCGTGGCCTGGGTCTGATCGAGCATCCGCTCCTCGCGGGCCAGACGCAGTTGCTGCTGCGTCGGCAGCAGCTCGATCAGTACGCCACGGCTCTCGGGGAGCTCATACGGCGTCACCGTGCAGGTGAAGGACTGTTTCTGGGGGGCGGTGGGGTGGTGCGCTGCCAGGGGAAGGTCGTGGTGGGTGGAACTGGCGCCATCGTGACGGGCGCTGTTCACAGCCTGGACGAGGGCATCGGGCTCGATGAAGGCATCGTCGATGCGCAGTCCGACCATGCTCTTGCGGCTGCTGCGAAAGAGGTTCTCGGCGGCTGGATTCAGGTGGATGACGCGATCATTCTCGTCCACCAGGAGAACGGCGGTCGACAATAAATCCAGCCCATGCAGAGCATCGGGCTTCATCTGTATTTGCTCCGGAGCCATGCCGGAGGAATTGCAATTAGCGGGCCATCGGCCGTCTCGGCGGTCAGGACGTCGCGGATGCCGGGGAAATGCCCGGAAGGGGACGGATTCAGCGCGCTGCAGACATCTCGCGGCGCAATGCCTCGATGTTGCGCTCGTGGCGACGGACCGATGCGGACACCGGTCCAACCTGTTCCAGCGCCTGGAAGGCTGCTGCGGTGCTGTCGCCGTTGCTCGGATTGGGCTTGAATAACAGGCGCTTGGCATTTTCCAGCAGGCGCATCTCCTCGGCGAGTTCCTGTTGGAGGATGCGTTGGCGCTCGGTATCCCGGCGCGCCTGCTCGCCGCTCTCGACGCGCGCGGCGACCGGGGTCAGCTGGGGTGGGCCGCTCTTTTGTGGTGCGGGCGCGACCTGTTTTGGTGCGGGCGCCTGCGCGCGTTCGAAGCATTGCACCTTGCGGGTGTTCTTCACGGGGACGTTCGCGAAGATCACCCGGCCGTCGGGATCCACCAGTTTGCAGGTGGGCGTGCTCCAGGCCGGGGTGGCGAGCAAGGTGAGTCCCAGCAACAGCGTCCGGTGCGTCGTCATGTCCCGCTCGTGCAAGCCCTCGGGCCCCCGGCCCCTCGACGCGGATGAGTCTATGCGACGTCATGAGGGTGTGCAATCGCGCTCTCCGAAAACAAAAAAGGCGGGGAATCATCCCCGCCTTTCCGAGCCAGCGATCGTTTGCGATCAGAGGCTGTAGTACATGTCGAACTCGACCGGATGCGTGGTCATGCGGAAGCGCGTGACCTCTTCCATCTTGAGCTCGATGTAGGCATCGATCATGTCATTCGAGAACACGCCGCCGCGGGTGAGGAACTCGCGGTCCTTGTCGAGGTGCTCGAGGGCCATGTCGAGGGACGAGCAGACGTTCGGAACCTTCTTGGCTTCCTCGGGTGGGAGGTCGTAGAGGTTCTTGTCGACGGCGTCGCCGGGGTGGATCTTGTTCTGCACCCCGTCCAGACCAGCCATGAGCAGTGCGGCGAAGGCCAGGTACGGATTCGCAGTGGGATCCGGGAAGCGCACTTCGATCCGCCGTGCCTTGTCGCTCTGGACGAAGGGGATGCGGATGGAGGCTGACCGGTTGCGCGCCGAGTAGGCCAGATTGATCGGGGCTTCGAAGCCCGGCACCAGTCGCTTGTAGGAGTTCGTGCCGGGGTTGGTGATGGCGTTGAGCGCCTTGGCGTGCTTGATGATGCCGCCGATGTAGTACAGCGCGAACTCGGACAGGCCGGCGTAACCGTTGCCCGCGAACAGGTTCTTGCCGTCCTTCCAGACCGACTGGTGCACATGCATGCCGGAGCCGTTGTCTCCCACGACAGGCTTGGGCATGAAGGTGGCCGTCTTGCCGAACTGGTGGGCGACGTTGTGGACGGTGTACTTCAGGATCTGGATCCAGTCGGCGCGCTGGACCAGCGGCGCGAACTTGGTGCCGATCTCGCACTGGCCGGGGGCCGCCACTTCGTGGTGGTGAACCTCGACCTCGACGCCCTGCTCCTCGAGCGCCAGACACATGGCGGAACGCAGGTCCTGCAGCGAATCAACCGGGGGCACGGGGAAGTAACCGCCCTTGACCGGGGGGCGATGGCCCATGTTGCCGCCCTCCATCTCCAGCCCGGTGGACCAGGGTGCCTCGCCGGAGGTGATCTTCACGGAACACCCGGACATGTCGACGTTCCAGGTGATCGAGTCGAAGACGAAGAACTCGGGCTCGGGACCGAAGTAGGCCACGTCGCCGATGCCGGAGGACTTGAGGTAGGCGTCCGCCCGCTTGGCGATGGAGCGCGGGTCGCGGTCGTAACCCTTGCCGTCGGCGGGTTCGATCACGTCGCAGGTGAGGATCAGGGTCGGTTCGTCGGTGAACGGGTCGAGGTGCGCCGTGGAGGGATCCGGCATCAGCAGCAT
>JBEICA010000340.1:0-3531 GCA_040373665.1 Burkholderiales bacterium | reverse complement strand
GAACTCCGGGTGCGCGGCGAGAAGATGCAGCTCACCGCCCTGCCCGCAAACGAGTGGGCGCAGGTGCTCAAGGACGCGGAGAAATTCTGGGACGACACCGCCAAGACAAGCCCGCGCGTGAAGAAGGTCATCGACATCTTCAAGCGCTACAACCAGGTGATGGAGAAGGCGGGTTATCCGTACCGCTGACCGGCGACCGCGCGGGGCGGTGGACGCGCCGACCCCGCCGGATCGACGAGGCAACGGCTCGGCGCCGCGCGGGGACTTCCGCCAGCACCGCCGCGCAGGCCGGCGAGGTCGACAAAGCGCCGTGGGGGCCCCTGAAGGCCGAGCGCAACGTTCGGCCACAAACCTCCAAAACCGCTGTTATGCTCTCCGGATGTCACGTCGAGGCAGCGGCCCGCCAGAGGCAGCACCCCGGAACGGACCCGGTCCAGACCGGTCCGTCACGGCCCCCGGTCGGGGGCGCAGGCATTCACGCAGTTCACGCAGCCACATCACCTCAACACACCGGAGTCCGATGTCATGCAGAACCTCTCCCGATTCGTGAACCCGCGCCTTGTGGCCCTCGGCCTCGCTGCCGGCGCGACCCTGCTTTCCGCCTGCTCGAAAGAGGAATCCGCGCCCGCGGCACCCGAGAAGCAGGCCGCGGCCTCGGGCCCCAAGCGCGGTGGCACGCTGATCTTCGCCCGCCCCGAGGAACCGCAGACCATGGACCCCTACGTGCCGGGGGACAACGGCTCCATCTACGCCATCGAGCAAGTCTGTGACTCGCTGGTCGAGCCCGACGCCACCGGCGACGGCCTGCGCCCCGGTCTCGCCGAGTCCTGGGAGGTGTCCGACGACAAGCTGGTCTACACCTTCAAGCTGCGCGACACCAAGTTCAGCAACGGCAAGCCGGTCACCGCCGGGGACGTGGTGTTCTCGCTGGCCAAGGCCGGATCCGAATCCTCGCCACTGGCGATGCTGTACGAGCCCATCAAGTCCACCGAGGCGGTGGACGACAAGACCGTTCGCATCACCCTCAAGCGGCCTTACACGCCCGTGCTGTCCGCGCTGTCGGCCTACAACGCGGCCATCGTCTCCAAGGAGGCCTACGAGGCGGGTGCGGAGGCCTTCGGCCAGAAGCCGGTCTGCTCCGGTCCTTTCGTGGTTGAGGAGTACGCCCGCGGCGCGCGTCTGGTGCTCGCCAGGAACCCCGACTACTGGGAGAAGGGCAAGGACGGACAGGCCCTGCCCTATGTGGACAAGGTCGAGATGCGCTATGTGCCCGACAGCAACGCGCGGGTGCTGGGTCTGCGCAACGGCGATTTCGACGCCATCGCCAGCGTGCCCTTCAACCAGGCCGAGTCGCTGAAGGGCGCGGCCGACCTCAAGCTCGAGCAGGTGCCGATCTTCCGCCTCGACTACGTGTTCATGAACCAGAAGGCGAAGCCGCTGGACAACAAGGACCTGCGTCTTGCGCTCAACCACGCGGCGGATCGCGAGGCCATCATGAAGGTCGTCTACTTCGGCTATGGCGAGATCCCCAACTCCTACATGCCGAAGGTCAACTTCCACTCGGACACGGTCGAGCGCATCCCCTACGACCTGGAGAAGGCCAAGGCACTGGTGAAGTCCTCGGGCTACAAGGGCCAGACGCTGAAGATCATGGTCGACACGGGCAACGCGCCCTCCAAGCAGGTCGCGACCATCCTGCAGCAGGGTTGGACCGAGGCCGGCGTCAAGTCGGAGATCGTCGAGTACGACGTGGGCACCGCCTTCGACATGAGCAGCAAGGGCGACTACATGCTCTACGTGAGCTATATCACCAGCGACATCAACGACACCGACGAGCTCGCCACGCTCCAGGCCGACGGCCGCGGCGGCACCAAGTCCTTCTTCTCGAACTATCGCAATGACGCGGTCGGCAAGATGCTCGACGAGGCCCGTTCCGAGGCCGACCCGGCGAAACGGGCCGAGCTGTACGCGAAGGTGCAGGACACCGTCTACCACGACGGCTACAGCATCCCGCTGAACTTCTCGCCCATGCTCAACGCCCACCATGTGAAGATCGAGGGCTGGCAGACCGCCAAGAACGGCTGGTGGTGGCTGAAGGACGTGATCCGCAACAAGTGACATCACCCGGGGCGGACGTCGGTGACGACGTCCGCCCGAACGCGGCATGTGGATCTTCCGTTTCGTTGGTGCCCGTCTGCTGCAGGCCATCCCCGTCCTGCTCGGCGTGACACTCATCGCCTTCCTCGCCATACAGCTGGTCCCCGGCGATCCGGTGCGCATCATGATGCAGGGGCGCGCCAGTGAAGCCGCGGTGGCGGAGTTGCAGGCCCGGCTCGGGCTCGACCGCCCGGTACTGGTGCAGTACCTGAGCTTCGTGGGCAACGCCGTCGTCGGCGATCTCGGCACCTCCATCATCCAGCGCTCACCGGTGTCGGCCATCATCTGGGAGCGGCTGGTGCCGTCGGTGTTCCTGCTGGTCTACTCGACAGTGCTGGCCGTGCTGCTGGCGGTGCCCCTGGCGGTCTGGGCGGCTGCCCGGCGTGAACGGGTCACCGATCACGTCATCCGGCTCGCGGGCACCCTGTGCTTCGCCATGCCGTCTTTCTGGATCGGCCTCATCCTGATCCTGAGCTTCGGGCTGACGCTGAAGTGGTTCCCGATCGCGGGCTTCGGCCGCGGCTTCGTCGGGCATCTGCACCACCTCTTCCTGCCCTCCATGACCATCGCACTGTTTCTGGCACCGCTGCTGATGCAGTCCCTGCGTGCCGCCATGCTCGAGGCGATGACCGCGGACCACGTCGAGGTGGCCCGCGCCAAGGGTCTGTCCGAGGGACGCATCCTGTTCCGTTATGTGTTGCGGGCGGCCGCGATCCCGGTGATCACCATCCTGGCCGTCAACATCGGCTGGCTCATCAGCGGCAGTGTCGTGGTCGAATCGGTGTTCTCGGTGTCGGGCCTGGGCATGCTCCTGGTGCACGCCGTGTCCACGCGCGACTACCCGGTCATCCAGGGCCTCACCGTGGTGTTCGCCCTGCTGGTGCTCGGCGTGAGCCTGCTGGCCGACATCGCCTACGCCCTGGTCGACAAGCGGGTGCGCACGTGAGCACACCCTCCGCCGGCGGCGCGCAGGCGGGCGGTGGGCCGCGGCTCACGGCAGAGCTGTCGCGCTGGTCGCCATCGCTGCGCATCGGCCTGCTGCTGCTCGCGCTGCTCATCGCCGCCGGCATACTCGCGCCCTGGCTCACGCCCTACGATCCCCTCAGGCAGGACTACGGCGCGGCCCTGCAGCCCCCCGGGCGGGCGCACTGGTTCGGCACCGATTCCCTCGGACGCGATCTGTTCACGCGCGCGCTCTACGCGATCCGCACCGATCTGGTGATCGGTTTCTGGACCACCTACGTGCCCATGGTGCTCGGGGTGCTGCTGGGCGCGTGGGCCGGCCTGCGCCGCGGGCTGTTCGACACCGTGCTGATGCGCGTGATCGACACGGCGCTCGCCTTCCCCTTCCTGGTGCTCATCATCGTCATCCTG
>JBEICA010000061.1:0-15599 GCA_040373665.1 Burkholderiales bacterium | reverse complement strand
CCGGAGGCCAATGCTTCAGGACGCCGGCCCTGCCGGGCCTGCTCGAGCAGCAACGTGATGCCGGCCGCCCAGCCGTCGGACAGGTGGTGCACGTGCTGGGCGAGATCCGCCGAAACACGATCACCGGCCACGCCCTGGGTTTCGGCCAGTGTGAAACGCAACTCGTCCCAGCCCAGAACGACCAGATCGCGCCGGACACGTGCCGCCGCCAGAAGCGCCGGGGGCTCGTGGCGGCTGATGATCACCACATTCGCCGCGTCCGGTACCTCATGGCTCATCACCTCGAGCACAGAGTGCAGAACCCCCTCCTCCTGATCCTGGAAGTTGTCCAGGACCAACACCGTGCCCTTCTTCAGGCGCTCGAAGAAGCCCCGGGCAAACCGCCGCGTGAAGGCTGGGAGATCGCCGAGATACTCGGGTGTGAGCAGGGGCAGGGGCGGGGCTTCGGGATTGCGCAGGGATGCCGCCAGCCGCAGGTGGAAAAAGAAGGTGGAGACGTCACCGTCGTCGGGGTCGATGTGGTACCAGACTTCAGCGCCGGAACCCGTGCCCCGGGACTGCAACCAGCTCGCGACCAGCGTGCTCTTTCCGGAACCCGGGGGTCCATGCACCCAGATCAGCGGATGCTCACGCAGGCTGTCAAGCCTCTGGAACAGCCGTTCCCGCGGGACGAGGTCGTACAGGCGGGGCCGCGACAGCTTCGCGGGTGCGGAGGCGACGGGAAGCTGAATGATGTCGTCCACGAAACATTCCTGAGTGGCGGTGTCGCACGCAACACGCATCAGGCCTTCGCGCCGGCCCCGGCGGGCCGCCCAAAAGCGGTCGGCCTGAGGTCAGTGTAGCTTCGGATGCATCCATCGGGTAGCGGACCAGCATCCTACGAACTCCGATTGGCCCATGCCGGGATCCTGCACCCCGATCATGGCGTACCCATGAGTCGGGCGGCATACGGGGGGGACACGCGGAGCCACCACCACGCTCGACTCCACGCTGACCACTCCCGCGTAGCATCATGGCTGAGGCAGAGTTCGCTGCAGCCGTTGGGCACACCGCGGCGCGGTCCACCCCGAAGTCTGAAGGGCCATCAAGATTGCGTGCCCGACGTCGACAACAGCTTCGCGAGTAGTGGCTCTCGCCGACCATGAGGATGTGCAGATGCTGAAGCTGTTCCCCTGGAAAAGCGCGACGCGCGAAGCCAAGGCCCTGGTGGGTGCCGGCTTCGCGGCCCAGACCGCGGGGGATTTGCCGACTGCGCGCCGCCACTACGAATCGGCCCTCCGGGCCGATCCGGCGAACGCCGACGCCAGTTTCCTGCTGGGCGTGCTCGAGGCGGAGGCCGGCCGCCTGGAGACCGCTCTCCCCCTGGTCGAGCAGGCTGTCCGCGCCGACCCGGGCAATGCGTCCTTTCATTTTTCCCGCGGAAGGATGCTCGCCGCGATGGGACGGACGGAGCAGGCAGCCGCGGCCTTTGGCGAGGCGGTGAACCGCGACCCCGGCATGGGCGAAGCTTTCCTTGGGCTGGGACTCGCGCAACTGCAACTTGGAAACGCCGAGGCGGCGGAGGCGGCCCTGCGCCGCGCCGTCGAGGCGGACCCGGCGCTCGCCGAGGCCCACGCCAATCTGTCGGGCCTCGCTCTGATGCGGCACCATCCCGGCGCCGCCGAGGAGGCATGCCGCCGCTGCCTGGCGCTCAGTCCGGACCATCAAGGTGCCCTGCTCAACCTGGGGACCGCCCTCCAGTTGCAGGGACGGCTGGAGGAGGCACGCGACACCCAGCGCCGTATGGTGGCGATGAATCCCGGCAACCTCACGGCCTGGAGCAGTCTGCTGCTGATCGGCAACTACACGGACGTGCCCGCGCAGGCGCTTTTCCGGGAGCACCAGGAGGCCGGACAGCACCTGCCACCGTCGCGCGCCGCGGCGGCGCTGCGCCGTTCCGGCCGTCCGGACCACAGGCGACTGCGGATCGGGTATGTGTCTCCGGATCTCCGCAACCACGTGGTTTCGTTCTTCTTCGAGCCCGTGCTGGAACAGCACGACCGGAACCTTTTCGAGATCGCCTGCTACAGCAACGCCAGGGATACCGACGAGGTCACCGACCGGCTGCGCGCCAAGGCCGACCTGTGGCGCGACATCGCCACCCTGGACGACGACGCCGTCGAGCGCCTCATGCTCGAGGACGAGCTCGACGTCGTGGTCGATCTCGCCGGGCATACCGCCAACAACCGACTCGCCGTGCTGGCGCGCCGCGTCGCCCCCGTGCAGGTCAACTGGCTGGGCTACCCCAACACCACCGGCCTGCCCGCCATGGACTGGCGCATCACCGACGCCCGCGCCGACCCCGCCCCCGAGGCCGACGCGCTGCATACCGAGCGCCTCTACCGCATGCCCGAGGTGTTCCTCAACTGGCGCCCCCACCCCGACTCGCCCGAGGTGGCCCCGGCCCCCTGCCTGAGCGCCGGCCAGGTCACCTTCTGCTCATTCAACAACTTCGCCAAGGTCAGCGACCACGTCCTCGGGTTGTGGGGGCGCATCCTGGCGCAGTTGCCTGACGCCCGGCTGTTGATGAAGACCCTGTCGTTGACCGACCCGGCGGTCCAGGAGGCGGCGCGGCGGCGTCTGGAGCAGGCCGGCTGCGACCTGTCACGGGTGGTGTTCAGCGGTTCCGTGCCCTCGATGGCCGGGCACCTGGGCACCTACGCCCGGGCCGACATCGCGCTCGACACCTATCCGTACCACGGCACCACCACCACCTGCGAGGCCTTGTGGATGGGGGTTCCGGTGATCACCCTGGCCGGCGACCGGCACGCCTCGCGGGTCGGTGTGAGCCTGCTGGAATCGGTCGGCGCCGCAGAACTGGTGGCGCGCTCGGACCAGGAATATGTGGACAAGGCGGTGGCGCTGGCCCGCGATCCGCAGCGCATCGTCGCCTGGCGCGGCTCGCTGCGCAGCCGCATCCTCGCCTCGCCTCTGGCCGACAGCGCCCGATTCACGCGCGACCTCGAAGCTGCCTACGGCACGATGCTCAACGAATCCAACGTCTGAGACCATGCCCCCTGGCAGGGCACGACGAACTCGGCAAGGGTTGATCCCGGGACGGGACCCGGCGGCTTCCCAAGGCCGGACCGCGAAAGCGGGCCTGGGTCACGGTCCGCATTTCCGGGGCCGGCCTGCTGAAACATCCGGGCAGGCGCTGCGACCATGACGCATCACTCGCGTCGAGCGCCCGGGCTGTCAGGTCGCCTTCGTCGCCAGGAGTTCTGCCCAGAGAGCCGCGTTACGGTTCCGTTGCGAGGGCACCGCGAGCGCCTGCGCGCTCTCCCCTGGCGGCAGACCGCGGACGAGACGGGAAAGACAGAGTCGCCGGCGCATCTCGTCGGATGCGTAGCGCGACTCTGACAGCCATTCCAGGTACTGGTCCGTGCCCCCCTGGCTGTAGTAGGTGGAATAGTGGGAGAGCCCGACGAAGCTTTCCAGGACGGCACTGATCACCCAGTCCTTGTCCGCGCCGTCCCACGCAACCGCCTCGTACCGCGGTATCGGCGCGAGGAAAGGCTCATCGGGCAGTGCGACCTCTCCGGCCATGAGTGCCGCGGCGACAGGGCCGAGCAGGCCTACGGCGCTCGCCCGGGCACCCAGTTCATATTCCAGGCGGGCGGCCGTGAGAAGCCGCGCGAGGCTGGCCTTCGCCCGGACAGCCTCCAGGGCCTGTCGCCGCGCGCTGGAGAGTGCCGCATAGCGCGCCCATGCCGAGCGGCCGACCGCCGCGCGCGAGCGGGCGAAACCTTCCAGAGCTTCGTGGTAGACCTTGTCCTCGCTCCTGGCCCAGATCCGCGGTCCTCGCGACCACGCCGACTGCCGGGTCGCGGCGTATGGCGCTGTGGCCAGATAGTCCCGCCATGAGGCTGGTGGTCCAGACTCCAGGAAGGCCGGGTCTGCGAGCAATCCCCTTCGGGCGAGACGCTCCACGCGGGAAGGTTTCGCCACGAACACGTTGAGGGTGTAGGCGTCGACAGGCGCGCCGGCATCGAAGGGGATGAGGAACTGGGCGCCGGGCAAGAGGCTGTAGGCACGGTAACCGAGCTTCTCGAAGGCTGCGACCATGTCCAGATCGAACGTGCCTTCGCCATCCTTGACCTCGAACAACACCAGAGGATCGCCCTGGTCGAATGTCCTGCTGCCGCCCCGCAGGACCTCCATGCCATGGCCCTCGGCATCGATCTTCACGAAATCGGGCAGGGCGAGGCCCAGGCTCGCGCACTGTGCATCCAGGGTCTCGAGTCTCACCGCCACGGCGTTGCCATTTCCCTTCGCAGTCGCCGTCGAGAGGTGATTGAGTTCCGAATGCTCGGAGACCGAGAGAAATGCCTCACCCTCGCGCTCGGACAGCGCGCAACGCTGAATCGCGGCATGCGCGAAACCATTGATCTGGACACTGCGAGTCAGCGACTCGGCAACCGCCGGCGTGGGCTCGTAGGCGATCACCTTGCCATGCGGCCCCACGGCCTTGGCTGCCGCGAGTGTGAACACCCCATAGTTGGCACCCACGTCCACGACGACCATGCCGGGCTCGAGGAGCCTTCGTGTGAACTCCAGCTCTGACTCGAACCAGTCCTCCTGTTCCAGGAGCACGAACGGCGTGATCAGCGTGATGTCGCGAGGCACAACGATCTGGACATCGTCGACGAGTCGAATGGCGACGTGTGTTTCCATGTTCAGGCTCTTGGGGGAGGAAGGTGTGGAATATGTGTTAGGTCGAGAGCGGGCGAAATCGCACGGCCGGTTGTCATGTCGCTCGGCGCCAACCTTGTCCGACAGATGGTAACTAACGGCCGTCATCGACGGTTCTTGCGCTCTCCAGTTGGGCCTTCGGGAACACAGTCACGGGGGTAGTCGGCGGGCGGGCTTTCTGTCTTTGTTGCAGCGGGCGCCACCCGAAGGCGGTTCCGTGTAAGGCGGCGGGCAGCCATCGATTGGCTGGTCGTGAACCGACGGTTTCCTGGATCGCTTCCTGGCCTCGCGGCGGTGGTGCTGCCGGGCCCGATCACGGCGGCAGGCACCACAAACAAAAGGGAGACCGAAGTCTCCCTTTCGTGCCTGCGACTGGTGAGACTCGCAGTATCAGGTCTTCGGGTAGTACTTGGAAGCCATCGTTCCGCCGATGGCCCAGGTGGTACCGGCTGCGACACACGTGGCGGTCCAGACGACCGTGCCGGTGGCGTTCGTCATGCCCTGAGAAGTGGCAGTCACGGTGGCGGCCGAGGAACTGGTGGCCGCGATGGCGACGCTCGCCGTGTACTTGCTGGTGATGGTCGTCGGCAGGTTGGCGGACGCGTTGTTGTAGCCGCTGACGAGTTCGCCGCTGGCACACGCTTCGCCCACCGCCTTGCGGGCCGGTGCTGAAATGCTGACGATGTCCTGCACCTTGGCCTTGACGGTGTAATCCTGATAGGCCGGGATGGCCACGGCGGCCAGAATGCCGATGATCGCGACCACGATCATCAGTTCGATCAGGGTAAAGCCTTGTTGAACGCGTTTCATTGAAAGCTCCTGTTTGGCGGTTGGAACACACACGCCGAAACGTGTGTGCGGTGAAAGACGCAAGCCGTATGCCAGTGACTCCCCGGAGCCCGGGGGCTGCGGTGAGTCACTCGCACACGGCCGCGTCTGCCCTGACGCACGGGAAACGCCCCGTGCGGACTGGGTTCTCGGGCTGCGTGAGGCCATCCGCGCGACGGCATCGCCGTGCAGCAGCTCCAGGCAGCGAGGTCGTATCCGACATGTTGCGCCGCGGGTGCCGGTAACGGCAGGACGGGCGTGACGGATTTCGTCATTTATCGCGGATTCGACTACTTGATGCATACGGCGCGCACCTGTTTCATGTCGGTGATGCCCTGCAGGACTTTCTCCATGCCATCCTGCTTCAGGGTGCGCATGCCTTCCTCCAGCGCCGTGGCGAGGATCTCCGCCACGCGCGCGTGTTCCTGGATGTGACGCTTGACCTTGTCGCTGCCCAGCAGCAGCTCGTGCAGGCCGAGGCGGCCCTTGTAGCCGGTGCCGCTGCATACCTCGCAGCCCACCGGCTCGTAGAGCGTGAGCTCGCCGCGCTCATTCGCGAACGACGATTTCCATTCCGCGTGCAGGGCCGCCATCTCGCCCTCGGGGTCGGTGACCCAGCGCGGCGTGCCGCGCAGCTCGGCGGCGTACTCGTCCAGCAGCGCGTCGATCTCCTCTGGCGAAGCGACGTGCGGGCGCTTGCACTTGGCGCACAGCCGCTTGGCCAGCCGCTGCGCCAGGATGCCCAGCAGCGCGTCCGCGAAGTTGAACGGATCCATGCCCATGTCCAGCAGGCGCGTCACCGATTCCGGCGCGCTGTTGGTGTGCAGCGTGGCGAACACCAGGTGACCCGTGAGCGAGGCCTCGATGCCGATCGCCGTGGTCTCCTTGTCCCGCATCTCGCCGACCATGATCACGTCGGGGTCGGCACGCAGGAAGGCGCGCATCGCCGTGGCGAAGGTCACGCCGGCCTTCGGGTTCATCTGCACCTGGCGCAGGCCTTTCTGCGTGATCTCGACCGGATCCTCGGCCGTCCAGATCTTGGTCTCGGGCGTGTTGATGTGGCCGAGGATGGAGTGCAGCGTGGTGGTCTTACCCGAGCCGGTCGGGCCGCAGACGAAGAACAGGCCGTAGGGCTTGGAGATCGTCTCCTTCACCGACTTCACATTGCGTGGGGACAGCCCCAGCTTGTCCAGCGGCAGCGGCTCGCCCGCCGCCAGAATCCGCATGACGATGTCTTCCACGCCGCCCTGCGACGGGATGGTCGCCACCCGCAGCTCGATGTCCAGCGGGCCGAACTTGCGGAACTTGATCTTGCCGTCCTGCGGCTTGCGGCGCTCGGAGATGTCGAGGTCGCACATGATCTTCAGCCGTGCCGCCAGGGCGTTGCGATAGGACGACGGCACCGATATGTAGGGCACCAGGGAACCGTCCTTGCGGAAGCGCACCTCGGTCTTGCCCTTGCCGGGAAAGGGCTCGATGTGGATGTCCGAGGCGCCCTGATGGTAGGCGTCGACGATGATCTTGTTGACGAGCTTCACCAGCTCGTTGTCCTGCGCCATCGTGACGTCGTCGCTGCCGCCCCCGGTCTCGTCCGGAGTGTCGCCATCGAGCTTGTCGAGCAGTTCACCGACGTCGGTACCGAGGTCCGCCATGCCCGGCATGCCAGTACCGCTGCCGAAGAACTGGTCGATGGTCGCCCTGAGCTCGCGCTGCGTGGTCACCACGTAGCTGACGCGCATGCGCGGGAATACATTGCTGACCATGCGCGAGGCGCGCAGGCGCTCGGGGTCGGTCGTCATGACCAACAGACCGTCCTTGTTCTCCTCCAGCGGGATCCAGCCATTGCTCTCGGCGAAGTCGCGCTTGAGGTTGCGCAGCAACTCGGCGGGCTTGATGCGGTCCTGGCGCAGGCCCTCGTAGGGGACGCCGAAGAACGTCGCCAGGCAATCGCCCAACGCCTGGGGCTTGATGTGGTACTCCTCGAGCAGCACCTCCTCGAGGTCGATGCCCTTGCGCCTCGCCGTGCGCGTGGCGATCTCCATCTCCTCCGCAGCGATGATGGAATTCACCACGAGCGCATCGTACTGCCACGCAGGGTTGCGGCCGGCCTCTGACGCTGCCTGAGGGCGATGGCCAGCGTTTCGCACAGGCTGGCGGCAGCCTCCTCGGCCAGCGGGCCGAAGGGCTGGCCATCGCGCGTGTTGATCACCTGGACCACGCCCAGAAGCTCGCCCCCGCCAGCCTCCAGGATCGGGGTCACCAGCATCTGCTTGGTGCGGTACCCGGTGCGCTTGTCCACTTCCTTCAGGAACCGCAGCTGACCGCTGAGGAGCCGCAGCTCCTCGTCGTCGTAGACGTCCCGGATGTTGGCAGGCTGACGCTGCAGGGCGACATAGCCGGCAACGCTCTGCTCGGCGATCGGCAGCTTCAGGTCCTTGAACGATGCGAGGCCGGTCTTGACCTTGGACACGATGGAGCGACGGTCCTCGGTGACGGTGTAGATGGTGATGCGGTCGGCATCGAACAGGTCGCACAGCTCCTGCGACACCTCCAGCATGATCTCGTCGACGTTGGCGGTGGCGTGGATCTTGTTCGTGACCGCCTGCAGCTTGCGCTGGAACTCGAGCTTGAGGCTGATCTCCGCCATGTTCTGACCCGGCGGGGTGCGGACGTTCATCATCGCGCTCACGACCGGCCTCCGTGGCGGGCGTTGGTGCGGCCGGGCATGGCGGGTTGATGCGTCACAGCTTGAACACGTGACCGTTGGAGAGCATCCGGGGGTTGAACGGCTCAGCGCACTCCTCGATCTCGGCCATCGTGATGGCGCCCTCACCCGGCTTGAGGTGGGTGATGTAGATCCGCGCCGGCCGCTTCAGGCAGCCGAGCTCCTCCACCAGCTTGGCGGGCCAGAGGTGCTTGGACGCGATGGCGAGCTCCCGCTCGCCGTTGTGGAAGGCGGTCTCGATGATGACGTAGCGCAGGTTCTCGATCCGGTTCGCCACTTCCCACAGCTCCGGGCACTCCGTCGTGTCGCCGGTGAAGATCAGGCTGCCGCGGCCGCTGTCGATCCAGTAGCCGACCGCTGGCACCGTGTGGTTGGCTGGGACCGCCGTGATGCGCCGGCCCTGCAGTTCCACCGCGTCCCCGAGCGCAACCTCGACGAATTTCAGGAACGGCTGCCGCTCATCGGGGATCCGCGAGAAGTCCGGCCAGATCTTCCAGTTGAAGATGTGGGCCCGCAGGATCTCGAGGGTTTGCGCCGTTGCATAGACCATGATGGGTTGCTTGCGCATGCCGCCCACCGTGTCCACCAGGAATGGCAGCATCGCCACGTGGTCCAGGTGGGAGTGGGTCAGGAACACATGGTCCACCATCTGGAGTTCCGTCAGGCTCAGGTCACCGACCCCGGTTCCGGCATCGATCAGGATGTCCTGGTCCACCAGCATCGAGGTGGTGCGCAGGTTTCCTCCGATTCCGCCGCTGCAGCCGAGTACGCGAACCAGCATCCGTAGCCTCCGCGTCTCAGTGGGTCCGTGCGGCACCGCTGCCGGCACCCTGGGCCGGCGCGGATGTGTGGCGGACGCGGCCAGGCGCAGGCACGCCAGCCCGGCCCACAGGGGGCGCCGAGGGATGTGCGTGCCGTGAATCAGGGTGAGGCTTCATGCGTCCGTCGTCTCCATGGGGTGTGGTTGCTCGGCTCTCGCGACGCGATCCGCTGCATCGACCTGCTCGCTGCGGCGGTGTCTGCGTCGGATGCCGATCAACGCTGATGTGGGGAAACAACGGCGGCGCGCGCCCGGACTTGACCCCAATGTTGCGTCAGGCGTAGGGATGGCGTCGATCTGCACCTGTCGGGAGGTGCTCGTGCGTCCAGACGCAAGCCGGCGCAAGCCCGGCAACGCCGGGCGGTCGTCAGGCGGCGGGGCGGTAGAAAAACTCCATCTTCACCCCGGCAAGCTCGATGATGTCGTGGTCATGGAGAAGATGCGCCTGGGCATCCAGCGTCCTGCCGTTGAGCACCGGGTGCTGCACGCCCTCGACGTGGGTGATGAAGAAACCCTGAGGCCGCTTGGCGATCACCGCGACCTGCACCCCGGGTTTGCCGAGCGTGGTCAGGGCTTTCACCAGCGTCAGTTCGCGGCCTGCGTTGGGGCCGGACAGGATCTGGATCACGCCCTGCGACGGGGCGGCGTGGCCGCCGATGCCGGGGATCGAGGCCAGGGATCCGGGTATGGAGGCCAGCGGGCTCGGCATCGCCCCCGGCTGGGTGGACAGCGGTGCAGGCATGGGGCGGGCGACCGCCGGGGCACCGGCGTCGGCCAGGGACCGGGGCGCCGCGCGGCGGGTCTCGGTCCCCGTCCCCATCGCCATGCCCATGCCGGAATGCGGCTCGGGCGCCCGAGGCTCGGCGGCCCGGGGCACCGGACGCAGCAGCATGGTCTTCTCGAAATCCGACCCTGCCGATGCGGTGGCCTGCTCGCTGACGTATTTCAGGCGATACTTGCCGATCTCGACCACGTCCCCGTTCTGCAGGAAGTGCTTGCGCACACTCTGGCCGTTAACCAGCGTGCCGTTGGTGCTGCCGAGATCTTCCAGGAAGGAGTCGTTCAGGATCGTCACGATGGCCGCGTGCTCGCCGCTCACGGCCAGATTGTCGATCTGTACGTCGTTGTGAGGTTTCCTGCCGATCGTGGTCCGTTCCTTCGTGAGCGCGTACTCCTTGAGCACCACGCCGTCGAGTGTGAGGATCAACTTGGCCATGAATCGCGTCCCCGTCGTCACTTGAACCAGGACAACACCCGGGACAGCCAGGTGTCGGCGGCGGGGAAGTCCCGCACCACTTTGACCAGCACCACCGAGACATTGTCCCGGCCACCGTTGTCGTTGGCCATTTGAACCAGCTGGTTCGCCGCCAGGGGCAGGTTCGCCCCAAGGGCGCTCAGCGTGAGTTCGATGTCGTCGTCTTCCACCATGTCGTTGAGCCCGTCCGAGCACAGCAGATAGATGTCGCCGGGCAGCACGTCATGGGTATGGATCTCCGCCTCGACCTTCGGCTCGATGCCGAGCGCCCGGGTCACCAGATTGCGGTTCTGCGACCGGCGTGCCGCCTCGCGGGTGAGCATGCCGCTGTCGATCTGTTCCTGCAGCAGCGAGTGGTCACGGGTGATCTGTTCGAGTTTCTGGTCCCGGAGGCGGTACAGGCGGGAATCGCCGATGTGGGCCACCGACAGGCGGTTGTCGCGGAACAGCGCCACCACCAGCGTGGTCCCCATACCCGCATACTGGGGCTGGGAATTGGCCGACTCGTAGATCGAGGCGTTGGTCTTGCCGACGATGCCGCGCAGCAGGCGTGTTGCCTGGGCGTCACCATCCTCGCGGTTCAAGGCGTGCAGGCTGCTGTTGGTGATCGCCTGACGCATCTCCGAGGTGATCTGCGTCACGGCGATGCCGCTGGCGACCTCGCCGGCGTTGTAGCCGCCCATGCCATCGGCCAGCACCACGAGGCCCGCCGTGCTGTCGGTGGCAATCGCGTCCTCGTTGTGCGCGCGGACCATTCCGGTGTGGGTCGCGCTGGCGATTTCCAGGGCTTTGGCGAGATTCATGAGTTCGGCAGTGACTTCGTTTTCCCGGATCCGGTCGCGTCCCACGCCCTGTCCCCCCAGGAGACTCGGCCTTTCGGGTGGCGCTGACGGGATCCTGTCGGAGGCTTATCGGCAGGCTTGGCCATTATTTGACCTCGCAGTGTGAATTCGCGTGATCCCGCGCGACCGTCCCCATCCGCGACCCGTCGCCCCGGGAATGACCCTGTCGCCACCGGGGTGCTCGTCCGCCCTCCAGGGCATACCGGTCGACCGGGCCGGGTGGCCGCACGGGTCCGTCGCAATCAGTCCACGCCTTCCATCAGGATCACATCGGACACCGCTGTGCGTTGCCGCAGTGCCTTTGCGGGGGCGTATGCGTCGGATTCGTACCAGGCCAGTGCCGCCGCCATGGAGTCGAACTCCAGCAGGACCGTGCGTCTGGGGGCATAACCGCCCTCCAGCTGCCGTGTCTCGCCGCCGCGCACGCGGTACCGGCCTCCGGCCGCACTGATCGTCGGGGCCACCAGCTCGCGATAGGTGGCGAACCCGGCCGGATCGGTGACGTCGACGTTGGCAAATATGAAAGCGCTCATGGTGTCGGAAGATTCCTCGTGGCGATCGGGCCGGGGCGCGCCGGTCCCGCGCGCCAGGGGGCTTCGGGCCTTTCGTCCGCCGGCCGGACGTGACGCGGCAGGCTGACGTGAGCCGCCCCTTTCATGCCATGTGAGTATGCCCATCGGCCCCGCGCGGGACAAGCGATGGTGCGGGGGCGTGCGCGCCGGGGCGCTCAGCGATGGAACAGGTAGATGTGGAAGCCCGTCGGACGCACCGTGGTCGTGTCCAGTTGCACCCGGATGTCGGCCACGGCGCCGCCATCCAGTCCTGCGGCAATCTGGGCCTCGCTGGTCAGGTATTCCTCGGGTGTGACCACCTTTTCCGCCGCCACCTGCGACGCTGCGTCCGTGAGCGTCAGTCGCATCGACGGGTAGGCCTGGACCACATCCGCCGTGTTTCGAATGGCCACGATCAGCACCGCCCGGTTCGGGCGTGCCGGATCGAGCGCCTGCAACTCCGACGACTCGATCGCCATGCTGTCGGGAATGCGCGGCAACGCCACCGTGCAGCCAAACAGATGGCAGACCGATTCCAGCGGGGTCCGGCTCGCGGGCCAGTGCCTGGCCAGATCGTCGCGGAAGAACACGAACAACTGCAGCGGAACCGCCAGCACCAGCAGGGCCAGTCCGGCGCGGCTCCACGCCCGTCGTCGCCGGCGCGCCTGAGCCTGCATCTCGTGCAGCAAGGCCTCGTCCGCGGCGATGTCGTCGGATGGCGTGGGGGGCAAAGGTGGCGCAGCGTCGAGCCAGTCGGTCTCGGGCCGTGCCGGTGGCGGCGCCGGTGTCCGGGCAGCGAGGTCCCAGGCTGCGGTGCCGTCAGGGGGCGGGGCGAGCGGCGGTCCGGCGACCGCCTCGTCCTCCTCGTCGACGGCCGAAGGGATGACCAGGAAATCTGCAGGCCAGCCGTTGTCCACCGCGCTGTCCCGGGTCTTGCGCTCCGGTTCGGGTGTCGGCGCCGGCGCAACGGGCGGGGTATCCGGCATCGCCGCCACCGGGCCGGCACCGGGTGCCGTGGTGTCAGCGCGGGTGGGCCGGCCGGTGGTCTCATCCTCGTCCTCGCGCGGGTCGATCGCGGTCAGGTGGACGAAGGCATCGAACACGGTCCGGCACACGCCGCAGCGCACCTGACCGCTGCAGGCCTGCAACTGCGCCAGGGTCACCCGGAATACGGCGTCGCATTGCGTGCAACGGGTGAACATCCCGGTGGGTCCGTCAGCGGCGGCGCCCGGACAGGCAGACCCAGCCCTCGGCGCCCAGGGGCGCCTCGAAGTCCACCCAGGGGCTGTAGGCCTGCATCACTTCCGCGGCCTGCGGTTCGAGGATGCCCGAGAGGACCACCGATCCGCCTGGCCGACAATGCGCGCAGATCAAAGGGGCCAGCACCCGAAGAGGGTTCGCCAGAATGTTCGCCACCACCACGTCCGCGGCATCGCCGGCGTTGCCGTCAGGCTCGATGAAGTCCGCCTCGACCCCATTGGCGGCGGCGTTTTCGCGGCTGGCGCGGATGGCATTGGGGTCCACGTCCACGCCGGTGACCCGCGATGCGCCGAGCAGGCGCGCGCCGATGGCCAGAATGCCCGAACCGCAACCGTAGTCGAGCACGGACTGGCCGGGCTGCAGAAACCTGTCCAGCCATTCCAGACACAGTCGCGTGGTGGGGTGGGTGCCGGTGCCGAATGCCAGGCCCGGGTCCAGTCGGATCACCACCGCAGGAGAGGGCGGCGGCACGCACCAGGTCGGGACCACCCACAGGCGGTCCGAAATGCGGACCGGTTCGAACTGGCTCTGGGTGAGTCGCACCCAGTCCTGTTCGTGCACGGGTTCCACGCTCAGCGCCGCCGGCGCCAGGTCCAGCGCGGCGCAGGCCTCGCGGGTGAGTTCGATGGCGCTGGCCTCACCGGGGAAGATGGCCGACAGCTCGGTGTGCGGCCAGGTCTGTCCGGGATGGGCACCCGGCTCGGCGAAGATGGAACGCTCCTCGGTGGTGCCGGCGTCCGCATCCGCGGCATCGACGGAAAGCGCACCGCGCTCCAGCAGGGCATCGCCCAGCGGATCGGCCTCCTCCGCCCGCACCACCACCCTCACGCGGTGCCAGTTCATGGGAGCTTCCCGCCGGGCAACGCCGATCCCGCCGGGGCGGGCCGCAACATCATGCGCAGCGGCCCTGCCGCGGTCGATGGCGCCTGCGCTGCCCGGACGCGGCGTCTGCGTACCGTCACTCAGTCGCCCCGGTTGGCCTGGGACAGCTTCTGCTCCAGGTAGTGGATGCTGGTGCCGCCACGGATGAAGGCGCTGTCCATCATGATTTCCTGGTGCAGCGGCAGGTTGGTCTGGATGCCCTCCACCACCATCTCCGACAAGGCGACGCGCATCCTGGCGATGGCCTGTTCACGCGTCGTACCGTAGGCGATGAGCTTGCCGATGAGTGAATCGTAGTGCGGCGGCACCACGTAATTGGCGAAGGCGTGCGAATCCACCCGTATGCCAGGTCCGCCGGCCGCGTGCCACGAGGTGATGCGGCCCGGCGACGGAGTGAACTTGAACGGATGCTCGGCGTTGATGCGACACTCGATCGCGTGACCCTTGAATTCGATGTCGCGCTGCTTGAAGGGCAGCCGCTCGCCTGCGGCGATGCGCAGCTGCATCTGCACGATGTCGATGCCGGTGATCATCTCCGATACCGGGTGCTCGACCTGCACGCGGGTGTTCATCTCGATGAAGAAGAACTCGCCTTTCTCGTACAGGAACTCGAAGGTGCCTGCACCGCGGTAGCCGATCTTCCGGCAGGCCTCGGCGCAGCGGTCGCCGATACGTGACAGCTCGCGGGGGGTGAGCCCGGGCGCCGGAGCCTCCTCGATGACCTTCTGGTGACGGCGTTGCATGGAGCAGTCACGCGTCCCCAGCGACACCGCGGTGCGATGCTCGTCGGCCAGCACCTGGACCTCGATGTGACGCGGGTTCTCCAGGAACTTCTCCATGTAGACCATGGGGTTGTTGAAGGCCGCCTGCGCCTCGGACCGGGTCGTGTTGACGGCATTGAGCAGGGCGGCCTCGGTGTGGACCACCCGCATGCCGCGCCCCCCCCCGCCCCCGGCGGCCTTGATGATCACCGGGTAGCCGATGGCGCGTGCCGTCTTGACGATGTCGGCCGGACTGTCCGGCAACGCCCCCTCGACCCCGGGGACCACCGGTACTCCCGCCTTGATCATGGCCTGCTTGGCGCTGACCTTGTCGCCCATGAGGCGGATGGTGTCGGGACGCGGCCCGATGAACACGAAGCCGCTCTTCTCGACCCGCTCGGCGAAG
Organism: Burkholderiales bacterium; assembly: GCA_040373665.1. GTDB lineage: Bacteria > Pseudomonadota > Gammaproteobacteria > Burkholderiales. The sequence continues at coordinate 538 of JBEICA010000061.1, read as the reverse complement.
TCGGCGTTTTCGGACAGGAAGCCATAGCCCGGGTGAATGGCCTCGGCGTCAGTCACCTCGGCAGCGCTGATGATGGCGGGAATGTTGAGGTAGCTCTGCCCGGACGGGGGCGGGCCGATGCAGACCGATTCGTCGGCCAGCCGCACGTACTTGGCGTCGGCATCCGCCTCCGAATGCACGACGACGGTTTTGATGCCGAGTTCGCGGCAGGCCCGCTGGATGCGCAGGGCGATCTCGCCGCGGTTGGCGATCAGGATCTTCTCGAACATGGATTGGGCGCCGGGTCGTGGAACGGGCGGTGACGGGGGTCAGCCGATGACGAAGAGCGGCTCCCCGTACTCCACGGGCTGGCCGTTCTCCACCAGGATTGCCTTCACCACACCCGCGCGGTCCGATTCGATCTCGTTGAGCAGCTTCATCGCCTCGATGATGCAGAGCGTATCGCCTTCCGCCACCGTCTGCCCCACTTCGACGAACGGTTTGCTGCCCGGCGCGGAGGAGCGGTAGAACGTCCCCACCATCGGCGACTTGACGCTGT
>JBEICA010000021.1:0-22551 GCA_040373665.1 Burkholderiales bacterium | reverse complement strand
CCGCGGCTACGGCCACGTGAAGGAGCGCCATCTGGAGGCGGCGCGCAGCAAGCAGGCGGAATTGCGTGCGCAGTTCCTGGCCCCGGTCGAACCCGGCCGGGCGGCGGCCTGACGGGGGAGCGCGTGAGGCCGGCAAGCGGGGGGGCGTGTGCGATCCGACCTTGAGAAGCGCTACGCGGATCCCCCGGAGAAGTGCGCAGAGTTCCTGCGCCTCGCGCTGACCCTCATGAGCCGGCAGGATGCCGGCGTCCACCCGATCTCCTACGCGGTCTGGTACGACTACGTGTCGGGGCGCAACGCCGTGCTCAAGGCCGACATCGACGCCATCCTGGCAGAGGGCCGCAAGCTGGACGAGGACACCACGCGTCGCCTGTACGATCAGCATGTGGCCGATCCGGACACCGACACTGTCGGCCGCCTCGGCGACAATCTGCAACGGGTGATGCTCGATCTGACGGCATCGACGACCCACGTGGACAGCGAGGCGGCGCGCTACGTGGGCGTGCTGGGGGAGGTCGCAACCCGCGTGTCCGGACCTGCGCCCTCGGCCGAGAACATCGCCGGTGCTGCCCAGTCGATGCTCGAGAGCACGGCGCGCATGCGCGGGTCGGTCGCCGCAGCGCGGGAACGCCTCGATGCCCACCAGCGGGAGATCGAGGACCTGCATCGCGAACTCGCGCGCGTGCGCGCGGAGAGCCTGATCGACAGCCTGACCGGGTTGCCCAATCGTCGTGCCTTCGACCAGCGCATGGCGGAATTGCACGCCGAACCGGGGGCCGGCTTCTGCCTCGTGATCGTCGACATCGATCACTTCAAGTCGATCAATGACCGCTACGGACACCTGTTCGGCGATCGCGTCATCCGCGCCATCGGCGCTACACTGAAGGCCGGCATCAAGGGCCGCGATTTCGTCTCCCGCTACGGCGGCGAGGAGTTCGCGATCTTGCTGCCGGACACGCCTGTCTCCGGGGCTCTGGTGGTGGCCGAGAACATCCGTCGCACCGTCGCCGGCAGCCGCATCCGGCGCCTCAACAGCGAAGAGGTGGTCGGCAACATCACGCTGTCCGCAGGCATCGCGGCCTTTTCGAGTGTCGAGGCCGGCGAGGGTCTGTTCGAGCGCGCCGACGCCGCGCTCTATCGGGCCAAGAACCAGGGGCGCAACCGCATCGTCGTGGCGGACTGACCTGAGCCGCGCGTCCGGCGGGGGCGGCCAGGGTCAGGCGCGCGGCGGTGACGCGTCGCATGCCGCAGGTGGCCCTGCTCAGGGAACAGTCCAGCCGCCGTCCACCAGCAGGGACGTCCCTGTCACCATGCCTGCCGCCGGGGACACCAGGAACAGCGCGGCCGCGGCGACCTCCTCGACGGTCGCCAACCTGCCCATCGGAATCCGGCTCATCACGAAATCGCGCTTCTCCGGGGTGTCCACCACGCGCCTCACCAGAGGCGTGTCCACGAAGGTGGGTGCGAGGCTTGTCACGCGGATGCCTTCGGGGGCGAGTTCCACCGCCAGCGCCTTGGTGAGTCCCTCGAGGGCGTGCTTGGTCATGCAGTACACGGTGCGGTTCGGGGATCCCACGTGCCCCATCTGCGATGACATGTTGAGGATCACGCCGCCGCGCTCGCGACGTCCATCGTCCTCACGCATCTTCCGCACGGCTGCCTGACACGCGAGGTACACGGACCTGACGTTCAGGGAGAGCATGGTGTCGAGGTGCTCGTCCGTGACTTCGCCGATGGGTTCCGGGAAGTTGGTGCCCGCATTGTTCACCAGGATGTCGAGGCGTGGCAGATCGGCGACCGCCTCGCGCAGTGCAGCGGAGTCGGTCACGTCACAGACAACCGCCCGGCACCTGCCCCCGGCGGCCTGCAACTGGTCGACCACGGCATCCAGCGCATCGCGCGACCGGGCCATGAGGACAACCTCGGCGCCTGCGGCCGCGAAGGCGGCGGCGATGCCGGCACCCAGGCCGGCGCTGGCGCCAGTGACGAGGGCGGTGCGACCGTCGAGGCGGAAGGCCTCGGGTAGAGAGGGATGCTGCGGGGTCTGGGATGTTTCAGGACTCATGCGACGGATTCCTCGGGTTGCGGGGGCCTGATGGACTGCGGCAGGGTCGGGATCACTGGAAACCGGCCACCGGATGGGGCACGTAGGGCGCCTCGAGAGCCTCGATTTCGGCGGGCTCGAGGTGCAATGACAGGGCGGCGACCGCATCCTCCAGATGCTCCATCCGCGTTGCTCCGATGATGGGCGCCGAGATGACGGGCTTGGACAGCATCCAGGCGAGTGCCACCTGCGCCCGCGCGACGCCGCGGCCGGCCGCCACAGCGGCCACCTGTTCCACCACTCTGCGGTCGGATTCCACAGTGGTGGCATAAAGGGGGCCGAACAGGTCGTCGGTCCGGCTGCGCTCCGTCTGTTCGTTCCAATCACGGGTGAGGCGCCCTCTCGCCAGGGGGCTCCACGGGATGACGCCGATGCGCTGGTCGGCGCAAAACGGATGCATCTCGCGTTCCTCCTCCCGGTTGAGGAGGTTGTAATGGTCCTGCATGCTCACGAAGCGGGTCCAGCCGTTGCGTTCAGCCACGTGCAGGGCCTTGGCGAACTGCCAGGCGTACATCGACGACGCGCCGATGTAGCGCGCCTTGCCGGCCTTCACGACGTCGTGCAGAGCCTCCATCGTTTCCTCGATGGGCGTGGCGTAGTCCCAACGGTGGATCTGATAGAGGTCGACGTAGTCCGTGCCGAGGCGCCGCAGGCTGGCGTCGATGTTGGCGAAGATCGACTTGCGCGACAGACCCGCGAGGTTGCGGCCCTGGGCGGTCGCGAAGAACACCTTGGTGGCGATGACGATCTCGTCGCGGTCGGCGTACTCGCGCAGTGCGCGTCCGACGATCTCCTCGCTGGTGCCCTCGGAGTAGGCGTTGGCGGTGTCGAAGAAGTTGATGCCCAGTTCGACCGCCCTGCGGATGAACGGTCGGCTCGCGGCTTCGTCGAGGGTCCAGGGATGGCGGCCGCGGTCGGGCGCGCCGTAGCTCATGCAGCCGAGACAGAGGCGCGAGATCTTCAGTCCGGTGTGTCCGAGTCGCGTGTACTGCACGATGTGGCTCCTGTGGCGCGTGGGTGCGCCGGAGAGTAACCGCCCGGCCTCGCGGCTGTCGAATGCGGCGGGAAGCGTGGCGGCATCGCCGCGGGCGGAAGACGGTTGACGCCTGGCGTCTGGTCGACATTGCCCCGCGAGCCGCCAGCCGCTATCTTGCCCCCATGGAACAGCCAATGAAGGTCTGCATCATCACGGGGGGCGGCACGGGGACCGGCGCCGCGACGGCATTGCAGTTGGCGCGGCGCGGTTGGAATCTGCTGCTCAACTACAGCCGCAGCGAGGATGAAGCGGCACAGACCGCCGCCCTGTGCGAGGCGGCAGGCGGGCAGGCGCAGGTCGTCCGCGGAGACGTGGCGCGCGACGGGGATTGCCGCGCCATCGCGCAGGCGGCGCTCGATCGCTGGGGTCGGGTCGATGCGCTGGTCAACAATGCCGGCATCACGAAGTTCGCCAGCGCAGCCAGGCTCGACGCCCTGGACGCAGCCGATTTCCATCGCATCTACGACGTCAATGTGGTCGGGGCCTACCAGATGACCCGTGCGTGCGTACCCGCCATGCGCGCCGGGGGCGCGGGCTCGGTGGTCAACGTATCCTCCATCGCCGGTACCCACGGCGCGGGGTCATCCCTGGCCTACGTCGCCTCCAAGGGGGCGCTGAACGCCATGACGCTGGGTCTGGCCCGCGCGCTGGCGCCGCAGATCCGCGTCAACGCCGTCTGTCCCGGCGCGATCGAGACCCGCTGGCATCGCGCGCGCTACGTCGCGGACGAGGACTACGCCCGTTTCAAGCGAGGTTACGAGGAGAGTGTGCCGCTCGGGCTCATGGCCACGCCGGACGACGTGGCCGAGGCCATCGTCTGGCTGGTCGACGGCGCGCGTGTCGTGACGGGCGAACTCATCATGCTCGACAGCGGGCGCCACCTGGGGAAGGGCTGATCGCCTCCCCGGTCCGCCCACGCCAGAGGCGCCCGCAGTGCCGGAGACCCGTGGTGGTGTCGGCCAAAGGTGTCAGTACCAGCCCGGTCTGACCGCAGCGCCCAGCATCTCGTCGTAGACGTCGGTACGCCGATCGCGCAGCAACTGGTTGAACTCGTTGAGGTGGCGGCCTCGGCGGGCGTCGGCAAGATTCATGTCTGCGATCAGTATCTCCTCGCCATGCGCGCGTGCCGGGCCGGCCAGTGGCCAGCCGGTGTGGCCGGCGATGATGCTGTTTCCGAGGAAGGGCTGACCGCGTTCCGTGCCCACCCGGTCCGCGCAGGCGACGAACATGGAGTTCGAGTGCGCGCCGCCCATGGCCAGGATGTTGGCCATGACCATCATGTCCTGCGGCTGGGACGGCATCGGCACCCAGTTGGTGGGCACACACAGCAGGTCCGCCCCCTGCAGGGCCGCGAGCCTGAAAGTCTCGGGGAACCAGATGTCGTAGCAGATGGCGCAGGCGATGCGTCCCGCGGGCGTGCGGAACACCGGCATGCCCAGGTTGCCGCGCTCGAAGAACAGCGCCTCCGCGCCCCACAGGTGATTCTTTCGATAGGTCCCGACATGACCTTGCGGTCCGAGCAGGACGGCGCTGTTGTAGAGCACCTCGCCGTCCCTCTCGGTGATGCCGGCCACCAGATGGATGCCGAGCTCGCCCGCAACCTCCGACCAGCGTCTGGTTGTGGGGCCGTCGGGCACCGGCTCGGCAAGCTCGAAGGCTTCCTGGCGCGTCTGGAACACGTAGCCGGTGTTGCACAGCTCTGGAAGCACCACCAGCTGGGCGCCAGCCGACGCGGCCTCGGTGATCAGCTCGACGCTCCGGGCGACGTTGCGGGCGGTCTCGCCGAACACCGGGTTGGTCTGGATGCAGGCGACGCGCAGCGCGCTCTCGCGGGAGGTGGTGTCGTGGGACATGTCGGCTCCGGTTGGGTGAGGGGCATCACGAAGGCGGATCGAAACTCCCGCGATCGTGCGTCGTTTCGCAGGCGCGGGCAAGCCTCCGCATGTCGGCATGGCCAGGCGAACGGCAGCCTGCCGGCTGCACACCTTCCCGGGGTCGGGATGCAGTGCTGACGCCGGGCTGTCGGTGCAGCCTTGACCTGGGTCAAGGGCCACGTACCTCCCGACCGAGCATAATGGGGCTGTGCCATGCATCATGGAGGATGCGAAATGACCACCGAGGATCTCAGGAACGAAGCCGCCCGCTCGATGGAGGGCGCCGGCGACATCCGCGAGCGGGTGCGCGAACTGACGCTGGCCGCCTTCCGGGAGCGGAAGTTCGATTTCACGGCAATGCGCGAGGTCATGCAGCAGGTCTCGGATGGCATCTCGCTGGGCGCGGAGCGTCGTGGCGAAGACCTGCGTCAGGCGCTGGGCGATGCCTACAAGGGCATGGACGAGGCCGTGAGCAAGTCGGTGCAGGCCACCCGTCTGGCACTGGACGAGGCGGCCTCCAAGGGGCGCGAGATCAACGACACCGAGGTGCGGGCCGCGCTCGATGCCATGAAGCGGCTGGAGCAGGACATGCTCTCGACGCTCTCCGGGACGGCGCAGCGCGCCGGAGCGCGGGTGAAGTCCGAGCTGGAGGAACTCGTGAGCCATGCCGCCCGGGCAGGGACCGACACCGGCGCCGTCATCACCCGCACCATGACCGATTTCTCGCAACAGCTGGCGCGCACCGCCGGTGACGCCACCAGCGCCGGCATGGAGGCCGCGAAGGCCATGGGCGAGCGTCTGGCCGAGGCCACCAGTGGTTTCCTGGCCGGGCTGTCCGAAGCGATGTCGCGCAAGGACCAGCCGCGCGACAAGTGATTGCGTCGCGATCGCCAAAACCGATCCGACCGACCCCAACCCCTCCCACACAGCGAAGAGAGAACACGATGTCCCATTACCACGCGGTTGTCTGGCTCGATCACGTCGACGCCCATGTCATGCACATCTCGAAGGATGACGTGGAGAAGTTCACCGCGCATGCCTCCGACCGCCATCCCCACCTCCATCACAAGCGCGGCTCGGTGGGCTCCGGTCATATGGGGGAGGATGCCCATTACTTCGACGAGATCGTCAAGCTGCTCGGCGGCGCCCAGGAGATCCTCCTGGTCGGTCCGGGGCAGGCCAAGCTGCAGCTGGTGAAGCACGTCCACAAGCACCACCATGATCTGGTGGACCGCATCCTTGGTGTGGAAAGCGCCGATCACCCCAGCGACGGCCAGATCGTGGCTCACGCCCGCAAGTATTTCGATGCCAGGGACCGCATGCTTGACCAGGGTGGCCACAAGAGCTGACGCGGACCGTGAGCGGACGCCGTCTTTCGCGCGTGCGTCCGTCTGCACCTGAGCACCCCTCACCTCTCATGCTCCGGGGCGGATAAGGCATGCTGGATTCCCTGCACGCGTTCCAGGATTTCCCGCGCTTGCGGGAACTGGTCTCGATCCTGATCCGCCATGGCTTCGGCGAGGTGGTGCGTCGGGCCGGCGTGGGCACCGTGCTGGAGCGCGCCGGGGAGTTGCTCACCGCTGGCGAGGACAACAGCCTTAAGCATCTGGACCTGCCGGTCCGGATGCGCATGGCGCTGGAGGCCATGGGTCCGGCCTTCGTCAAGCTCGGGCAGGTCATGAGCACGCGCGTGGACATGTTCCCGCCCGAATGGATCGCCGAACTGGAGCGCCTGCAGTATGCCGTCGAGCCCGCGCCGGCCGATGCCGTCGTGGCCGAGATGACGCAGGCCCTGGGGCGTTCTCCGGGAGAGGTGTTCGCCGATTTCGAGCCGGTCCCGTTCGCCTCGGCGTCCATCGCGCAGGTGTACCGGGCCCGCCTCACCGATGGCACCCAGGTGGTACTGAAGGTGCGTCGCCCCGGCATCCGTCCCGTCATCGAGGCCGACCTGCGCATTCTCAAGGCCGTGGTGCGCATCGCGCAGCGCGAGATTCCTGAACTGCAGCGCTTTCAGCCGCTGGAGATGATCGCGCAGTTCGGCAAGTCGATCGCCCGTGAACTCGACCTTGCCCTCGAAGCACGCAACCAGGATCGGCTCGCACGCAATTTCGCCGCTGACCCGACCGTAGTGATCCCGCGCATCCACTGGGACTACACCTCGTCCGCGATGAACGTGCAGGACTACCTCGAGGGCGTTCCGGGCAACGACCTCGAACTGGTGGAGCGCGCCGGGCTGGATCGCAGGATCCTGGCCGAGCGGGGGGCGGACGCTGTGCTCAAGATGATCCTCGTCGACGGTTTCTTCCACGCCGACCCGCATCCCGGCAACGTGCTGTATCTGCAGGGCAACCGCATCGGCATGCTCGATTTCGGCATGGTGGGGCGGCTGTCCGAATCGCGGCGCGACCAGATCGTCGATCTGCTGGCAGCCTTGTCGCGACGCGACGAGCGCGGAATGATGAACGTGCTGCTCGACTGGACCGGCGACGCGGTGGTGGACGAATCGCGGCTCGCCAACGATCTCGGCGAACTCGTTTTCACCTACGAACATCTGGAGTTGAAGGATATCCAGATCGGTCAGCTGCTGGGCGACGTCAGCGCCATCATGCGCGATCATCACATCGTCCTGCCGGCCGACCTCGCGCTGCTGTTCAAGGCGCTCATCACCCTGGAAGGCCTTGGGCGCCGGCTCGATCCGGGTTTCCGTCTGGTGGATCACCTCCGCCCGTTCGTGCGCCGGGTCATCTTCGCCCGCTACGAGCCCGGCACCATGACCAAGCGCCTGCGGCACGGGTTGATGGATGCCCTGGCGGCCATCGGCGGCCTGCCATCCGACCTGACCCGTCTGGTGCGCGATGCACGGCGTGGACGGCTGCGCATCGAATTCGACCTGAAGCGCCTGGACCACTTCGGGCACCAGATCGATCGCAGCACCAACCGGCTGACCCTCGGTGTGGTGACGGCTGCGCTGATCGTGGGCTCGTCGATCGTCATGACCGTCGGCGGTGGTCCCGAATTGTTCGGGCTGCCGCTGTTCGGCGTCGTGGGGTTCCTGCTGGCCAGCCTGAATGGCTTCTGGCTCGTGGTCTCGATCTGGCGGTCCAACCGGGAGTAGCCGACGGGCTCATTTTCGCGTCGGCGCCGCATGGTGCCGGACCCGGCGGAACCCGGGGGATCAGCAAGCCGCGACGGACGGGTCGGGTCGCGGGCCTGCGGTGCCGAACAGGGTCTGGAGCAGCAGATCGCACATGAAGCCGGCGCGTTCCCGCACCGGATGCCAGGTGACGCTGGCTTCCGTCCCCAGGGCGATGTGCAACGCGATGACGCCGTGCAGCCCCGCCCAGACGGTCTGCGCGATCCAGTGTGCATCGCCGGGTCTCCGAGCGTCGGGCCGCTCGCCGAGGCATGCCTCCACCAGAGAGACGAACAGGCGGTACGCATCCGGCTCCGGCTCCACCGATGGATCGCGGGGGGCCGCACCGATCCCGGAGAGCAGCGGCGTCATGAACATCAGCCGGTAGTGATTGGGTTGTTCCAGACCCATGTCGACATAGCGCAGACACAGCGCACGCAGGCGTTCCAGGGGGGGGAGTTGGCGCGCCGTCGGATGGAAGTCGGCCATCAATGCCGCCATGTCCTGCCGGCACAGGGCGCGCACCATGTCATCCTTGTCGCGGAAATACTTGTAGATGTTGGCCGGCGAGTACTCGATGGACTCGGCCACCTTGCGCAGCGTGATGGCCTCATACCCGTGGCGCACAAACAGTTCACGCGCAGCCGCGAGGATGCGACCGCGCATCGCTTCGCGTTCCCGAGCCCTTCTTTCGGTGGAGCCCATGTGCCGTCAGTGCGCGCCGTCTTCGTGGCCACTGCACTGGCATGGGTCGGTCCCGTCCAGATTGGTGCGGCCACCTCGTGACGAAGTCTAGAGGAGTCTCGCAATGAGCACAAAGAACTGTTTGCGTGAAGACCCGGGGTCAGCCCTGTCCGACGAAGGTGCCTGCGCTCGCGTCCGGTGCGTCGCAGGGCACCGGTCCGGGGCGTGCCGGCGGCTCAGTGCAGAGGGACGGAGTGGGCTCCGAGCGCCCACTCGGGATGCCGGCCGCGACCGATCATGGCCGTCATGGCGCGCGAGTCGAGCGCCGCGCTGAAGAGGAAACCCTGCATCTGCTGGCACCCCTGTTCAGCGAGGAAGCTCGCCTGGGCGTCGGATTCCACACCTTCGCCGACGAGCTCGAGGCCGAGGTTCCGGCACAGATTTGCCACGGTGGAGGTGATGACCACGTTCTTGTGATCGTGGGGCAACCCGGCGACCAGCGATCGGTCTATCTTGAGGCACTGTATGGGAAAGCGGCTCAACTGGGCGAGCGAGCTGTGGCCGGTGCCGAAGTCGTCCAGCGCGATCCGGATGCCGAGGTCGCGCATCTCGGCGAGCACCCGTTCGGAGCGTTCCGGGTCGCCCATCGCGACGCTCTCCGTGATCTCCACCTCCAGGGTGCCTGGCGTGATGCCGGCCATCTCCATGCTCGACTGCACCTGACGCAGCAGGTCAGGCTGGCGGAACTGCAGGGGTGACAGGTTGACCTTCATGGTGAGGTGGGCGTGGCCCCCGCGCTGCCAGGCGGCCAACTGCTCGCAGGCCCGGGTGAGAACCCAGCGTCCGATCTCGTCGATGATGCCGCTTTCCTCTGCGACGTCGATGAACTGGCTCGGCAGCAGGGTACCGCGGACCGGGTGGTTCCATCTCACCAGGGCCTCCGTGCCGACGATCTGCCCGCTGCGCGGATCCACCGATGGCTGATAGAACACGTCCAGTTCGCCGCGGCCGACCGCGTGCCGCAGTCCGCTCGCGGTCGACAGCCGGCGCGCGACCTGGGCCGTGAGGTGTGGCGAGAAGAAATGGTAGCGGTTCCTGCCGGACTCCTTGGCGCAGTACATGGCTGTGTCCGCGTGCTGGACCAGCACCTCCGCTGTGCCGCCGTCCTCCGGAAACCGGCTGATCCCGATACTGGCACCGAGCCGCCAGGGCTGGTCACCGATGACCAGCGGGGCGCCGATCGATTGCAGCAACTTGTCGGCCACGGTGGCGACGTCGGCCGGCTCGCCGATCTCGTCCAGAAGCACGGCGAATTCGTCGCCGCCCAGGCGAGCCACGAGGTCGAGATCGCGCAGCCCCGCCTGGAGCCGGCTGGCGACCTCCGCGAGCACCTGATCACCCGCGTGGTGTCCCGCCTGGTCGTTGATGTGCTTGAAGTGGTCGAGATCGATGAACAGGATCGCGAGCCGGCGACCATGGCGGCGGGCCCGCCGGATGAGTTCCTCCGCGCGGCTGAAAAACAGCGCCCGGTTCGCCAGTCCGGTCAGGGTGTCGTGGTGGGCGAGGAAAAGCACCCGCGCCTCGTCGGCCTCCTCGCGCGTGGCATCGCTGAACAGCATGACGAAATGCCCCCCGCCCCCGGCTTCGTCCGCCATGGCGGAGATGCTCAGGCGCGCGGGGTAGGGGCTGCCATCCTTCCGGAGTTCCACCACACGTCCCTGCCAGTGTCCTGCCTGCTGCACCGCGGTGACGATCGCGACCGCCGTCTCGTCGTCTGACATGCGGCGCAGCCAGAGGTCGCTCGCGTGGCCCACGACCTCCTCGGCGGTCCAGCCGGTGATCCGGGTGAAGGCCGGGTTCACGGATTCGACGCGCCACGAGGCGTCCAGGATCGCCAGTCCCTCGGCCATGCCATCCAGCGCGCTCCCGGCGAGGCGCAGCGCCCGCTGGGCCTCGCGCTGCCGCGTGACGTCGACGTTGGTGCCGATGAGCCGCACGGCGAAGCCGTCACCGTCGCGCTCGACCACCTTGGCCCGCGACAGTATCCAGCGGTGCCGGCCGTCGGCGGCCCGGATGCGATGTTCCGCGACGTACTCGGGAATCTCGCCTTTCAGCGCGGCCAGGTACCGGACGCGCAACAGCTCCCGGTCTTCCTCGGGCACTAGCTCGAGGAGATCTTCCAGGGAGGTTGTGGTCTCCCCAGGTTCGTCCCCGATGATCGCGCACCAGCCGCGGTCCAGATAGACGCGTCGGCGCCGGCAGTCGACGTCGAAGAGGCTCTGGCCGGTGGCCTCGATGGCGAGCGCCAGGCGCTCCCTGGCATCGCGCACCAGCTTCTCCTCCATCCGCCGCTGGGTGACATCCCTGGCCACGATCACCACCTTGTCCGGTTCGGACCCGGAGTCCCGCACCGGCTCGATGGAGCAGTCAATGATGCGCGTCTGCCCGTGATCCTGACGCACGCGCAACTCGAGCCGCTGGCCGGTGGCGCTCTCCAGCGTGCGCCTGAGGGTGTCGCGCAGACGCATCATGTCCACGGCGTGGACGTGTGCCAGGCCGGGCTGGGTGTCGCCCGGCTGCGACCGGCCGAGCGCCCGGGTGAGGGAACGGCTGCCGTAGAGCTGCTCGCCATGCCGGTCCCAGACGGCGATCATGTCGGACACATTGTCAGTGATGAGCTGGAACATCCCTTCGTTGCCACGCAGTACCGCCTCGACCCGGCGACGCTCCGCCAGTTCGGCTTCGAGTTCCCGTGCCCGGGCCTGGAGGCCTTGCTCGAGGTCGGCTGCGAGCATGCGCAGACGGCGGTTCGCGCCGAGCAGGAAGACCAGCCGGTGTTCGTCGCGGAAGTGCGCCTCCAGCCCGGTGGCGGTGGCACGGTGCAGGCGCCGCGCGTGGAACAGCGAGACAGTGAGCTGCAGGACGAGCAACATGGCCACGGACAGTTCCGTGGCCCCGCCGTGCAGCGCGAGGAAACCCGCCGCGGGCAGCAGCGAGGCAAGCGCGTGGTTGCGGAATGCCGGGAACAGCACCGCCAGGCCGCTGGCACTGGCGGCCACGACGCCGGCGATCACGATGGCCACGAACAGCAACAGCGTGGCCGGCGCTGCTGCGGGGATCAGAGTCCACACCCCACCCCAGATCGCGCCGGACAGGGTGGCGCCGATGGCCAGGCGCCGTCGCCAGACCCGTGGCGGGCGGGACTCGGCGTCACGCTGGAAGGCAGCGCGGTCCAGGGCGCGCAGCAGTGTCGCGATCGCGTGAAGGAGCAGCCAGACGGCGAGCCCGGTGCTCGGGGCCACCGGCCACAGCCATGCCGACAGGATCAGCGCCGCGAGGCCACCCAGCCATAGATCACGACCCGCAACGCGATGGAGGTGTGCCACCTGCTGCCGAAGTACCGCTTCGGCGAGGCCGCGTGGGGCATCGGAGGGGGCGTCGCCAGACCGCTGGGGTCGGGCCGATTCCGCAGTCATGGGTTGCGGGTCGGTCTCTGGGAACATTCCATGAATGATGGATCGGAGTATATCCCCATGCTGCCGACGTGGGTTGCTGCTCCGTCCGGCCGTCTCTCGGGCCGCAAGTGGATCTCTCGCCCGACGGCCCGGGGTATCATCGACCCGGCACGGCAGCATGGCGGGCGAGCGCGGCCGGCCTGCGCCGGACGCCTGTCGCGACGGTCCCGTCGCGTGCAAGACCGGAGACGACGAACATGATCGGTGAACCGACCGCATTGACCATCCGCCGCAATCACGAGCGGCCCGCACAGGACCTGCTCGACCGTTTTCGCGCCACGCCGACCGGCTTCGTCACCGATGCCCAGGATGGCCGAGGCAGCCTGCATCACGCCATCAAGCCGATCGACCCCGCCATGTCTTTCCACGGCATGGCGGTGACCGCTCTGTGCGGGCCTGGAGACAACCTTGCGGCCATGGCGGCGCTGGACGTGGTCCGTCCGGGGGATGTCATCGTGATCGCGGCCGGGGCGGACGAGCATGCCGCCGTGGTCGGGGACCTCTGGGCCCTGTGGGCGCGGCGGCTCGGCGTGGCCGCAGTGGTGGTGGATGGGTTGGTGCGCGATGTGCCTGGGCTGCTGGAAGCCGGCCTGCCGGTGTTTGCGCGTGGTCATTGTCCGAACAGCGGCTTCCGCAACGGACCTGGTGAGATCAATCTCGGGGTCACCTGCGGTGGGGTGCATGTCGCGCCAGGCGACATCCTGGTCGGCGATCGCGACGGGGTGGTCGTGGTGCCGCTGGCCAGGGCCGCGGCCGTTGCCGAACGCCTCGACCTGGTGCGCGAGAAGGAGGCGCAATCGCTCGCCCGGATCCGTTCAGGCGAGAAACTGCAGTTCTGGAACGAGGCCGCCGTCGCAGCCCGCGGCGCAGTGCGTTACCTGGACTGAGAGAGTCGCACGGCTTTGTTCCCGTCGTCCCCTGATCCTCCTGTCCCCCTCGACGCCCTGTCCGGTGCGTGCGCTGCCGCGCAGGCCAGGCCGGAAGGACGGTCACGTCGGGCAAGGGCCGGCGACGAGGCCGCCAGGACTGCGTCCGTCGATCAGGCCCTCCCTGGATTCCTGCCCGCCCTCCCATGTCCCTGCTGTCCTTGATCTTCGCCCTGCTGCTGGAGCAGGTCCGCGCCGTTGACCCGAAGGGTCTGCCCTTCAGGCTTCACCGGCGTTATGCAGCCGCGATCGCGCGCAACTTCAACGCCGGACGGCGCCGCCACGGGGTGCTCGGATGGGCGGCGGCAGTGCTGCCGTGGGTGTTGCTGGCCAACGGTGTCCACTATCTGCTTGGCGGGGCGAGCATGCTGCTTGCCCTCGCCTGGAGCACGGCGGTGTTGTACCTCACGATGGGGTTGCGCCAGTTCAGTGGCGGCTTCACGGCCGTTCAGCGCGCACTGCGCGAGGGGCGCCAGGACGAGGCGCGGCGGCTTCTCGCCGACTGGAGCGGCGAGGACACTGCCGCATTCAGCGACGAGGATATCCTCAAGGTGACGCTGGAGCACGGGCTGGTGAGCGCCCACCGCAACGTCTTCGGCGTCATCGCCTGGTATGCCTTCCTGCCGGTGGTGTCCGCTGCGCTGTTGCCGGGAGCGGTCGGGGTCTGGCTCGCCGGACCCGGGGGGGCGGTGCTCTACCGCCTCAGCGGCATGGTTGCGCGTCAGTGGGGGGAGCAGACTGGCGAGGAGGACCGCGCCTTTGCAGCAGCGGCCCGGGACCTGTTCTCCTGGCTCGACTGGGTGCCGGCGCGGCTGACCGCCCTGTCCTTCGCGGTGGTCGGCGATTTCGAGGACGCGCTCTACGCCTGGCGGGCTCAGGCCGCATCCTGGATCGACCGTGGTGTCGGCGTGATCCTGGCCAGCGGTGCAGGGGCGCTGGGCGTCCGGCTCGGTGATTCGCTCCACACCGACGGCCGGCTGGTCTACCGGCCGGAACTCGGCTTGGGTGATGTCGCCGATCAGGAGCACCTCAACAGCGCCGTGGGGCTGATCTGGCGCAGCGTGGTCCTGTGGGTGCTGGTGATGACCCTCGTCACCGTCGCCAACTGGGTCAGGTGAGGCTCCCGTCCGCTCAGGCGGGGGGGGCCGCGCGACGCTTCTCCTCCACGATCGCGCGGTAGGCCGCCAGGCGTCGATCGGAAACCGTGCCCTCGCCGACCGCCGCCAGGACCGCGCATCCCGGCTCCGAGAGGTGCCTGCAGTTGGCGAACCGGCAGCGACCGATGAAAGGTCGGAATTCACGGAACGCCGCATCCACGTCGGTCACCTCCAGGTGGTGCAGACCGAAATCCTGCAGCCCGGGTGAATCGATCACGGCCGAGTCCGTATCCAGCGTATAGAGCGTTGCATGGGTGGTCGTGTGCCGGCCCGAATCCAGCGCCGCGGAGATTTCGGCGGTCGCCGCGCGCGCTTCGGGGAACAGGGCATTGACAATGGTGGACTTGCCCATCCCCGACTGGCCGACGAACACGCTGGTGTGGCCGAGCAGCCTCGGCCGCAGCGCCTCAACGCCGAGGCGCGCGCGCAGCGGCACCACGGGGTAGCCGAGGGATTCATAGAGCCCGAGCCGTTCCCGCGACGCGGCTGCCTCAGGGAGGTCGATCTTGTTGAACACAACGATCACCCCGACGCCGGCGCATTCCGCCGCCACCAGACAGCGGTTGAGCAGATCCTCATACCAGCTGGGCATCGCCGCCAGCACCAGCACGACCTGGGATACATTGGCGGCGATGATTTTCTGGCGGAAGGCATCGGAGCGGTAGAGCAGGGAGGAGCGCGCTTCCACCGCCTCGATCACGCCCTGGTCGGCGGATGCCAGGGCCACCTGCACCCGGTCGCCGCAGGCGATCTCGCTGCGCTTGCCACGCGGAAAGCACGGGAGGCGGCGACCCTCGTCGAGGGCGACCAGATAGCTGCGGCCGTGGGCCGCAACCACGGTGCCTGCCAGTCGAGAAGCGGAGGGATGGTCGCGCTCCCGGCGTGCTCTCACGGGCGATGCTCACCCGCCGGCACCCGGCGGACATCCTTGTGCATGCGGCCGACAGCGCCGCGCATCGGGGCGATCGTCAGACGCGCTCCACGTCGGCGAGACTCTGGCGGCGCTGACGCACGGCCGAGGCGAGGTTCTCGATCACCCGCACGGTGTCCTCCCAGCCGATGCAGCCATCCGTGATGCTCTGGCCGTAGGTGAGGCACTGGCCGGCAACAAGGTCCTGACGCCCGGCGACCAGATGGCTTTCCACCATCACGCCGAAGATCCGTGTGTCGCCCGCCGCAACCTGTCGCCCGATGTCCTCGCACACCGGGATCTGGTTGGCCGGATTCTTCTGGCTGTTGGCATGGCTCGCATCGATCATCACGCGTGGCGCCAGGCCACCCTGGGCCAGTACCTGGCAGGCGGCTTCGACGCTTGCAGCATCGTAGTTCGTGCTTTTGCCGCCGCGCAGGATCACGTGGCAGTCTTCGTTACCGCTGGTGGAGACGATCGCGGAATGTCCGCCCTTGGTGACCGAGAGGAAGTGGTGCGGTTGCTGGGCCGCCTTGATGGCATCGACGGCGATGCGCACATTGCCGTCGGTGCCATTCTTGAATCCGACTGGACATGACAGACCCGAGGCCAGTTCCCGATGCACCTGGCTCTCCGTGGTGCGCGCCCCGATGGCGCCCCAGGACACCAGATCCGCGATGTACTGCGGCGTGATCATGTCGAGGAACTCGCAACCCGAGGGCAGTCCCGATCCGGCGATGTCCAGAAGCAGTTCCCGGGCGAGCCGCAGGCCGCGGTTGATTTCGAAGCTGCCGTTCAGGTCCGGGTCGTTGATCAGGCCTTTCCACCCCACCGTGGTGCGCGGCTTCTCGAAGTACACCCGCATCACGACCTCCAGATCCGCGGCATGCCTCACGCGCAGATCGACCAGGCGACGGGCGTATTCGCGCGCCGCCTCGGGATCGTGGATGGAGCAGGGACCGATGACCAGCACCAGCCGATCGTCCATGCCGTGCAGGACGCGGTGGATCGCCTCGCGCCCCGCGCTGACCGTGTCCGCGGCGCGCGGCGTGCATGCCAGTTCGCGCAGCAGGTGGGACGGCGGCGATAGCTCCTTGATCTCGCGGATGCGAAGGTCGTCGGTGCGGGGCTGCATGGCATCGGTCTCTTTCAAGCGGGTTGTCGATGAAGCCACAGAATGAAGGCGCCCGCAAGAGCGGCTGCGGCGCAGACCGAGATGCGGCCGCGCCGTGGCGTCAGGCTGCGCGGCCGCGCAGCAGACCGACCAGATTGCCCAGGGCGCGTTCGATCAATGGCGCCTCGGGGATCACGGCGAGCCGACCGGAGCGCAGGTAGGTCTCGACCTGGTAGGCCGAGTATTCGGCGACCACACCTCCGGCCCGGTCGCTGAACACGAAAGTGCTGCGATGCGGGCTGACAATCGAAAGCCGGGCCTGGACTGGATCGCCGGACTCGCCGTGTATCTCGACCCAGACGCCCGGCTGGAGGGCTGCGGTTGGATCAGCACTTTCCCCGGCGGGGGTGGCATGCACGCCCGCGGCGTCCGCGGAAGGGCTGGCGCCGGGCTGGTCGCCTGCCGGGATGAACCAGGTGATGCCGGAATCCTGCGATTCGTCCCCGCCTCGAATCGCCTGGTCGCCTGTGCGTGGGGCCCGGTCCGCGGTCGCGCCCTTCCCTGGTGTGCCCGGGGCCGACGCATCGGGCGTGAACCAGACGATCCCGGTGTCCTCGGGCTCGACGGCGAGCCTCTGGCCTCCGCGCCAGTCCGCCGCCATGCCGGTCGGCCTGGGCGCACTGCCTCCCGCCGGCTGACCCGCCGAGGATCCCGCGCCGTCGCCTGCCATTCCGTTCCCGCGTTCCGCCAGGGAGGAGATCGCCGCTTCGGCCTCGGGCATTCCCGCGTACGGATCCGTGTCGAACACCGGCGGCAACGTTTCTTCGGCTAACCTGGCCAGCGCACCCGCCTCGGTCTGGGTTCGGCCCGGGTCCATGTTGCGATCCTCGCGGATTGCGCGGGTGCCGGGGGCGGGGCGCTGCTCGCCACCGCTCCTGGCGGTGCTGATGGCCCGTGTGTGATAACGCAAGAGAATGGAATCGACCCGCTGGCGGACACGGGGGGGTGTATTTGCTGTCTCCATGCCCAGCGACAGATGACGCAACAGGGTCGGCAGCAGCGCCACGAAGCGCTTGCGCGCCTCCACCGTGCGTTTCGGCTCGAGACTCCAGAGCAGAACGTCCACCGTCTTGAGCAGGTTGCGCACCGAAGGACCATCCTCACCCTGATGCAGGCGGGCCAGGACGAGCAGTTTGTTCCACTCCGAGGACAGGAATCGGGCGACGCTGCGCGGCGCATCGCTGGCCGCCAGCCTGTGTCCCAGGGCTTCGCGGGCGAACCTTCTGGCGTTGTTGAGTTCTTCGGACCGCTGG
The DNA here is from genome assembly GCA_040373665.1 of Burkholderiales bacterium. Classification (GTDB taxonomy): domain Bacteria; phylum Pseudomonadota; class Gammaproteobacteria; order Burkholderiales. The sequence goes on along the minus strand of JBEICA010000021.1, from coordinate 4,785 downwards.
ACGCGGGCGGCATGGTGCCGGCTCTGCTCCTCGGCACGTTCGTTCAGCGCACCCAGGATCTCGCCGAGTTCCGCGGCAACGCGGTCGAAGACGCTCATGTCGTCTTCGAACTGGGCCATCAGATCGAGCAGCAGGGATTCGATCCGGTCGTGCAGTGGCTCACCCGGCCCGAACCGCTCACCCAGCCCCAGGGCGATCTCGCCCAGAAGGTCCAGCACCCGTCTGGCTGGATGGCTCTTGCGGGAGAAGAAGGTCTTGTCCAGAACGGCCACCTTCAGGGCCGGTATCTGCAGGCGGGCGATGAGGGCCTTCATTGCCGCCGGGATGCGCGTGTCGCCGAAGATCTGGTCGAACAGCAGCGCCATCACGTCCAGCGTGGCCAGATCCATCTGGCCCATCTGATCCTGGAGCGGACTCGCCTTGAGCCCGTGCAGCACGTTGAGGGCTGCCGCACCGGTGGTCGTCGTCGCCGGTACGTCCGCCGCCGCTGTGATGTCCGACTGCGCCAGCGCGCCCGGCACCGTGGCGGTGCCGCGCTGCAGGCTTGTGAGGACGCTGATCAGTTCATTCGTCGTGCTGATCTGCGAAGCGGAGGCAGGCGGCTGGCCCGGGGTTTCCGTCTCCAGGGCCGGCATCGCCGCGACCTCCCCGGTCGCCGCGGGTGCCCACGAACCCTGGCCGGCCGGCGCCACGGGGCTGGGTGGCGAGACGCTCGGCGCTGAGACATCCGGCATCAGCGTTGCAAGGAACCCGAGCAACCCCCCGGTTGCCAGTGCTGCCGCGGCTCGACCGGCGGGATCCGCCTCGAACGGTGCACGGGGTGCTTCGAAGGTCGCAGGTGCCGTCCAGGGTCCCGGGCCTGCGGGCGGGATTGTCCCTGGCGCATGCACGGTCGCCTGCGCAGCCGCGGGGCCGGCGGGTGGCTGTGCCAGTCCTTCTGCCGCGGGCGCGCCATCGGCAGGCGCGAGTGCTTGTGCGGATGCGGGCGCGGGCACGGGTGCGGGGGGCGGAGCGGTGCGCGGTCGGACGGGACGCGCGGAGACCGCCGCCGGATGTACCCCCCGGTCCCTGAGCAGTGTGTCCAGGTTGCGGTAGAGCTCGACCATGGCGGGGCAGACCACGCGTGTCATGGCCTCCATGACACGTCGTTTGATCCGTGGGTCGAGGCTGGCGGCGGCGAGCGCCTCGCGCAGGGCGCGGATGAGGTGGCGTGGGGCGAAGGGGTTGGCCTCGCCGGACAGCTCCGGTTGCCCCAACAGGGCTCCCATGCGCTGGTCGAAAGAGACGAGTTGCTCGCCCGCGTCATTGCGGATGCGGGTGACGATCTCGCCGAAGCGCAGGTCGTCCTCGATGACGCCGTCGTCCACCAGACCGAGTTCGTCCCAACTGGGGCGGATCTCGTCGAAGCGCTTTCCGCCGGCATCGGGCCGGCCTTCGGAGGACAGGGCCCGCGCGAGGCGTTCCGGCAGGGTGTTCTCGATGCTGGCGCGCTGCTTCGGCCAGGCGAGGCCGGCACTCAGCAGGAACTCGCGTTGTTCCCGCTCCAGGGTGCGCTCTGCAGTCTCACGCAGTTCATCCGCGAGCGGGTCCAGGGCTTCGCGCAGGGCGCGGCGTACCTGATCGACCGTCATGGACTCGAGGGCTGGCCGCAAGCCGGCCCGATCGACCGCCGGTGCCGGGCGATCCGGGGTCAGGGTCCCGTCCTGCGCGGCGATGTTCATCGAGGCTTCACCATGGACACCGGGCACGCGGCAGTTCCTGGCGCCAACGTCTGGCGTCTTGCCGGATGGACGGCGTCGATGTCGCTGTCTGGGCTCGCAGGATCACGTGAAGGTCCGTTCGCTGTCATGGGCGGGGCGCGGTCCACCCGCTCCGCTCGGGATGCGTGGTGCACCGGCGCACGGCCGGCGCTCCCGGACGGGAGCACCGCTGCACCGTGGCCCAGGAAAGCTTATCTGTCCGCGAACGTAAAACTTTAGCCGCCGGGGCCCGGGGGTCCCGGTCGGTCAGGCAGCTGCGAGCCGCTGCAGCCTGGCGACCCGCTGGCTGGCCGGCGGGTGTGAGTCGTAGAAGGCGGAATGCAGCGGATCCGGGGTCAGCGTGGAGGCGTTGTCCTTGTAGAGCTTCACCAGCGCCTGGGCAAGGTCGCCGGCCGAAGCGTGACTGGCGGCATAGGCGTCCGCCTCGAACTCGTGCTTTCTGGAATACATGGCCATCACCGGGCGCAGACCGAACGTGAAGACCGGAACGACCATGAAGAACACCACCAGGGCGACCGCGTCGGGTACCGGAGCCGGGATACCCAGTCCCTGGAAGAACCAGTCGGCGTCACGCAACTGACCCAGGGCCCACAGAAAGGCGAGGCTGAGACCGAAGGTCCAGGCCATGCGCCGGAACACGTGGTTGAGGCGGTAGTGACCGAGTTCGTGAGCCAGCACAGCCTCGATCTCCGCCGGGTCGAGACGATTCAGGAGCGTGTCGAAGAATACGATGCGCTTGGCCTTGCCGAAGCCGGTGAAGTAGGCATTGCCATGGCTGGAGCGCCGCGAGCCATCCATGACGAACAGGCCCTGCGCCTTGAAACCGCACTTGGCCAGAAGCGCCTCGATGCGGCGCCTCAGGTCTCCGTCCTCCATGGGCGAGAACTTGTTGAACAGCGGCGCCACGAACGTCGGGTATACCGCGAGGACGAGCACGTTGAAACCGCTCCAGACCAGCCAGACCCAGAACCACCACAGCGAGCCCATGCGGCCCATGAGCCAGAGCACGGCCAGCACCAGAGGGAGCCCCATGGCCGCGGCCACCAGCGCCTGCTTGGCCAGGTCACCGATGAACATGGCCGGAGTCATCTTGTTGAATCCGAAGCGCGCTTCCAGACCGAAGACGCGGTAGGCGTTGAAGGGCAGGTCCACCAGGGAGGTCACGATGCCGACGGCTGCGATGAACGCCACTCCGGCCATCAGGCCGTCTCCGAGCGCACCGCGGGTGGCGGCATCGATCAGGGCGAAACCGCCACCAAGGGTGAGTGCCAGCAGCAGAAGAGCGTCGACCACGAGTCCGACACTGTTCAGCCGCGCCTTGGCCGACGAGTAGTCGGCCGCCTTCTGGTGCGAGGAAAGGTCGATCTGCGCGGAGAATGGTTCCGGCACGCGATTGCGGTTCGCCTGCATGTGACGGACGTGCCGCCAGGACAACCAGAGGCGCAGGCCGGTGGCGAAGGCGAGAACGATCACGAAGGTGAGGCCGAAGGCAGTCATGACAGGATCCGTATGGCTTGTGTCAGGCGGATATGACAAACTTATCCGATTGAAAAAATGGAGAATATCATGGCTCAGGACGCGACGCGCCTGGTATGGATCGACATGGAAATGACCGGTCTGGACCCGGATTCGGACCGCATACTTGAGGTCGCCACAGTCATCACGACGAGCCACTTGGACATCGTCGCCGAGGGCCCGGTTCTGGTGGTGCATCAGAGCGACGCCGTGCTCGCCGGCATGGACGCCTGGAACCGGGGCACCCACGGCCGCTCGGGGCTGACCGAGCGTGTGCGGCAGTCAACGCTGGCCGAGGCGGAGGTGGAGCAGGCGGTGGTCGATTTCCTGCGCGGCCACGTGCCTGCAGGTGTCTCCCCGATGTGCGGCAACTCGATCTGCCAGGACCGCCGATTTCTGGCGCGTCACATGCCGGCCCTCGAGACGTATTTCCACTACCGCAATCTGGACGTGAGCACCCTGAAGGAACTGGTCAAGCGCTGGAGGCCGGCCCTGTCGAACGGTTTCGTCAAACACGGCAAGCACGAAGCCCTGGCGGACATCCGGGAATCGATCGAGGAACTGCGCTACTACCGGGAGCACTTCATCCGGCTTTGAACGCCGGACGCTCAGGCGTGGGCGCGGTCGCGGAATTCCGCGAGTTCAACCAGCAGCCTCGACACCAGTGCGGTGAGGGCTGGGAATTGCGCACGGCCGGCTTCGACGTCACCGACGCTGCAGGCACGCTCCACCAGCAAGGCCTGATCGCGCACCGCAGTCGCTGCCAGCGTGGCGACGGTTCCCTTGAGGGTGTGGGCGTGCCGCCGTGCCGTCGGTGCGTCCGAGGAGATGAGTGCTTCGCGCAGCGCATCACGCTGGCGCACCAGTTCGGCCATCGCGATGATGACCACTTCGTGCATCAACTGTTCGTCGCCACCCAGCATGTCCAGGGCCTCGGCGTGACGGAACAGACCGGCCTCCATCGGAAGGGCGGGGTCTCGCTGGCCGACGCTGGAGTTCCGGGTCGGGACGACGTGTTCGGCGAGGTGATTCATCGGTTCGGTCCGGGTCAGATGCCTCGTCTCGAGGAGGATCTGATCAGGTCGCTCGATCCGCGCGAACTGATCACATCATGTTTAACGGTCGGATGGCGGCGCACTTGAACGCCAGGCTCGCACCGCATCGACCAGCCCCCGGGTCGAGGCGTCGAGCGCCGGTCCGGGCCCACCCTCGACCAGGGGGGGCAGGAGGCGGCTGGCGAGCTGTTTCCCGAGTTCGACACCCCACTGGTCGAAGGGGTTGATGTTCCACAGCACCGCCTGCACGAAGACGCGGCGCTCGTAGAGGGCGATCAGCATGCCGAGGGAGCGGGGCGAGAGATCGGCGAGCGTGAGCGTGATCGAGATCGAGTCGAGGTCGCGCATCTCACCGAGGAGGATGACATCGGGGTCCTCACGGAGGGCGCTGCGCAGGCCGTCGGTGAAGCTGTTCACATCGGTCCCCACCTCGCGCTGGTTGATCATCGCGGTCT